>CAYYAQ010000031.1:13053-38939 GCA_964469555.1 uncultured candidatus Brocadiaceae bacterium | reverse complement strand
TTGGGAGGAGAAGCTCGCTTCTTCGCTGGCTCGTGGATCCAGAGCAACCGGGCCTTGGTCTCGACTTGCGAACCGGCGAGCTTGCGCTCGTCCGCCTTTCCAGAAAAAGGGGAGCCGGAGCGCTCGATGCTTGCCTCACCGCGCCTATTGCCTCGGGCGTAGTCACCTTCTCGATGCTCGAGCCCAACGTTGTCGACGAGAACGAGCTTCAGAAGGTCGTCGAGAACGCGCTCGTTCGGCTTCCGGAACGGTTCGAGCTCCTTGTAGAACTTCGTGCCCGACTGGCGCTGCCAGTACGTGTTGGTCGTCGGGCCCTGTGAGGTCACGAACCCGGCCAGGAGGGCCACGCTCAGGGCAGTGCAGGGCAGGGGGATTCTCATTGGCGCAATTCTCTGGAGGGGCTTCGGGTGAGCCTAGTATCAATCGCTAGCGTCACAGTAACGCGGCCAGGCTCAGGCGGTGAGCATCAGGAGCGCCACCTGGCCGAGGCCGATGATAATGCCGAGAACCCCGCCCAGGATCTCGATCGCACGGAGCTCCTTCGCCGCGACCTGCAGGACGAGCGTCTCGAGCTTCTCGACGGGAAACGCGGCTACCTTCTCGGTGACCACGGAGCGGACGTCGAGGCCCTGCTCGAGGGCCTCCTCGACCTTGTCGAGGATGTCCCCCTTTCGTTCCAATAGGCTGTCCACAATTGACTTGCGCAGATCGTCGATCCGGTCGTCGGTCAGGAACCCGCCGATCAGGGGGAGGTTGCGCAGTTCTGCGATCTTCGGCTCGAGACCGACCGTGATCATCTCGGTCAGCATTCCTTCCATGTCGAAGTCCTTGAGCCCATCGGCGATGTCCCGGGTGCTGACGAGGTGATCACCGACGACGTCGCCGATGCTGCGCGCCATGTCCTGCTGCCGCTTGGCCATCAACCCCTGGATCTTGAATCCGAGGACGTTCACTGGCTTCACGGGGCGGAAGATCATCTTCACCGCCAGGCGGTTGGTGATGTAGCCGATCAGACCGCCGACAGCGGGAATGGCGAACCAGGTGGTGAGGGTGATGTCCATGGTTGCACATTCTTATCGAATCGCCCACCAATACGATAAGAATGTGCATGGCCCGGTCTCAGACCACGGGCCGCGACCCCGATGCAACAGACGCGCAAGCACCGAGTGACGAGAGTCCGCTCCCTCTCCGGCGGGTGCTTCGTTCTCGAAGTGGAAGGCCCGATCCCCGAGACGCTGGCGGGGCAGTTCTACATGTTGCGCACCGAGAGCCAGTGGCCGGTGATGTTGCCGCGCCCGTTCTCCCTGTACGGTCGCGAGTCCTCGGGTCAGAGCGGGTCGTTTTTGATGAAGGGCATCGGCCCGGGTACGAATGCGCTGCGTGATTGCGAGTCCGGCGACGAAGTCTGGGTCACGGGCCCGCTCGGTAGACCGTTCCCGGAGGAGATCGAGAACCCCGTTTGCATCGCGGGCGGCATTGGTCTCGCACCGTTCCTGCTTCTGGCCCAACGGCAGGTGGAGCTTGGACGCGTACCGGCGCGCCTCCTGTTCGGTGGCCGCAACGTCGCGCTGCTCGCGGGAATGCAGGACTTCGATGACCTCGCCGATGTGCACCCCTGCACTGACGACGGGAGTCATGGTTTCCGCGGACTCGTGACCGATTTGCTCGCGTCCCTGATGGAGAAAGGAGTCGTGACCGAGGGCGAGACCGCCTTCTGCTGCGGTCCAGATCCGATGATGCATGCGGTCGCGCGGATGTGCGCCGAACGCGGGCTCCGGTGCTACCTCAGTCTGGAGAACTACATGGCCTGCGGCTACGGCGTGTGCAACGGCTGCAGCGTCGAGGTGCAGGGTCCGCGCTTCGCGGGCTGGCCGTACTCGAAGACCTGCTTGCAGGGTCCGGTGTACGAGGCGAGCGAGTTGGTGTTGCCCTCCTAGTCCCCGTGGCGCTGGTGCGCGCTCGAGTTCTAGTCGGATGTGATCGCGCCGGGGAATAGATCGCTCAGCTGGAGTCGCCAGCGGGAGCGGAAGCTGTCGGTCTCGTCGTGATGAAGGCCGATCGCCGACAGCGTGAAGTCGAGTCGGGTGCGCGCGTCTTCGATCTCGTGCGTGGTGACGCAGAGCACGGATTGGTGCATGTTCTCGACGACGAGCGTGAGTTCGCGTGGTGGATCGAAGGTCGTGATGGTCCCCGTGAAGATGTCGCCAGCGCCGGTCTCGATCGAGAAGGCGTCACCGGCGCGCTTGTCCGCGAGGCTTCCTTGCATGCACAGGCCGCGGGTGGACAACATCCGATTCCACAGGACTTCTGCGGGATCGGAGCTTCGCATGGTCAGGACTACATCGGGCATCGCTACCTCCGGCGTGATCTCCCTCCGTATCGACCTTTGCGCGCGATAAGCTGTAGTTTTCCCCTCTCCGGCGGACCCGCTCAGCACGGCGAAGAGCTCCTTGACGTCCTCGGCGAGCTATTTCGAGGACCGGACACCCGCCTCCGCGAGCGACTCCTTGAAGTGGCGCAGCCAGGTGGACGCGTTGCGCTTGCTGATCCACTGCGTGTGGTGGCGGGCGTGGATGCCCTTGTAGTGTCCGTAGGCCGCAGCGCCGCCGAGCCACTCTTCGAAGAACCGCTTCTGGTTGGCGCGTTCCTCCGCCGGATTGCGAAAGAACAACTGTAGTTGCGCGCTGTTGGTGCCCTCGATGGCCAGGAAGCGCTCGAGGACATGTTGCAGGAGCCGCGCGCCATCACTCACACATCGACCGGTACAGCTTTTCCGAAACCCGCGCGTGTTCTTCCAGGCTGAAATTCATCGCGGCGTTTCGTGAGTCCTCGGCGAGCCGCGTGTGCGTTGCGGGTTCGAGCACTTCCTTGATCTTCGTCGCCATCTCTGTGGGATCGTGGGGGGCCTGCAGAAGAAATCGGGCCATCGATTCCGGGAGCACCTCGGCGGCGCCGGCGCGGGAGGACACCAGGCACGGTAGACCGGTGGCCATCGCCTCGAGCACGACGATGCCGAACGCCTCTTGCACCGACGGGAGCACGAACAAGTTGGCGGCGGCGTAGTAGCGGGAAGTCTCCGACTGTTGCCCGACGAAGTGCACGCGTGCTTCGATCCCGAGCTTGCGCGCGAGGTCTCGATAGTTCGCGATTTGTGAATCGGTTCCGACGATCAGGCCGTGCACGGCATCTGTGGCGGCGATGCCCGCGAGGAAGGCATCGAGTCCCTTGCGCTTGAAACCGTTGCCGAGAAAGAGGGCGACGGTGTCGTCAGGAGGGATCCCGAGCTCCTCGCGAACCGCCGCTCCGTCGGTTCTGCGATTCTCGGGTCGGAAGATGTCGGTGTCGACGCCGCAGTAGATCACGTCGATGCTCGAGTCGTCCACGTCGTAGATGTCGATGAGTTCCTGCTTGACGAACTCTGACACGGCGTGCGCGCGGCGAAAATTGCCGGCGGTGAACTGGCGCTTCTCGGTGAACTTGACGAGCTTGTGGTACGGGTCGAGGGCGCGGAACAGCCGGGTCAAGGGCGAGCTCTTCTTCGCCATCCGTTGTAGAAACACGCGGTGGGTGCCTCCGCCGCAACGGGCGATGTCCTGATGGAAGACGCGCTCGTACGAGATGACGAGGTCGTGCCCGTTTCTTCGCGCCCTGCGAGGGCCGAGCCATGCGATCGAGAGGAAGCGCGCAAGGCGTCCGAATCCGACCACGGGCACTCGGTGTACTTTGATGCCGTGAGGTGCTTCCATGCGCACTTCGGTGCAGTAGATGTGCACGTCGTGGCCGCGGGCAACGAGCCGCACGGTCAGCTCGTGGAGGTCACGTTCCGTGCCCCCGATTCGACCGTATCGTTTCGTGATGAACGCCAGATTCATTCACGCGAGTATCAAGCATCGCGGGTGAGGATCAACGGCGAGGCAGGCGAGCGGCGGCGGAACCCTGAGCCTGTGCAATCCTGGCGGCCGGCGTTGCGGCCCGAGTCGTGTCCAGGGGCCAGGAATCCAGGGAGCAGGCGGACGGCTAGTCGACCCCCGGTTCCTCGTAGATGAGCTCCAGGTTCGTGCACGCGTTCCAGAGCATGACCATCGCCTGGCGCACGTTCATCAGCGCGCAGGGCGCGAGGTCTTCGCGGGCGGACATCGTCTTGAGCCTTGCGTAGAGGTCGAGCAGTTCTTTCTCGTCGTCGGTGAGTTCCTTGCCCAACAGGTCGGTGGTTTGGTCGGTCATCGGAGTGTCCTATTGGTCGCGCAGGTCCTGAAGCCGTTTGGCCTTGAGTTCGAATCGCGGAAGCTTGCCCTCGCCGGCGCGCGCGACATTGAAGCGGAGTCCTTCGTGGTTGTCGGCGAGGTCCTTGCCGAGCTTGGACTGCAGCCCGGGGCGCCACCGATCGAGTCGCGGCGACGGCATCCACCGGGCATCCCGACCCCGTACCGATTTTCGACACGCGAAATCTGGGTCCGGCTGTCGAAAAAGGAACCTCCGCTTCAGCCCGCCAATTCGTTGTTCCGATAGCACCGGTGTCTGAGAAGGAAAGAGCGAGTCAAGTCTTGGCGCACCCCCCCCTTTTTGATGGGCCTGGCACCTCGGTGTCAGGCCTTTCGCTTGTACGGTGCCAAAAATCCCGGCGATGGTCCTGGTCGGCCTTGCACCCGCCCCCAGGTCCGGTAAGGTTCGCCGCCCAAACGTCCCCAGATGGGGAGAGAGACATGGCCAAGCCCAAGAAGAAACGAGAGATCGTCCACCTGGTTTGCTCCGAGACCGGAGAACGGAACTACACGATCCGCAAGAAGCCTGGCACGCCGAAGCTGAGCTTGAGCAAGTACTGCCCGCGCCTGCGCAAGCACACGATTCACAACGAGAAGAAGAAGTAGCCGTCCGCCTTCTCCTCCACCCTCATCGAGTGGAGTCGACCCCGCGCTCCACGCGGTTGGCACGGATCGCACAGGCTCAGCACAACACGGCAGCCCTCGCGACCTTGAGGAACGCAGCCACAGGAATGCGTCCCCGCGTTCACTTCCCGCTCCTCCGCTGCCCGCCACTCTTCGGCAGGGCGTGTTCGAGGATCATCTCGAGCCGACGTCGATCCTCTGCATCCAGTTGGCCCATCCCCTTCAGCCGCCGGCCCACACGGTCCACCGCGTTCGGGTTCCCCGTGGCGACCAGGTTCTGCAACGCGAGCACGACCTGACCCAGCCGCCCCGGATGTTTGGCGAACGCCGGGTCGTCGAGCGCCGCCATCAGGATCTTCTCACCCTCGGCGGCGCCGGCCTGTCCCGTCAGCGCAAACATCGCCCGTGACCGCACCGTCGGATCCGGGTCGTGTTCGAACGCCATCCTCGCGACCTTCAACCCGACCGAACCGCCGCCAAACCCCGCGCCGGTGACCAACTCCGCGCGGTAGTCCGCCCGCGTGCCGTCCGCGAGATTCCGCTCGTACGCTTCGACCAGAATTCGTGGCTTACGCTCGCCGAGTGTCATGAATGCCGGCATCAGTTGCCGTGTCGTCACCATGCTCAGACGTTCGAGCGTGGTGATCGCCTTTTGTGGTGGGAGCTTCGTGGCGACCGTCATCGTCAACTCGGCGCAGAGCTCCTCGTCCCTTGTGGAGACGACTTCATGCAACACGAGCTCGCGGTATCGCCCCCCGCCGGCGACGAGCAGGTGCCGCAGCGCGACCAACCGCTTCGCCCGATTGGCGTCCGATCGGAACATCAACGCGAGGTGGATCAGTTCCTCCGAGGTGCGGGCGCCCTCCGCCTGCAGGTTGTCCCAGAGTGTCTGGAGGATGCCGGTGACCCAAGGGATCAGGTAGCGATCCTCCGCCGCCAACGCGACCACGTCGAGGACAGGCGCTTCGTGGGCGACGCCGAGATACCTCGTGCCCGTCAGCAGTTTCGAGAGGTCGCCAGCGACGACTTCGTCTTGCGGGATCGACTCGAGCATGGTCCGCACGAGGTGATCGAGCGGGTCGCGGCTGCCGCCGGTCTCGAAGCCCATGAGCCTCCGCTCGAGGCCCCGGCGCAGGATTCCGAGGCAGAGGTGTCGGCGTGCCGTGCCGCAAAGGGTCGTGTCCTCCGAAGGGAGCCCCGTCAGCTAGAACAGCGCCATGTTGTCCGGGTCCTCGACGTGGGTGAGGATGCGCCGGAGGATCGCGTTGCCTGGTTCTTCGAGGCGCTCGATTTTCGCGCCGTCATCAGCCTTCGCCGCGTCGTGTGCCATCACGGTGATCGCGACGAGTTGTTCGAGCAGTGCGTCGAAGTCGGCTACGTCACCGGTCTGGGGTGTCGACTCCCCGGCCTTCACCATCGCCCGCAACTCGTCTTCGATGAAGCGCGGGAGCGGCGAGTCCTCGTCGTCGCCCTCTCCTGGTGTCCACGGGTCCGGACTAACGAGCTTCGGTGTCACCGAGGGGACGGTGGGTTCGCGCGGCCAACACGCCCACAAGCCCGCGATCGTCACGCCTGCGAATATGACCGCGACGATGCGCCGACCGAGCCGGCGCTCACCCTGACTCTCGAACTGGCCGGTCATCGCCTACTTGCCTCCCGGGAGCTTGCCGCGCCCGCCGTTCGTGCCAGGTTCACCTCGGTTCCGTCCGCCGTTGCACGAGAGCTCGAGGTAGTTCTGGATGGACCCCGCGTTCTTCGTCCCCGAGACAGTGCATTCGCTGCCGATCGGAATGGGGATGAAGCCGAGCAGCCACCTGTCCGCGCACTTGAACGAGATCATGGTGATCGGCACCTGGCCAGCCGGCACCGCCTTGAAGCCGACCTTGTGTGTGGGGAAGTGGTGCACCGGCTCGTAGATGGCGAAGTACGGACACTGGCTTTTCGGGTTGTTCACCGTCAGCCCTCCGGTGGAGATCTTCAGGCCGGTGCCGCACGTCTTCATGCCGCCATACCTGATCGTGGAAGCGATCTCCGTGATCCCCGAATTGGGACAGTCGCGGTTGTCCGAGGTCGCGGCGAGACCCAGGCTCGCGGCAGCGAGAACGGTGACGATCGATCCCACGCGGACCCAACTCGTTCGAAAGACAAATACCTGCATCAGCTTCTCCTTTGTCAAGCCACTGTTCGTCGGAGCGGCGAGGTTGCCCCTCCACGGTCCAGTGGTTCCCGATGGCCGAGTGGTTACGGGCGTCTTCCAGAATTTCGATCTTCCCGTTCGAGTCGGCGACCGCAGCTTGCGCCGCGCGTACGAAGCGGGGACGCTGGCTCGGCCATGCTCGCTCGTAACTTCTTCGGCAGCGCTCTGGTCGCCTTCGTTCTCGCTGCGTGCGCCGTTCCCCGCGCGCAAGAACAACGACCCCCGAACTTCGTCGTGATCTTCGTCGACGACCTAGGCTACGGCGACATCGGCCCGTTCGGTTCCAAGAAGAACAGGACGCCGGTTCTCGATCAGATGGCGAAGGAGGGGACGCTCCTCACGAGCTTCTACGCGGCGCCGGTGTGCACGCCGTCGCGCGCCGCGCTGATGACCGGTAGCTATCCGAAGCGCGTCGGGTTGCACCAGGGGTCGTGGCACGGTGTGCTCATGCCCGGCGACACGAACGGTCTGCACCCCGATGAGGTCACGATCGCGGAAGTGCTGAAGACGAAGGGCTACACCACCGCGTGCATCGGAAAGTGGCACCTCGGCGACCAGCCGCAGTTCCTGCCGACCCGTCAGGGCTTCGACGAATTCTTCGGCGTGCCGTACTCGAACGACATGTTCCCCGCGCGGCGACCGGAGGATCGGAACTTCCCGCCACTGCCGTTGATGCGTGGAGAGAAGGTGCTGCGCGAGGCCGCAGACCAGTCGTTGTTGACGGGCGAGTACACGAGGGAGGCTGTCGCGTTCATCGAGCGGAACAAGGAGAGACCATTCTTCCTCTACCTGCCGCACACGATGGTGCATGTGCCGCTGCACGCTGGAGCAAACTTCAAAGGCAAGTCGGAGAACGGGATCCTCGGCGACGCGATCGAAGAGATCGACTGGAGTACGGGCGAGATCTTGAAGACGTTGAAGCGGCTGGGCCTCGACGAGAACACGCTCGTGCTGTTCACCTCCGACAACGGTGCGGCGCGCGGGTCGTCGGGACCGTTGCGCGCGAAGAAGGGGAGCACGTTCGAAGGTGGTGTCCGCGTGCCCTGCATCGTGCGCTGGCCGGACCACGTACCCGCCGGCAAGACGAGTGACGAGATCACGAGCACGATGGATCTGCTGCCGTCGTTCGCGGGGCTCGCCCGCGCCGCGTTGCCGAAGGGGCGGAAGCTCGATGGCGGCGACATCGTCCCGCTGTTGCTCGGCACGGAAGGCGCGCGGTCGCCCACCGACCTGTTCTACTACTACCGCCGCAATCGGCTGATGGCGGTCCGTTCGGGATTGTGGAAGCTCCACGTTCCGCCGCGTCCCAACGGCGTGCGGCGGCTGTTTCATCTCGGTCGCGACATCGGCGAGAAGGACAACGTCGTGGCGAAGCACCCGAAAGTCGTCGATCGGTTGTCGAAGTTGATGCAAGCAGCACGGCTCGACCTCGGCGATGGGGAGACGAAGGGGGACGGTTGCCGACCGGTCGGTGTCGCGAAGTCGCCGCGGACGTTGATGCCCAGAAAGGACGGCTCCCGCGCGCCGGTGCGTGGGACCCCGCGACCCCGGGCTCCGGGACGTCGCAAGAAGAGCGCCAAAGCTGGTCGAGTAGACGCGGGCAGGAAGCGCTAGGATCCGGCGATGACCGTCGCACGATTGATGCACGCCGTTGTCTTCTGGCTCAAGGCCGAAGCACCGGATGACACCGCCGCCGAGATCGCGAAGTTCTACAAAGAGGAGATCTCACAGGTGAACGGCGTCGAGCACGTGTTCGTCGGTCGCCCTGCGGGAACCGACCGCGACGTCGTCGACGGTTCCTACCAGGTGATGAGTGCGCTCGTGTTCGCGAACGAGGAGGTCGCCACCGCGTGGCAGTCCGACCCGGTGCACGACACGTTTCGCGACAGGTTCGGTCCGCACTTCGAACGCGTGATCGTCTACGACACGCGGGAGTAGGGCGAATTCTCTCGATTCCGTGCCAGGCAGGCGAAGAGGCCTCCTTTCACCGTGACCCAGCCGACGCCCGTGAGGATCCGAGTGACTTCGGTGTTGTGCGTCACCTGCTTCGTCGACGGAATCCAATCGACCTTGACTCCTTGGGCCGGAAGGGAACGCGCTAGCACACCGGGCAGGGCCGCGAGAACCATCGCCACGAGGGGAACGAGAGGCAAGCGGTGAGCGGTCATGTGACTACCTCCGACAGGGACAAGGTCGAGACGCCGCGTCAGCCAGTGTAGCACCCTCGGTTCCGGCGTAACGGGGGGTGCGACGTCAGAAGGGATGTCCCGACCGAGGGTCCTTGCTGCTTTGGGCATGCGTTTGGATACTCTTGCCCGACCCCCGAAAGCGACACAATGAGACGGCACCTCCCTCTCGCGGCATTCCTCTTCACCTCGGTCTTGAGCGCAGCGGTCACCGCGCAGGACAAGCCCAACATCGTCGTCATCTATGCGGACGATCTCGGCTACGGGGACGTGTCTTGCTACAACCCCGAGCGGGGCAAGATCCTGACTCCACACATCGACCGCCTCGCCGCGCAGGGCATGCGATTCACCGACGCTCACTCGAGCTCGGGAGTGTGTTCGCCGTCGCGCTACACGCTCTTGACGGGTCGCTACCACTGGCGCACGCGCCTGCAGCGAGGGATCGTCGGGAAGTGGGGCAAGCCGCTGATCGCGCCGGACCGCCTCACGGTCGCCGGAATGTTGAAGTCCCACGGCTACCAGACCGCCTGCGTCGGCAAGTGGCATCTCGGATGGGATTGGCCGATCGACAGCAAGGACAAGAAGTTCTTCGGCGGCAAGAAGGACGCCACCGCGACCGACGCCCATCGAGCCGCGTGGAACAAGGCGTTCTCCAAGCCGATCGCCGGGGGACCGATCACGCGCGGGTTCGACCAGTACTTCGGCACGGACGTGCCCAACTGGCCTCCGTTCTGCTTCATCGAGAACGACCGCACCGTGGGCATCCCGTCGGAGTTCATGCCCGCGCGGCTCTTGAAGAACAACCAGGCCAGCCTCCAGGGACCCGCCCTCGCGGACTGGAAGCTCGAGCCGATCTTGCCGGCGCTCGGTGATCGCGCGTCGAAGTTCATCACCGCGGCGGCCAAGAAGTCGGAGCCGTACTTCCTCTACATGCCGTTGACCGCGCCGCACACGCCGCTCTCCGTGAACAACGAGTGGTTGGGCAAGAGCGAGCTCAACCTCTACGCCGACTTCGTCATGGAAACCGATGCCGTGATCGGGCGCGTTCTCGACGCGATCGAGAAGAGCGGCGAAGCGAAGCAGACCATCGTGATCTTCACGAGCGACAATGGGTGTGCGCCCTACGTCGGCGCGAAGGCGCTCGAGAAGATGGGGCACTACCCGAGTGGGCCGCTGCGCGGCTACAAGTCGGATGTCTGGGAAGGCGGTCACCGCGTCGCGTTCATCGTGCGATGGCCCGGCGTCGTGAAGCCCGGCACGGTGTGCGGTCAGCTCGCGCATCAGGCAGACATCATGGCGACGTGCGCGTCCATGGCCGGTGTCGAAGTTCCGCCGATGGCCGGGGAGGACAGCTTCAACTTGCACCCGTTGCTCGAAGGCAAGGACACTCCGATCCGCGAGCACGCGATCAGCCAGTCGATGAGTGGGTTGCTCTCGATCCGCCGCGGCGGCTGGAAGTTGATCTTTGGCCCCGGCTCCGGCGGCTGGGCCAAGGGACGGGACAAGTTGCCCGGGCAGCTGTTCCACCTGGGCAGAGACCTCGCGGAGTCGAAGAACCTCTACGCGGAGAAGACCGACGTCGTCGCGGAGCTCACCAAGCTGATGTCGGAGCTCGTGGGTGAAGGGCGGAGCACGTCCGGGCCCCCGGCGAAGAACGACGTCACGGTGAAGTGGAAGCGGTTCCTCCGCAAGAAGTGATCAGAACCCGTTGGACCAGATCATGAACATTCGCACGGCTCTCGCTCTGGCGCTTACCTTGCAGTCGCACTACCACTACGCGCAGCTTGCTCGCTGATCGGCGCACCTCCTGATCTCCATGACACATCATACGCACGCTTTCGTCCTCTTCTCGTTGTTCCTGGCGCCGGCGCTCGAAGCCCAGACCCCCGCCCGCCCGCCGAGCCCGGTGCCTCGCTTCGCGAAGAAGAAGCTCGTCAAGCAATTCGACGTCAACAAGACGGGTCGGCTCGAGGGCAAGGAGCGGTCGGCGGCAATGTACTGGGTGAAGGAGGAGCAGCAGAAGAACCCGCCGCGGCGGCGTCGCAGTCGTCCCGCGCCGGAGACCAAGCTGAAACCGCGCCAGATCGCCCGGGACAGCGTGAAGCACTACGCCGACCGTGAGCTCTTCGACGTCGACGTGATTCGCACGGTCTTCCTCGACTTCGAAAATCCGAAGTGGGCGGAGGAGATGGCGCTGTTCTATCGGACCGACGTCGACGTGCCGGCCAAGCTCACCGTCGACGGCAAGGAGTACCCCGGGGTTGGCGTGCACTTCCGGGGGTCGTCGTCGTACTTCTCGATCACGAACCGCAAGAAGAAGTCGTTCTCGATTTCACTCGACTACACGAATCCGAAGCAGAAGCTCGCGGGTCACAAGACGGTCAACCTGCTGAACGGGCACGCCGATCCGTCCTTCATGCGGACCGTGCTGTTCTCACACATCGCGAGTCACTACGTGGCGATGACGAAAGCCTGCTTTGTGCACCTCGTGATCAACGGCGAGAGCTGGGGTCTCTACATCAACGACCAGCAGTTGAACAAGGACTTCATCGAGCAGGCGTTCAAGACGCGCAAGGGAGCGCGCTGGAAGATCGGCCCAAACTTCAGCGGCGAGGCGGCGTTGGCCTACCAGGGCTCGAAAGCGAAGGACTATCAGACGAAGTACGAACTGAAGTCGGCGAAGTCGAAGAAGAAGGCGTGGAAGGCACTGATGAACCTGTGCGAGACGCTGAGCAAGAGTTCGCCCGATGAGCTTCGCAAGAAGCTACCGAAGATCCTCGATGTCGATCACGCGCTGCGATACCTCGCGGTGGACAACATCTTGATGGACGGCGATGGCTACCACTATCGCGGCAGCGACTACGCGCTCTACTTGCATCCGTCCGGTCGGTTCTATCCGTTGTTCCGGGACAACAACGAGGCGTTCAACTACGGCGGCGGACCCGGCGGTTTCGGTCGCGAGGGCGCGCGTCGTCGGCGCGCGCGCGGCGCGATCATGGATCCGTTGGCGCGAGCCGATGAAGAACGCGCGGCGCTGTCAAGCAAGCTCCTCGCTGTCCCGGAGTGGCGGGCGCAGTACCTGAAGAACTGCCGCGAGTTGCTCGATACCTGGGTCGACTGGAAGAAAGTCTCGCCGCTGATCGCGAAGTGGCGCAGGCAGATCGAGCCGATCGTCAAGGCGGACGACAAGGCGCTCTACGGCTACGAGGCCTTCGTGGAAGCCCTGAGTCAGGGCAGCGACCGCAGGCCGGGACTGGAGAAGTTCTTCGCGGAGCGCCGCGAGTTCCTCCTGGCGAGCCCCGCTCTCAAACAGGACTAGGAGCCAGAGCGTGTCAGGCGCTCTGGCGTTCCTTCGCTGACTCGCCTGCCGTCTTCTCAGCGCCTTGCGACGCGTTCATGTGCAAGGCCTCGACGCCCTTCGGCTTCTTCTTCGGGTCGAGGAACCTATCGAGTGCCTTCTTCTTGCCCTTGAGGAAGCGGTCGAAGAACGCGGTCGCCATGCCGGAGCAGAGTTGAAACGTGGGGTCGCTGGCGCGGCGCAGCATCGACGGGACCGCGATGTTGACGTGGGTCGCCTTGTCGCCGAGCACCCAGAGCGACCGGAATGCCTTGTCCTTCTTCACCGCGTCGTAGAGTCGCACCGCGTTCTCCTTCCACGGCAGCACCTTGTCCTTGACGCCGTGCACGATCGCTAGAGGGACGTCGACGTTCTTCGTGAACCGGGCGATGTACTCGTCCTCGCCCGCACCCCTTGTCGTCCACGGTGCGAAACAGAAGCCAGCTTTGTAGCCCGGATTGTCTTTGGCAAGCACCCGCAGGGTGTTGCCGCCACCCATGGAATGGCCGGAGATCCCGACGCGTTTCATGTCGAGTCGCCCGGCGAAGAATGACTCCTTGTCCTTGTTCACCTTCTCGAGTGCGTCGAAAAACGCGCTCGCGTTGATCGCCTGTTTCTTGCGATCCTTGCGGGTGGTGTTCGTCAGCACGACGACGTAGCCGTGCTCGGCGAAGTGCTGCCCGATCGAAACCATCATCCCGCCCGATGCGCCGTAGCCGTGCAGGAACACGATCACCGGGAAGATGGTCATTCCTGCGGCGAGTGCGGCGTTCCGCGGGCGTTTCGAGCCGACCTTCGCCGGGTAGTGCACGACGGCGTTCAGCACCTTCTTGCCTTGCTTTGTGGGGTTCTCCAGCTTCGCGATTCGCCAGCCGATCGATGGCGCTGACTGAGCGGAAGTGTGCGCGGCCGTAAGGATGGCCGCGACGAGAACTGGCGCGATTCGCATGCACGGATCTTAGCCGTCAACAGTTGCGCACTGAGCATGATCTTCATCGCGGTTGCGAGCTTCGCACCGTTCTGGGTAGGCTGAGGCCGGTTCGATTCCGCGCCGATCGAGGAGTAGTCGTCATGTCGCGAGTATGGATTGTCATCACTGGGGTTCTCCTGCTTCTCGGAGCCGGCGTGCAGGACAAGCCCAAGGTCCAGCCGAACCGCGCGGACGAGCCGATCGCGAAGGCGTTCTCGCTAAAGAAATCGGTGGCGTTTCTCGACGACGCCTCGCGGCGCTGGAGGAAGACGTACGGGTGCGTCACGTGTCACACCAACGGTCTCTTCCTGATCTCGCGTCCACTGGTCTCGAAGACGCATGCAGCGAACACGTCGAACCGTGCGTTCGCCAAGAGCTATCTCGAGCGGTACGTCGTCGCCGACGAGAAGCCAAAGCGTGGCAAGGGAGCGATCGAAGGGATCGTCGCGACCACGAGCTTTCTGGCGATCAGCGACATGGCCACCAACGGTCGTCTCGACAAGGTGACGATCCGTGGGCTCGATCACATCTGGAAGAAGCAGGACGAAGACGGAGCGTGGGGCGGGTGGCTGAAGTGCAACTGGCCGCCGTTCGAAGTCGACGACCACTTCGGCGCAACGCTGGTCGCCGTCGCAGTTGGTGCCGTGCCCGGGTCATACCGCCGTACGAAGAAGGCGAAGGAAGGCGTACGGAAGCTCCTCGGCTGGCTTCGAGCGCACCCGCCCGCCAACCCGCACAACAAGGGGATGATGCTCTGGGCTGCCGCGAAACTCCCCGAAGTTGTTCCCGCAAAGCTCCAGAAGAAGTGGCGTGATGAGCTGCTCGCGTTGCAACGCGAGGAAGGTGGATGGCGCCTCGTCGATCTGGGCGCGGGAAAGTGGAAGCGCGGGAAGGACGACGCGAAGAAACTCACCGTGGATGCTTACGCGACGGGCTTCGCGATTTTCGTCCTCCGGAAGGCGGGCGTCCCGGCGGACGATGAGCGCATCACCAAGGGCCTCGCATGGCTGCGTGCGCACCAACGTCGGAGTGGTCGCTGGTTCGTGCGTTCCCCGAAGAAAGATGGCAAGCACTTCATCAGCCACGCGGCGACGCAGTTCGCAGTCATGGCGTTTCTCGCATGCGGAGAGACGACGAAGAAGTAGTGCGCCCTCGACGCCAAGGTGTACGACGCCGGGCTGACTGTGATGATTGCGTGGTTGTCGAGTGAGGCCATCACGTACGCCGTGGCTCGACAGCTGAGAGTCCCTGTCGTCGGCGGAAGAACTTGTAGTGGGTCGCCCAGACCCAGATGGCCACCGCGAAGCAGGCCGCAAGCGCGACGACGTGCGGGTCCGTCGGGGTGCGGCCAGAGAAGATGTGTTCGCGGATCGTTCGGGCGGCGCTCAGTCAGAAGAGCAGGCGCAGCATCGTGCCGGTTCGGGCTGTCCAAGAAAGGGACGCTGCGAAGTTCTCGCTGAGCAACTTGTTCTCGAGGGTGTTGAGGATCTTGCGGAAGTCGAACATCGCGTGAACAGGCATCTGACGCAGGCGGGTCATCAGTCGTTCGTTGTCGGGCTTGGCCGTGATCTCCGTGTACGTCGTGAACAGTGGGTTCTCGGTCGGTGACTTGCCGAAGAAGTTGCGCTTTCCGAAGTTCAGTCGGAAACCTCCGTTTGGTCGCTTCACCTTGCACATGTGCACGCCGCGCACATGCCACGCCGCCGCGCCTTCGAGGGGCTCCGGATTCATGTTCGCGAACATCTTGTCGAAGGCGATCTCCTTCTCATGGTCGAAGACGAGGAGGGGGATGGGGCTGTGGTTGTCCACTTTCGGGTCGAGGAAGAACCGATACCGGAGCGGCAACGCGGCGAACGTCTCGGGCGTCAGGAACGATACGTTCGTGAAATGGTCATCATTGCCGTCTTCCACACCCGCCGCGATGAACTCTTTCATGTAGCTGACGCCTGTGGCGACGACGTCGTTGTCCGCCGCCCCGATGCCGATCTCGCCGAGCACCTTCCAGACGGTGTCCTTGGATACACCCTGCTCTTTCTTCGCGACATCCTGCGCGAAGGTGGTCGAAGCCAGGACGAGAAGGAGTAGAGAATCGCGGAGGGCGAGGTTGATCATGGCAAATGGACGGGGGCGCTAGTCCCCGTGCGTTTCTGTTTCGTCTCAAGCATCTGTCTGTTTGACGGCGACGGCAACGAGACTGGGTTCAGGCCGCGAAGAAGTCGGCGTTTTGTTGGATGTCGCCTTCATACTCGACAGGGACCTCTTCGTCCCGGAACGGCGCCGCGACCGTGCACGTCTCAGGGTCGATGAACATCTGGACCTTCGCGGGAGAGGGGTCGAGCGGGCGACCCGAGGCGCGGGCGCTGAGGACGTGTTCGGCGTCGGTCGGGCCGTGGATCGCATCGACCGGACAGGTCTTGACGCAGTCCTGCAGGCAGTTGGACTGGCAGCGTGATGTGATGACGTAGGCCACGCGGGTGCCAAAGCACGGGCTGTGCCGGCTGCCCCAATACGGGCTTCGGATCGCGGGTGTCCGACTGAAACTCTTGCAGAACCAGGGGTTGCTACAGATCGCCGACGCGATCGCTGTCTACCCTTCCAGCGGGGACACTGATATATCATCGGGTATACACGACATGACAGTGAGGCGATGAGATATCGTTGAGCCGTGAGCGAGCGCATCGACGATGATCCGACCGTCGCCCTGTTGGGCTCCCTGGCGCGAGGCTTCCGCGACGTGGCGACGCGGCGAGCTTTGGTGCGCCGAGCCTCGGAGGTGTTGTCCGCGTCGGCTCGACTCGTCGCATTCGAGATCCGCACTCCGTCTCTCTCGGGTTGGACGCACCGGATGGAGCGATACCGGATCGAGCGCGGGGAGACGGAGGAGGACCTCCGCGCACCGGCGACGTCGAGAGCCGCGGACGGGATGACGGCAGAGTCAGCGATCTCCGTGCCCCCGGACGCAGAGGCGCAAGAGCTGGGCGCCAGTCGCGTCGTCGTGATTCCGCTCACGGGCTTGCCCGAGCGCGGTGTCGCCATTCTCTACCTCGAAGCGGCTCGCGCGCCTGCCATACCTTGGCGCGCGGTCGCCCGGCTCCTGGAGTTGGCGGTCGTGCAGTGCGCGATGATCGAGCGTCTCGCGACAGGCTCGCGGCAAGTGAACGAGGAGCGGCGTCGATTGCGTTCCGAAGTCGAGGTGCTGACGGGTGGTCCTGACATCATCTCCCGCAGTTCCACGATGCGGGCCGCGCGGACGCGGATCGACTTGGTGGCGGTTCACGATACCACGGTGCTGCTGTGCGGCGAGTCGGGGACCGGCAAGGAGCTCTTCGCCCGACGACTCCACGCCCGTTCGTCGCGGCGGCGCGGCCCGTTCGTCGCGGTAAACTGTGGCGCGCTGCCGGAGAACCTGGTCGAGAGCGATTTGTTTGGCCACGAAAAGGGCGCGTTCACCGGCGCGACGAGTGCGCACAAGGGACGATTCGAACGGGCGCACGGCGGCACTCTGTTTCTCGACGAGGTGGCCGAGCTTCCGCTGGCGCAGCAAGTGAAACTCCTGCGGGCGTTGCAGGAAGGCGAGATTGAGAGAGTCGGAGGTTCGCGCACGATCAAGGTTGATCCGCGCGTCGTCGCGGCCACCCATCGAGACCTCGCGAGCCTCGTGTCCTCGGGCGAGTTTCGCGAGGACTTGTTCTGGCGCATCGATGTGTTCCGCGTCGAGCTTCCTCCGCTGCGGGAGCGTCTGGAGGATCTTCCCTCCCTCGTGCACGCCCTGCTCGAGTCCATCAGCGTGCGCATGAGCATCCCCGTGTCGAATGTCGGACCTGGCGACATCGAACGACTGGCCGCGCATACCTGGCCCGGCAACGTGCGGGAACTGGCGAGTGTCCTGGAGGAGAGCGTCATCCTGGGTCGGGAGGACCGACTCAGGATCCCCCACGACCTCGGCGCGAGAAGCGCGCGCAGAGGAGAGCCGGAGAGACGACCGCGGCAGGCCTCGAGTTTCGCCGAAGCATCTCGATCAGCGATCCGCGCCGCGCTCGATGAGTCCGGTGGCAAGATCTACGGCGCGGACGGCGCGGCAGCCATCCTCGAACTCAACCCGACGACACTGCAGAGCAAGATGAAACGCCTGGGCGTCTGACCGTTTCTTTCGGCACTGTGTTCGGGGCCCATGCACGACACAATCGATAGCCTGCCCTTCGACAACCGGTTCACTCGGGAACTGCCGGCAGATCCGGATGTGACAAACGCGCAGCGGCAGGTCATCGGGGCTTGCTGCTCGCGGGTGACGCCGAAGTGCTTCGCGAAGCCGCTCTACGTGGCGCACTCGCCGGAGGTCGCGTCGGACCTGGGCCTTTCCGAAGCGGCATGCCGCGATCAGTCGTTCGCCGAAGTGCTCGCTGGCAACCGCGTGCTCGCCGACATGGATCCGCACGCGATGTGCTACGGCGGTCACCAGTTTGGCAACTGGGCCGGACAACTCGGCGACGGTCGGGCGATCAATCTCGGTGGGGTCGTGACGCCCGGCGGCGAGCCCCAGATGCTGCAGCTAAAGGGTGCCGGACCTACGCCGTACTCGCGCACGGACCGTCGACAGGCTGCGTAGCTACGCGGAGCGCGGCGGTCGCGATGGTACGTCCGACATCGAGCGCCGCGAACGCATGGACGCCGTGAATCCGACGTGCGTCCTGAGGAGCTACCTCGCACAACTCGCCATCGACAAGGCGGAGACCGGGGACTTCCGCAAGATCCAAGACTTGCTGGAGGTTCTTCGCCACCCCTACGACGAGCAGTCTGATCAGGAGGAGTTCGCGGTGAAGCGCCCGGACTGGGCCCGTCACCGCCCGGGTTGCTCGATGTTGTCCTGCAGTTCGTGAGCTGAACCGCACGCCGGCAAATCCCATCCGACGTGTTCGGGGTAGCCGGAAGATCTTTCGCCGTGCACACCATGCGCGCCCCCGCTCCAACTCTACAGGTGGAAGCGATGATGCTGAGTAGTCGGTGTTTCTGTGCCGTTCTCTTCTTGGGTGCGGCGAACATCCCGATGACCGTGCTCAACGACCTGCAACTCGACGGCTTCCACCTGACGTTCCAGGCGCTGTCGGTGAAGGACAAAATCGTCGTCGCGTCGAACGGTCTACAGCGGCGCTTCTGCAAGTGATCGCGTTCGTGGATTCGTCGCAATAGCAGTTGCCCACACCGGATCGATCTCCCCACCCTTCGGCTTGCACCTCGCGTTGGCAAGGGATCCAGGGCAGCACGGTCGCAGCCGCAGAAAGGCTGAATTTCCGACTCGAAGCCACGACGCACGGGGACGGGTATGGGGCTATGTTTCTCCGTCCTTCCATGCAACGCTTGCCCAGACTTACCTACGCCGGGGTCTTCCTCCTGGCCTCGTCCGTAGTCCTGCTCCAGATCGCGCTGACAAGGGTCTTTGCGATCATGTTGTGGCACCACCTGACTTACATGGTCGTGTCCATCGCGCTGCTGGGTTTCGGCGCGTCGGGCAGCATCCTGACCGCGCGGCGTCGGAAGAGCGAGGAACCACCGTTCGGAGCGCTGTCTGGCTACACCGTTGCCTACGGACTGAGTGTCGTCCTCGCGTTCGGCGCGATGCGGCTGGTCGAGATCGACAGCCTGAAATTGTGGGAGGACAAGAGCAACCTCCTCTCGTTGCTCGCGCTCTACTCGATCGCTGCGGTGCCTTTCCTTCTCGCGGGCATGGCGCTCGGCACGGTGTTGACGTGCTTCGTCCGACACGTGAACAAGCTCTACTTCGTCGACCTCCTCGGATCTGGCGCGGGAGGCGCCGCGAGTGTCGTCATCTTGACGGTGTTCGGCGGCCCGGCCACGGTCATGATCGCGGCTTCGGTGGCGTTGTTCTCCGGTTTCCTGTTCGCGTTCGCGGCGTCGAAGGCACACCGTATCTCGGGGTCGATAGGCGTCGTCGTCGGACTGTTCGTCTTCCTGTCGTTCTCGGGGACCGGCAAGGTGATCGGCCTTCCGCACGTCGAGTGGCACCCGCCGTTCGCCGCAGGCAAGATCGGGTTCGAGGGGAAGGAGTTGTCGGACTTCGATCGAATCTTCTCTGCCACGGCGGAGGTCGAGATCGGTCCCGAGCACAAGAGCATGCCGGCGCACGGCGGGAACGTCGGATACGAGGCACAACGTGCGCTCCTTGTCCGCGCCGTCGGCCAGGACGGCACCGCACCGACATTGTTGATCAAGGGCGCTGGCGAGATCGTCAAGGAGTCGTTCATCAACAAGGTCCAGTCGGCGAGCGCGTTGGTCACCTACCACGCGCGCGGCGAAGTGAAGCCAGACGTGCTCGTCATCGGTGTCGGTGGCGGCATGGACGTGATGGTCGCTCTCAGTGCTGGAGCGGCCAGCGTGACCGCCGCGGAGATCAACACCGCGATGGTCGAGATGGTCACGAACCGCTACGACGAGTACCTGGGCGGCCTGTTTCGCCCTGGTGCGCACGACTACTCCGATCGGTTGCAGCTCATCAACGCGGAAGGTCGTTCCTTCGTTCGCACGCAGGACAAGAAGTACGACATCATCCAGATGAGCGGCGTCGATTCGTTCACGGCGCTGAGCACGGGAGCGTACACGCTGTCCGAAGCGTACCTCTACACGACGGACGCCGTGAAGGAGTTCTACGCGCACCTCGATGACGGTGGCTACATCAACTACTCCCGCTTCCTCCTCTCGTACCCGCGGAAACCGCGTGAGACCCTGCGCCTGGTCAACATCGCGTGCACCGCGCTCGACGAACTCGGGATCGAGAACCCGCAGTCACACCTGGTTGTTTTCCAGGGGCAAGACTGGGCGTCGACGATGATCAAGAAGGGCCCGTTCATCCAAGCCGAGATCGACGCCCTGAAGAAGTTCGCGAACAAGCAGGGCTTCCTCGGGTTGCTCTTCGATCCGCTGCGCAAAGCCGGCGAAAAACCGGTTTCCGACATCCCGTACCTGGACCTGACGAGCAGCGTTCCAACCTACGCCGATACGGCGGTCAAACAGTTCATGCCGCCGGAGGCCCTCGCGAAGATGGATGCGATCAGGCAACACCTGATCAAGGGCTACCCTGCGGTGCTTCGTGGTGATGAGCCTGCCGTGCGGGCGGTCGCCGCAGAGATCGCGGCTGAGTTCCCGGAGAGCCAGCGCGAGAGCATGAGCGCTGCAGCCGTTCGGGTGCTCGCGGACCTCTACATCCAGAGCGTTGTGCCGGCGAAGGAGCAATTCACCGAGACGGCCAAGGTCTTCCACGCGCTGCTCGAGGGCGACACCGCGGCGCGGGAGGCGTTCATCGAGGGCTACGATTACGACATCTCTGCGTGCACGGATGACCGACCGTTCTTTTTCAACTACTACCGTTACTCACAGATCTGGGGCGCGCTAGCGGACCCGGACAGCTCCAGCAAGAGCATCGGCAGCTACACGCCCGACATGCCGGTCGGCCACGTCGTGTTGTTCGCATCGCTCGTGCAGATCACGCTGCTCGCAGTTGTGTTGATCTTCGTGCCGCTCTGGCGGTTGCGTTCGGACGGGGTCAAGACCGAGGGGACGTGGCGCTACTTCCTGTTCTTCGCGGCACTCGGCATGGGCTTCATGTTCGTCGAGATCGTGCTGATGCAGAAGATGGTGATCTTCCTCGGCCACCCGATCTACGCGGTGTCCGTCGTGCTCACGTCGCTCTTGTGTTTCGCCGGGCTCGGGTCGTTGCTGGCTGGTCGGGTGAAGAACCTGACCCGACGCAATCTCAACCTGATCGCGCTCGCGATCGTCACGCTCGTGATCGTCGTCTGCCTGCTGATGAACTTCGTCATGCCGTCGCTGCTCGGTTTCTCGCTCGGCGTGCGGACCGTCGCGGTTGGCTTGCTGATCGCTCCGCTCGGCATCGCGCTCGGTATGCCGTTCCCGACCGGCATGCGCATCGTGCAGGCGAACTGCCCCGCGCTGTTGCCGTGGTGCTGGGCCATCAATGGGTTCCTCTCCGTGTTCTCCTCCGTATTCTGCATCGTCGCCAGCATGGTGGTGGGATTCACCGTGGTGCTTCTGGCTGCGGCGGTGGTCTACGCGATCGGGTTCTTCGCCCTGTTGCCCCGAGCATCAGCGGACAGCACCCAAGACCCGGAACCCGAGGCGGCGAAGGCCGACGTCGGCGTCCCGGCCTGAACCCGAGAGGGATCAGGCGCGCTGCGTCGCCGGCTGGATCGCGGGGGTGCGAGGAAGCGCGGCTACGGCTGCGTCCTCGACCGGTTGCCAATCCAACGGCAGGTCGGCGCCGTCGACGAGACGGTCGTCGAGTTTCGGGAAGGCCTCCGCTGCGGCTTTCCAGTGTGCGAGCAGGTCGTCGCAATCCATGCTCTCGATCTCATCGAGATCGAATCCGCGAAGGTTCTCGAGCGACGTTTCGTGGAGCTCCTGGGTCCTTGCTGAAGGGTCACGAGCCGTCGTGATCTCCCATGTCGTGGGTATCGCCGAACGCATCGGCGCGCAGATACGCGTCGCCCCCATGGGGTCGGGTCGAAGCAAAGTGATCGTCGCGCACTCGGGCTAGCGCACCCTTTTGGCGATCCGGGACACGTCCAGGATGAACACACTGCGTCCGTGGGTCCCGATGACGAGTTTGCGGTCGCGGGGGTGGACGAACAGGTCGTGCACTGGCGTTGTCGGCAGGTGGTTGCACAGCGACTCCCAGCGACCGCCGCCGTCGACGGAGACATAGCAACCCAGGTCCGTACCCAGGAAGAGCATCTTTGGGTCCACGGGGTCTTCGGCGATCACGTTGATCGACTCCGCCGGTAGATTCGCCGAGATGGATTTCCAGGAGGCGCCATGGTCCAGGGACCGGAACACGTAGCTCGAGAAGTCGTCTTCGCGGTAACCCGTCATCGTCACGTAGACGGTGGCCTTCGCGTGGCGCGACGCGAGGACACGGCTGACCCACTTCCCTGGCAACGCGCCGTCGATCCTCTGCCACGCCTTGCCATCGTCACGCGTGACCTGCACGTTGCCGTCGTCCGCGCCGGCGTAGAGCAGTCCCTTCTCGAGCGTCGACTGCGACAGTGATGTGAGCGTTCCGAACGGGACGTTGCCCTGGCTTTCGGGTTCCGTGGTCAGGTCGTCACTGATCGCCTTCCAGCTGTCGCCTCGATCCGTCGACTTGTGCACCCGTTGGGTGCCGCAGTAGATGGTGTTCGAGTCGTAGTGGGAGATGAAGAACGGCGTCATCCAGTTGAATCGCAGGCGACCCCGCGGTCGGATGCTCTTCGTCCTTCCTGTCGCCATGTTCTTCCGCCGCAGCCCGCCGAACTGATGCTCGTAGTAGACCGTGTTCGCGTCCTTCGGATCGACGAGCGTGAAGTACGAGTCGCCGCCACCCCAGCGATCGATGTAGACGTGACGCCATGCGTCCGGAGCGCCGTCCTTCGGAACGTGATCGTGGGGGCCGAACAACGCCGCGTTGTCCTGTGTGCCGCCGAAGATGCGGAAGGGCCGGGCCATGTCGTAGTTCACGGCATAGAACTCGCCGATCGGGATGTTGTTCAGGTGAAGCCAATTTGCGCCGCGGTCGTACGTCACGTGCAATCCGCCGTCGTTGCCGAGCAGAATGTGGTCCGGGTCGTTCGGATCGATCAAGAACGCGTGCGCGTCGAGGTGCAACACGCTGGAACCGTGTTCGAGCAGGTGGACGAGCGTGCCGCGGACTTGCCGCCAGATCTTGCCGCCGTCTCGTGAGTGCATCGTCCGTTGACCCGGCGTGTAGACTTCGTTCGGGTCGTCAGGCGAGACGCGGATGAGGCAGAAGTCATAGCCGGCGCTGATCGGGGTTTGGTTGACCTTCGTCCACGTCATCCCCGCATCGTCGGAGCGGTAGACACCCTCTTTCGCGCGGACCTTGCAGTCGACGATCGCATAGACCACGTTGGAAGCCGTCGCCGCCACGTCGATCCCGATGCGACCCACGTCATCCCCGTTCGGGAACCCGCCAGCGAGCCGCGTCCAACTCTTGCCGCCGTCGGACGTCTTGTGGATCGCGCTCGTCTTTCCGTAGGCGATGTGTCCCCACGCTCTGCGGTTGTGGTGCCACGTCGTGGCGTAGAGGGTGTTTGTATCTTTCGGGTCCATGGCGACATCGATGACGCCGGTCTTCTCGTCGACGTAGAGGACCTTCTTCCATGTCTGTCCACCGTCGCTCGTCCGGAAGAGTCCCCGTTCCTCGTTGCCCGAGTAGAGGTGCCCGATCACTGCGACGTACACGATGTTCGCGTTGGTGGGGTGGATGACGACGCGCCCGATGTGGTGTGAGTCACGAAGCCCCATGTTCCGCCACGTCTTGCCGGCGTCCGTCGACTTGAACACTCCGGTTCCGGCGTACGAACTCCGGGCCATCAATCGTTCGCCGGTTCCCAGCCACACCACGTTCGCATCCGACGGTGCGACCGCGACGTCACCGATCGCAAATGTCGACTCGTCGTCGAAGATCGGCTTCCACGTCGTGCCGTTGTTCACGGACTTCCACAGGTTGCCTGAACCAGCACCGACGTACATCACCGTCGTCTTTCCCTTCGGGCACGCGATGCTCTCGAGGCGACCGCCTTGCATGCGCGGTCCGACCGAACGCCACACGTCCATTTTGAACGGTGAAGCCTTCGCGAGCGAGACGTGCTGTTTCCAGGATTGCATCCGCATCTCGACAGATGTCGGACCTTGTGCCTGAACTGCTGAGACCACGGCGACCATCGCGAGCGCGAAGTGGTGGATGCGAGTCCATGTCATGCGCCGGAGGATAGTCGCCACGCTGGACGGTCGGGCGAACAGCCCTGAACAAGTGGGGAATCCGCCGTTGTAGAGACACCGTCGTGGCATGCGCCTTCACCACGGGCGTGGCGCCGCGAGTTGCTCGCCTGGGCGCGATCATTGCCGAGGATAGGTGACCCGTGCACCGTGGGATTCGTTCCAATGGCGCGCGGGCCGCCTTCTGTTGGTCCTTGCTCACGGTGCCCATAGAATCCCGTCGATCACGCTACCAACGGCACGCTCTCTCGATGAACACAGCAACGCGACTCGCACTTGGACTTCTCCTCAGCACTTCGATCCAGGCCCAGGCTTCGGATGAGCACAAGTACAACGTGCTCTTCATCATCTCCGACGACCTGACCGCGACCGCGCTGTCCTGCTACGGCAACAAGGTCTGCAAGACGCCGAACATCGACGCGATCGCTTCGCAGGGCGTTCGCTTCACGCGGGCGTACTGCCAGGGGACCTACTGCGGTCCCTCGAGGGCCTCGTTCATGTCCGGCTACTACCCACACGCGATCCAGATGCTCGGCTACAAGAGCCCGCGACCGAAGATCGGGGACCGCGCGACGTGGGCTGAGCACTTCAAGAACGCGGGCTACCACACCGCGCGCGTGAGCAAGATCTTTCACATGGGTGTGCCCGGCGGGATCGAGAAGGGCACCGATGGCGCCGACGACCCGAGGTCGTGGACCGAGCGCTTCAACTGCAAAGGGCCCGAATGGAAAGCTCCGGGCGTGGGCGAGACCCTGGAACGCAATCCCGAAGGCAAGCGACCGGTTGTTGGCGGCAACACGTTCGTCGTTGTCGCGGCTGACGGCGATGACCTCGTGCACTCCGACGGGAAGGCCGCGGCGAAGGCTTGCGAGCTGATCGAGAAGTACAAGGCCCGGCGTTTCTGGCTCGGCGTCGGCTTCGTCCGACCGCACGTGCCGTTCGTCTCGCCCAAGCCGTACCACGCCCCGTTCCCGCACGAGGAGATGCAGCTGCCGACGAAGCTGCCCGATGACTGGGGCGACATCCCGAAGGCCGGCATCAACTACAAGACGAGCAAGAACATGCAGATGAACGTCGTCCGCCAGAAGAAGGCGGTCGCCGGCTACTACGCCTCGGTCGCGTACATGGACGCCCAGGTCGGCAAGGTGATGGCGGCGCTGCGGAAAGCCGACCTCGAGAAGAACACGATCGTCATCTTCACGAGTGACCACGGCTACCACCTCGGCGAACACGACTTCTGGGCGAAGGTCAGCCTCCACGAAGAATCCGCGCTCGTCCCGCTGATCATCCGTGTGCCGGGCAAGAAACCGACCGTATGTCGCTCGTTCGTCGAACTGCTCGATCTCTATCCGACACTCGCAAAGTTGTGCGGACTGAGGGTGCCCGCGCGGTTGCAGGGCAAGGACGTGTCGCAGATGCTCGACGACCCGAAGCACGAGGTGCGTGACGCTGCGTTCTGCGTCAACGGCAAGGGGTTCCTTCTGCGCACCGACCGGTGGGCGTT
>CAYYAQ010000031.1:0-13043 GCA_964469555.1 uncultured candidatus Brocadiaceae bacterium | reverse complement strand
CGAAGAAAGGGATCGAGCTCTACGACATGCTCGCCGACCCCGCGCAGTTCAAGAACCTGGCGCACATGCCTGAGCACAAAGAGCTTGTCGCGAAGTTTCGAACCAGGCTCACGGCCAAGCTGAAAGCGGTTCGCACGAACGATCTCGGTCTGCGACCAGCCAGGCGTCGGTAAGGGTGCCCGCGCCGGTGGGTCCATGGCGCTCTCGCGCGCTACAGGATAGTCTCCACGTCAGACACGAATTACTGGGTCCTGTCAACGGGAGGCAGCTCGGTTGAAGAACATCCTGATCGTCCTGGCGGCGGTCGCCCTTCTGTTGCTGGGCTGGCACCTGTGGTCTGGTCCCCCGATTTCTGACACGGACCTCACGCCATCGAACGAGTCGGACGCTGGCAAGGCGCGCGGAGATTCCGTGGGTGAGAACCAGCGTGGAGACCGGTCGGATCGCGAGGTCGTCGATTTGCCCAAGAACCGCGAGGGTCGGAACAGGCCCAGGGCCCCAAAAGTGAAGGAAGCAGACCCGTCGCTCGGTGTCCTTCACCTGAAGGTGGTCTACGCGAAGAGTCGAAAGCCGGCGGCGAGGGTCGCTTTGTTCGTGTTGCGCCGCGCGATGGCGTGGGATGAGCAGCAGGTGTATAGGACCGGTGGTGACGGTCGGGTCCTGATCGAGAACCTCCAACCGGGCAACGTCTACGTCAAGGCCCTGCGTGGCGGCGAGAATCAGTTCACGATCTTTGCCGGCAAGACGAAGAGCGGCGTGCTCAAGATCCCGTCCGGAACGAATGTCGACGTAGAGGTTGTCGACGGAGACGGAGCGCCGGTCGGGCAGGCCTCTGTCTGGGTGTCCGAACGGTGGCGCGACAACAGAGGCGCGATCGCCGGCAAGACCGACGATCTCGGCAAGGTCCGCCTCGAACATGTCAGCCCGAACTGCAACCTTGCGGTGCGCTGCCGCGGATTCGAGCCCTCGCGTCTGCACCGGATTCGCGGTGATGTCGGAAGCACCGCGCGACTTCGGATCACGTTGAGGCGTGGCGGCGGGATGATCGACGGCATCGTCGTCGACCAGCGTGGGGATCCGGTGAAGAGGGCATTCGTCCTCATCGGCGCGGAGAGACCCGACTACTCACATCGCGGGACGGACGGCTCGTGGACGCCGGGAGCGCCGCCGGTCTCGATTCTGACCGGTAAGGACGGACGCTTCGCCGCGGACGCGACCCCCTTCGGCAAGCTCCGCGTCCAGGTCCGGCATCCAGAGTTCGCCCCGTGGAGCGGCGACGTGGAGGCGCAGCCCGGCGCTCCCGCGTCGCAACGCATCGTTCTCTCCCCGGGAGCCGTTTTGTTTGGCAAGGTGACCGACGCACGCGGACAAGATGTGGCGTTTTCGCGAATCTCCGTGGGCTCGCCGTTCTCGTTCGCGGGGCGCACGGAGTTCGCGGACAAATTCGGTAAGTTCGAACTTCGGGGCCTCGGCTCGGGTGAGCAGAAGGCCCACGCCGTGAAGGGCACGGCGGAGGCGGAGGAGACAGTTCGCGTCGCGGTCGGCGAACGGGTGGAGTGGAACCCGGTCCTCGGCGACGCGTTGGACTCCGGGGGCAAGAAGTTGCTCGTCGGTCGCGTCGTCGATCACCGAAGCCAACCTCTGTATCGCTGGCGCGTCGCCGCGCATGCGTCGGGAGAGGTTTCCAAGACCGTCAGCGGCCACACGGACAGGGAAGGTCGGTTCCGATTGGCGGTGGAGTGGGATGTGTTGCGGGTATGGACCCACGCGCTTGGCAAGCACAGCGAATTCCCTGCGTTGATTCGCGATGGCGTCCAGGTCTCGGACGGCGAGCTGGTCCTTCGCGTGGACGACCCGTCATTCCGAGTCGGCGAAGTTCATGGGCTCGTCGTCGATTCCGTTGGTCGGGCGGTGCAGGCACAGATTCAGACGTGGCATCACGAAGCGAAGTTGTGGCGTGAGTTCAAGACCGACGCGAAGGACGGAGGGTTCCGGATCGAGAACATTCCCCCCGGCAAGATCGACCTGAAGGTCACGTCCAGCGACCACCCGTGGAGGGCGTTACCCGTGCAGACCATCGTGGCTGGGCAGTCGACCGACCTCGGACGAATCGTGATGGGGAGCGGTGGCAGGATCGAAGGCAGCTTGCGACTCGTCGGCGGTGTTGCGCCGAAGAAGGTCAAGATCAGTATCTACTACGAGAAGGGCGGTGAAGCGGGCGTAGCGGAGTACACGGACGGAAAATTTCGTTCGGGAGTGTTGTCCCCGGGAACCTACGTCTTCTTCGCGATGGGAGACCGGTTCGCGAGCTTGGAGGTGAAGTTCAGCGTGACGGCAGGTTCGACCACGACGAAGAACTTCAGTCTGCAGCCCGCGGCTGTCCGCACTCTGAAGTTTGTCATGGCCCAAGGAGCGAAGCGACCGAGATTCCTGAGCGTCAATGTCCGTTCGAAGAAGGGCAAGCTCGTCTTCTACTTCAGTATGGATTCTTCGGAGGAACTCCAAGGCAACGTGTCCTTGTTGCCGGGGGAGTACGTAGTGAGGGTGTGGGGGCCAGAAAACGTCTCGTGGTTGACTGCCCGATTGACCGTCGCGGACTTCGCCGCCGCCGATCCCATCACGTACACGATCCGACCAACTCGCTGACCCGCGGACCCAAGATTGGTCCTGCATCGCGTTGGATCCGCTCCATAATGGATTCATGCGCTCGTTCTCGATCCCTCTCGTCGTTTTGTCCGTCCTCTGTTCGCTCCAATTCGCTCCCGCGCAGGAAGAGCAACCGCGTCAACAGCGACCGGTCAACGTCATCTTTCTCCTGGTCGATGACTGGGGTTGGCGTGACGCGGGGTGTTTCGGTAGCGATCTCTATCAGACGCCGAACATCGATCGGTTGGCGGCGAAGGGCATGAAGTTCACGAACGCCTACGCTGCGTGCACGGTCTGTTCGCCGACTCGCGCCGCAGCGATGACGGGCATGTATCCCGCGCGCACTCACGTGACGGATTGGATTCCCGGGCACGATCGTCGCAACGTGAAGCTGCTCCCACCCAAGTGGACCCAGCACCTCGAGCATCGACACTCGACGATCGCCGAGATCTTGCATGGTGCGAAGTACCGGACCGCTCACGTCGGTAAGTGGCACCTGACGCCTCGGTCCTCGGATCCAAAAGTCGTGGGGGTGTACTATCCCGAGCGCCACGGCTTCGACGTGAACATCGCGGGCAACCAGTGGGGGGCCCCGGGGAGTTACCACTGGCCGTTCGTCAGGAAGTGGCGCAATCGACCGGCCCTCGAGGGATTACAGGCGCGTGTCGCGAACTTCCCGAAGGGGGGCAAGAAGGGTGACTACCTCACCGACACCTTGACGGAACACGCGCTGCGCTTCATCGAGGAGAACGCGAAGGGATCGTTCTTCCTCTACTTTCCGTACTACAACGTGCACACGCCGATCCAGGGGCGCGCCGATCTGACGAAGCGCTATCGGGATGTCCTGGCGAAGCGATCGGAGAAGGGCGGGGACCACACGAACGCTGCTTACGCCGCGATGGTCACCGCCGTGGACGAGAGCGTCGGCAGGATTCTCGCGACACTCACCCGTCTCGGCATCGAGGATCGCACGGTCGTCATTCTCACCGGCGACAACGGAGGGCTCGATCGAAAGGGCAACCCGACCGAGAACGCCCCGCTTCGCGCCGGCAAGGGCTCGGCGTACGAGGGTGGGGTGCGCGTTCCGTGCGTCATCCACGCGCCGGGGATCACGAAGCCGGGGTCCGTGTCGGACGAGCCGATCATCACCGTCGACTTCTATCCGACGATCCAGGCGTTGACGGGTGTCAAGGGCGTCGCTGCGCACAACGTCAGCGTCGATGGGATGAGTCTGCTGCCGGTCATGAAAGACGCGACCGCGAAGCTCGATCGGGACGCGATCTACTGGCACTACCCGCACTACCATCCAGGCGGCGCGACACCCTACAGCGCGATACGGTCGCGGGACTGGAAGCTCGTGGAGTTCTACGAGGGGAACCGCGCAGAACTGTTCCATCTGTCCGAGGACATCGGCGAGACGAAGGATCTGGCCGCCGCGATGCCCGAGCGTGCGGCGTCGATGCGGAAGCGTCTCGAGGCGTGGCGGAAGAGCGTCGGTGCGCAATCGCCGCGAAAGAACCCGAAGGCGAAGCGCGGCGAGTGAGTCAGGTCGAAGAACGCGGTCGCCAGCCATGCATCACGATCGCTTGCAACGGCATGGTGTTGGGTTCATCGCCGAACTCCTTGCGGAGTGCAGAGGCGATCGCGGCTTCGACGGCCTCGGGTTCGACGTCGCCACGGCTCCGGACTTCGTCGGCGAGAGGATTGCCGAAGACGAGTCCGTGCGCGAACCGGCCGTAGTTCTCGGGGATACCACCTTCGAACTGAGCAAGATCCGGATCCATTGACCCTGGTGTGACGAGGTCACTGGTAACGGAACGTTCGCCGCGACAGCCAGCCAAGGACGACGGTGCCGATCAACAACGCGGTGATCTGAGGCAGTACGGCGCTGCCCTCTTCCTGGAAGCTGACGAGCCGGTGCAACGATTCCATCGCCCAACCCGTTGGCAGGTAGCCCGCCAGACTCTGCATCCAATCCGGCGTCACTTCGATCGGCCACCAACACCCGCCGAGCGCGGCGAAGGTCAGCGTAGCCATCACGCCGATTCCCGACATCTGTCCCTCGCTGCGCGCGACGTTGGCCAGATACATCGCGAGCGAAGTGTTGAATGCCGCCCACGAAAGCAGCACGACGCCGACCGTGAGTTTCTCGGGTCCCCAGTCGATGTCGAACAGCACGACCGAGACGATCAGCGTGAACACGATCTGCACCAGCCCCAACATCAACTTGCCGAGCCACTTGCCGGCGACGATCTGACCGCGGGTGATCGGCGTCGACGCGAGCCGCCGCGGCGATGGGCTCGCGCATCGAGCGAATCTACCAAGCGCTTCGCAAGGAGGGATTCAGCATGGGTGATCCGTTGCAAACCGCAGCCAACCTCCTGTGCCTGGCGAAGGGCCAACCCAATGACATCGCGCACCGGTACCGCGCCCTTTCGGATGGATTCACGGCCTCGGGTATTTCGATCTGGAATTCCGACTACGACGAGCTGGCGATCCTCTCCTTCCTCGATCACCCGGCGCGCCTCATCGTCGACCGCGTCGTGCGGTATCGCGAAGACATGAAGAAGTTGAAGCCGAAGCCCGACCGATCGCTCACTTTCAACCTCGCGCCGAGCGGCTAGCGGACGGACGGGTGACGGACCCCGGTCGGCTTGCCGCGCACGGGGATGAACCGCAACTTCGGGACGCGTCGGTACATGCTGGAGTCGATTGCAATGGAATCTACACGATTAGAAGATCTTGGAGACGAACCTCGGATAATCTCCCTGCGCATGGAAATGAGTTGCAAAGGAATCCGGGGACTCACCATCCTCATGCTGATGACCGCGGCCTTCGCGCAGAATGGCAAGCCGTCGTGGGTGCAGTGGCGCGGTCCGGACAGGACGGGGATATCGAAGGAGACGGGATGGCGCGCGGGCGGTCGGGCCGAGACGCTCTGGTCGAAGAACATCGGAATGGGGTATTCCACCGTCTCCATCGCCGATGGCCGCCTCTACACGCAAGGCCACGACAAGGAGAAGCAGAAGGACACGATCTTCTGCCTCGATGCGTCGACTGGCGAGAAAATCTGGTCGCACACGTTCCCGGCGAAGACCATGAAGATGGCGCACCGTGGCGGCACGCTGTCGACCCCGTCGATCGACGGCAAGGTCGTATGGGCGTCCAACCGGGAGGGCAACTTCTTCTGTTTCGATGCCAAGACCGGCAAGATCAAGTTCAAGAAGAACCTCATCAAGAAGCACGGCGCGAAGATGCCGACTTGGGGTTTCGCTGCGGCGCCGCTGGTACTCGACGACGCGGTTGTCATGAACGTCGGCCCGGTGATCGCCTTCAACAGGAAGGGGAGGATAATCTGGAAGACGAAGAACTACGGTCACGCCTACGCGACACCGGTTGACTTCACCCACAAGCAGAAGAAGTACTTTGCGGTGTTCAGCGGGTTGGGGCTGACCGTGCTCGCACGCAAGTCCGGCAAGAAAGTCGCGACTTCGAAGTGGAAGACGCGCTACGACGTCAATGCTGCGACGCCGGTCGTCATCGGCAACAAGATCTTCATCTCGTCCGGTTACAACCGCGGTTGTTCGATGCTCGAGTTCAACGGTCGGACCTTGAAGACGCTCTGGGAGAACAAGAGCATGCGCAACCACATGGCGGGTTGTGTGCACTACGAGGACCATCTGTACGGCTTCGACGAGAGCACCCTCAAGTGTCTTGATCTAGACGGCGAGACCAAGTGGGCGCAGCGCGGACTCGGCAAGGGCGCGTTCCTCCTGGCTGATGGCAAGCTGATCGTGATCAGTCACCGCGGTGACCTCGTCATCGCCAACGCCTCGCCGGACAAATTCGAAGAGCTCTCCCGCGACACGGTCCTCAGTGGTGGGGTCAAGTGGGCGACGCCGGTGTTGTGCGGCGGCCTCATATACGTCCGCGGCAGCATGGGCCAACTCGTCTGCGTCGATCGACGCGCCGAAGCGACCGAACTCGCGAAGCCGAAGAAGTAGAACGCTACTTCACGGTCAGCGGGACGCGAAGAACATGCCGTGGTTGGGCATCCTGGGGTGTTCGTCGACGCGCAACTTCGAGTAGCCCTGATCGCGCAGCCAACTCGCGAAGTTGTCGATCCGGGTGCGCGGGTCGTCCGCGCGAACGTCGTGGTACTCGCCGTGGATGCGCTTCACCCGGGGGAGCAGGTCCGCGGCGGAATACAGGATGTCGTACTCGCCGCCCTCGACGTCGATTTTCAGGAGGTCGACCTCGTCGATGTCCTGCGTCTCCAGCAGCGTAGCGAAACTCACGGACTCGACTTCGATGCCCTCGTCCGAGAGACGCTCTTCGTTGCCTTCGCGGTGGGCGGAGAATACGCCGGTAGCGCCAACCTGGGCCGGCATGAATATCTCGAGCGTGCCATTCGTGTCGGTGACGGCGATCTTCAACCGCTCGATGTTGTCGTAGTCCCCGATGTTCATCTCGAGCCGCGCAAAGTTCTCTGGCACCGGCTCGCACGTCACGACCTTCTTCGCGTGGGGCGCGACCCGGGACGAGAAGATCCCGATGTTGCCGCCCAGGTCGATCACGCAGTCGAAGCCGCGCTCCAGTAGCGGGTTCAGCTCGTACTCATCGCGAAGGTAGATGCGATGAAACATGTGGTAGTCCGCGCGACCACCGCGCAGATGCAGCCCGGGTCTGCCGAGAAAGTTCACGTGCAGATCTTCCGTTCCGAACTGCCTCTTGCGATAGCGGACGATTTCGCGCGGGTTCTCTGCGATCCGGCGCAGTTTCAGATAGTCAGTGACATCCTCGAATCGCATTGGGGAGACTGTCACTGGGGACCGCCGCCCGCGCAATAGCGGATTGAGCGAACTACTTGATCGCAGTCAGCGAAGTCGAGTTGCTGGCCATGCGCACGATTCTGGAGTCGTAGACGATGAGCGCGTGGTGGAACCTCGTGCCGATGAGCGACGGCATGTTGACTGGCGGAATGTTGATGCGGGCGGCTGCACGGCCTCTGAAGTCGAGTGTGCCCCGCGTATTCTGGAAGATCCCTGTGTTCGCTTGGGCCAAAGTGAGGCGGAACCAGGAGTCGGGGGTCAGCGGGACTCGGACGCTGTCGATCTGGAGTCCCGGCGACGTGCTCAGCGAGCCGGGGTGCGCGGCATGTCGCGAATTGTAAGTCAGGATGTACGCGTCGTGTTGATCCGCCTCACGGAGGATCTACTCTTTGGGAGCAATGACCGACGTCATCCAGTCGAAGATCGAGACCTCTTCCGAGGAGTTTCAGCAAAACCGCCAACACCACGAAGCTCTTGCCACGGAAGTGATGGAGGCCACGGAACGAGTGCGTGGCGGAGGCTCGCCCGAGGCGGTCGAGCGTCACCACAAGCGAGGCAAGCTCCTCCCGCGGGAGCGGATCGATCGCCTCCTCGATCCGGGTAGCGCTTTCCTCGAACTCTCTCCGCTCGCGGCGAACGGGTTCTACGACGACGCGGCGCCGAGCGCGGGCATCGTGACCGGGATCGGTCGTGTCGAGGGCCGCGAGGTGATGATCGTGGCGAACGATGCGACGGTGAAGGGCGGGACGTACCTCCCCGTCACGGTCAAGAAGCACGTGCGCGCTCAGGAGATTGCGCTCGAGAACAACCTACCCTGTATCTACTTCGTCGATTCCGGTGGCGCGTTCCTGCCACTGCAGGCGGAAGTGTTTCCCGACCGCGACCACTTCGGGCGGATTTTCTACAACCAGGCGCAGATGTCGGCGGCGCGCATTCCGCAGATCGCGGTCGTGCTCGGCTCGTGCACCGCTGGTGGCGCGTACGTGCCTGCGATGAGTGACGAGAGCATCATCGTCAAGGGCAACGGCACGATCTTTCTCGCCGGGCCACCGTTGGTGAAGGCCGCGACGGGCGAAGACGTCACCGCGGAAGATCTTGGTGGAGCCGACGTGCACACGCGGTTGTCGGGTGTCGCCGACCACTTTGCGAACAACGAAGAGCAGGCGCTCGAGATGTGCCGCTCGATCATCGCACACCTCAATACCCGCAAGGTCGAGCAAGTGTGCCGCATCGCGTCTGAGGATCCGATCTACGACCCAGAAGAACTGCTCGGCGTGCTGCCGGTGGACACAAAGCAGTCGTATGACGTCCGCGAAGTGATCGCGCGGATCGTGGACGGCAGTCGGATGCACGAGTTCAAGGTGCGGTACGGGAGCACGCTGGTCACCGGCTTCGCCCACATCCACGGGTATCCCGTCGGCATCCTCGCGAACAACGGCATCCTGTTCTCAGAAAGCGCCGTGAAAGGAGCGCACTTCGTCCAGCTCTGCGCACAGCGCAAGGTGCCGCTGCTGTTCCTCCAGAACATCACTGGGTTCATGGTGGGACGAAAGTACGAGACCGGCGGCATCGCGAAGGACGGCGCCAAGATGGTGCAGGCCGTGGCGACCGCGCAGGTGCCGAAGTTCACCGTGGTCATCGGCGGCTCGTTCGGCGCCGGGAATTACGGGATGTGCGGGCGTGCCTACCAGCCGCGGCTGCTGTTCATGTGGCCCAACTCGCGCATTTCGGTGATGGGCGGGGAGCAGGCTGCTGGGGTGCTGGCGACGGTGAAGCGTGACCAACTCGAGAAGAAGGGTGAGACGCTGTCAGACGAGGACGCGAAGGCGATCACGGAGCCGATCCTCGAGAAGTACGAGCGCGAGGGAAACCCCTTCTATTCGACCGCACGACTCTGGGACGACGGGATCCTCGACCCACGCCAGACCCGGGATGCGTTGGGGTTGGCGGTGTCGGCTTCGCTCAACAAGGAGATTCCGGACTTCCAGGCCCCGGTCTTCCGGATGTAGGGACATCTCCCCCAACCGTGATTGAATAATCCGTTCCCTCCCGTTGTCAGAGACGAGATGTCTTCGATCCGAACGAGCGTTCTTCTCACACTTGCCGTACTCGTCTCGAGTTTCGTCGCGAACTCCCAAGAGCCCCAGGATCCGTACAAGACACTGCGGGCGAGGACGTTTGGCGAAGTCCGCGATCTGGCGGGCAAGCCGTGGGTGAGCGTGAAGGTCATGTTGGTCTCGCAGCCGATCCCGATGCTCGATGGTTCCGATTCGGCAGACGTGGTCGAAGCGGTGACGGATGAGCGCGGCAAGTTCCGCGCTGCCGTGCTTCGCCACCGTCTCTACTCGGCTTGGGCGATGGCCAAGGCGGACAACGACACGCACCGCGTCACGAATATCGAAGAGAACGTGGCCGTCGGTGTTTGGTCAAAGCTGCAAGAGGTGAAGAGTCGTGCTTTCCGGACGACTCTTAATATCAGGAACCTCGACGAATGGCCGGATCGAATGCCGGTTCGCATCCAAGTGCTCAACGAGGCGAAGAACAAACGTCGTGTTCCGGTCAAGCTCGATGCGGACAACAAGGTCACCCTGCCACCGATGCCGGGGCGTTCCTGCACTGTCGAGGTCTTTGGCAAGAACGGTGGCATCCTGTTCAGCGATTCGGTTTCCTTCCCGAGGACGAACAGGCCGAGACGCCTGAGCTTGGGCAAGAAGCGCGAGTATCTTGTCGCCGTGCGTGACGGTCGCACGGGGAAAGGGGTCCCACGGGCGACGATCTACTGGTCGGTGCGCGGACACTTCCACCCGATCGGCAAGTCGGACAAGGACGGTGTCGCGAAGGTCGAGCTCTCGGAGCTTCCGGCGCCGCAGATGATGTTTGCTTCCGCGAAGGGGTTCGCGATCAGTCAGGTTCGAACCGGGAAGATGCGATTGACGAAGGCGAATGGATGGAAGCCCCTGCGCGAGAAGGTGACGATCGTCGCGCATACGAACATGTCAGCTGGTGTGCGCGTCACGGGAGAGATCCGGATAGGCGGGAAACCAGCGAAGAACGTCGTCCTCTTCCAGCGGGGGCAGAGCCTCTTTTGGGATCATCAGGCCGTCCACTACATCGGCTACTTCCAGCGGGTGATCCGTACGGATGCCGCCGGTCGGTTCGCGGTCGATGCGTCCTCGTCGAAACGGTTCGGTGCGATGTCGATCGACGCGATCTTGACGAGCGCGAATATTCTGCAGTTACCGAAGTCGTGGCACCGACAGGTGACCGCGCGCGTGCACGACGTCGTGGAGCTGACCGACGCGATCGCGGATTCGAAGCACGAGCTCGAACCCATCGACCTGACGCGTTTCTGTCCTGTGATGCTGGAGGTCGCCGAGCACACCGGGTTGCCCGCCAGCAAAGTGGAGGTTTCCCTCGGAAGCACTGCCTGGATGAACAGCTACTACATGCCTGGCAGCGAGGCCGAAACCGATCGGTCCGGGCGGCTCTGCATGCTCGTGCGCCCGACGGAGGAGATGATCCTGGCGCTGAGCAAGGAAGGTTCGATCTTCGCCAAGCGGCTACACGTCCGCAGCGGATTGGATGACTACTCGCTGGCCTTCCTGCGCGTGAAGCTGAAGAAGCCTTGGTCGATCTCTGGAAAGGCCATTTCCAAGAAGGGCAAGCCGGTGGCGAAGATGCCGCTCTACTGCTACATGAGTTGGCAGGCCACGCCCCAAGTCGACGAGGAAGTCGGGTGCGCAAAGATCCGGGGAGTCGGCAACGGAGCCGCTTTCGGTGACCTCGGCCCGACCGAGTTTCGGTCCAGCATCGGGAGGCTCTTGAACCGGGCGAAGCCGACCATCACGAACAAGAAGGGGGAGTTCCGCATCGTCGTGCCCCCCATCCCGATGAAGTGGCAGATCTACGGATCCAAGTCCTTCTTCTTCGTGAGCCAGAGCGTCAACGCGACCGTCGAAGTCGAGGACGGTCCCGTCAAGGACCAGGAACTCACCATCCGCTGACCGGACTATCGTGTCGAAGTCGTGGTGGGTATTGCTGGTCTGGCGGTAGGATTGCCGGCGAAGATCAGCGATGGACTTCCACCTAGAAGAGCGCCGCGCGTGGGTCAGAACCAGCACGCACACCGTGACCCTGGATCGGGATCCGGAGTTCGTTCGCTTCGCTGCCAATCCTCGGGAATGGTGGCGAGGCTGATCCGCGTGTGGGAGAACGACGCGTCGGGAAGCGATCGGAGCGCCTGTCTCGGCGCCACGGGTCTCGGCCCCGGCGGCTACCGACGTCAAGATCTCGCCCGTATCTACCGCCGCCTCGCCAACCGCGAATCTCGCGGAGAACTGAAGGCCTTGTTGAGAGCGACAGCTTTCCACTCGGTGTCCGACGCTCAATGGAAGGAGACTCTCGACTCCGTGTCAGACACCAAATGGAAAGAACAATGAGCACGCGTTGCCTCCTCGTCGTCGCACTGGCACTGTCCGGCTGCGCGAATTATCCGGCGATGCCGCGACCGAAGCCGAACTTCGTGTTCCTTCTCGCCGACGATCTCGGGTGGAAGGACCTCGGTTGCTACGGAAGCACGTTCTACGAGACGCCGAACATCGACCGCCTGGCCCGTGGCGGCATGCGCTTCACCAACGCCTACGCCGCCTGCCCCGTTTGCTCGCCGACCCGCGCCAGCATCATGGCTGGCAAGTACCCCGCGCGGATGCACACGACCGACTACTTCGGCGGTCGCCGAAAAGGCAGGATGCTCCCCGCCTCCTACATCCACCAACTCCCCCAGAAAGAGGTCACGATCGCCGAGGCCCTCAAGGTGGCGGGGTACCGCACCGGTTTCTTCGGGAAGTGGCACCTCGGGGCCAAGCCGCACACGCCCCAATCCCAGGGGTTCGACGTCAACTTCGCCGGCTTCCGAGGTGGGATGCCGCCCGGCGGTTACTTTTCTCCCTACAAGAACCCCGAGCTCACCGACGGTCCGAAGGGTGAACACCTGACCGAGCGTCTGACCGACGAAGCGCTGAAGTTCATCGATCGGTCCAAGGACCAACCGTTCCTCCTCTACTTCTCGTACTACAACGTCCACACGCCCCTGCAGACCAAGCCCGAGTACCGCGCGAAGTACATCGCCAAACGAGAGAAGCTACCCGAGCCCACGGGACCGAAGTGGCTCCCCGAAGGCAACCGCAAGTGTCGGCAGATCCAGGATCACGCCGTCTACGCCGGAATGGTCCAGCACCTCGACGAGAGCGTCGGGCGTGTCCTCGCCAAGATCGAACAACTCGGCTTGTCGGACAACACCATCATCATCTTCATGTCCGACAACGGAGGTCTATCCACGTCGGAGGGCCACCCGACATCGAACCTCCCGCTCCGTGCCGGCAAGGGCTGGCTCTACGAAGGCGGCATCCGCGAACCGATGATCGTGCGCTGGCCCGGCGCCACGAAGCCGAACTCGACCTGTGACTTGCCGATCATCAGCACGGACTTCTACCCGACGATGCTCGAGATGGCCGGTTTGCCGAAGAGCGCCGATCAACACATGGACGGGCGGAGTTTTGCGTCCCA
>CAYYAQ010000030.1:22069-39240 GCA_964469555.1 uncultured candidatus Brocadiaceae bacterium | reverse complement strand
ATCTCGAGTTGCTTCGCCGGCTTGCGTCCGGCGATCCCGACAAACGCGTGCGGCACGCGGCGTCGGGTGCGCTCGGGCAACGGTCGCCGGGGGCGCGTCCTCTGACGGAGTCGAGGAGGGACTGAGAGCGTGCGTATCAGTCTACAGTGGGCCGTTCTCGGCGGCACGAGCGTCCTGGCCACGGGCTTCATGGTGTACTTGATGTGCAAGCTCGCGGCGTTCGAAGGTCACCGGTCGGAGGAGGCTGCGAAGAAAGCCGCCGTACAGAAGGCCGAGGTATCGTCGAAGAAAGAGGCGCCCGAGTTGCTGGATCCAGAGGAGAAATCGAAGTTCTCCCAGATCAATCTCCACCGGTTTCTGCTGCAGCTTCAGCGCACTTCGCAGCCGGCGCGCCGCGATCTGATCCTGAATCGGATTCGGAAACGCGCCGCTGAGTTCGAGCCGCACCTCCTCGATATCCTCGTCGACCAACATGATCCTCTGGTCGTGCCGGCAATCGTTGTCGCGGAAGCGCTCGACCTGAAGTCGACAGCGCTTGGCTTGATGCTCCTCACCAATTCCGACCGAAATCCGGTACGCATCGCGGCGATCTCCGCCAAAGAGGTCGTGGATCCGTGGGGAGACAACTACCTGGAGGAGTTCCTGAGAGAAACCGATCCGGAGTTCCTGTTGGCCACGATCAAGATCGTGACGCAACGCTACCGCCGTCCGGTAAAGGAACTCATCGCGCTGCTCCGGCATCCCAAGTCCGCCGTGAGGAAGACAGCTGCTGAGGCAATGCCTCCCCTGGCTTCGGGCGCCGCGCTGGAAGAACTGTGTCGCATCGCTGAGAAGTCGAAGGGCCGCGAGGCCTGGGCGGCGGTTCACGCGCTCGGACGACCCTACTATTCCGAGCGCGCAGAAGCGTGCTTGATCGGCCTGCTTGAGAGCCCGGACAAGATGGTGCGAAGGACAGCGCTTTTGGCGCTGGGCAACAAGAAGGTCAGGATCGAGAGATTCCGGCCGATTCTCGCCGTAATCCGAGACGAAGCGAGACCACTGCGTGAGCGCGTCGAGGGGTTTGCGGCATTGGAGCGCACCCGTTCGGTGTCCGCGGCGAGGCTCCGCGAGGTCGTGCCGACACTGCACCCCATGCTGCAGTTCCAGGGTGCACGCTGTCTCGCAGCGGCTGGTGACCGCATGGCGATCAGAGTCCTCATCGATTTGCTCGACACGAAAGAGTCCAAGACCGTGTCACGCAACCACCGCTCGTACGTCAGGGCCGAAGCACATCAGCTTTTGGTCGAAATTGCCGCGGCTGATCTCGGCAAGGAAAGTGATCGATGGCGGCAATGGTACCGGGAGAACCCGATCGTGACCCCCAAGAGGTTCAGGCGGGCAGCACCGAGAGCATGGTGAAGCAGCTTAAGTGAAATCCAAAACTGTTCGATAACTGTACAGGCTGGCGGGTTGCTGGGGCATTTCGCGACACCACACGGGAGGGGAGATGATCACGTTCAAGGCACGAGGACTCGATGCGGGTCGGGATCTAGCATCGGGTTTCATGCTGATCGAGATAATGATCGCAGTTGTTCTGCTCGTTATCGGCTCGCTGGGCTTCATGGGCGCGATCTTCGCGTCCCAGATGATGGCCCGTCAAACGAAGGAGCAGAACCGCGCGAACGCGGCGCTCGTCTCGGCGGTGGAAGAGTTCAGGCGCGAGGCCATGAACGACTTCGTCAGCACGGTGGAGAGGTACTCCGGAGAGACGACCTACGAGCGCAAGGCGAAGATTGGTCCCGGCGGAGAGGTCGTCAGTGTGGACGTACTGACCCGCATGACGACAACCGACCTCGACCTCAACGGCGAACCGGTCGACTCGTCGACCTCCACAACGACCGGCTCGAAGAACCCGCACACGACAGCAGCCACCGAGGCCGACATTGCCACACTGTATGACCTCATCGCCGCCAAGGAGGGCGTCGTGGTCAAGCTGCAGGACGAATACTATGAAGCGGCTGCCCGTGCATCACGTACGCTGGCGGCTGCCGAATCCGACCGGACCTTGCAAAGGTCGGCGGATTCCTACGTCGCCGATGCCGACGCGGCCAAGGTCGCCTGGATCGAGTCGGCAACCGAGTTGACAAAACTGCAGACGAAGCACGACACGCTCGTTGCATCGACCACTACCACGGACACGACGACGGGCGTCGCGGCACCGGCACCAACGGTCGAGCTAGCGACCGACAGCAAGATCGGCGTCCGGGACCCCTCGATCACTACGGACACATGTCAGAGCAGGGCCCTGTTCAGGAAACTCGTCAGTCTCTACCGCGCCGGGAAGATCACGAAGCAAGACGCCATCGCGAGGTGGAAGGCGCTCGGAAGCAAGACGCTCGACGTATCCACGGACGGTACCGTGAGCCAGGAGAAGAGGACGACGCTTGCTGACGGCTCGGCGACTACGGTAACCGCCTCGGTGGACATGACCGGGGCGACGTCCGAGACCACGGTCTACGCTCGGGCGGACGGAACGACGACCGCTAGCCGCTGGACCGTGAACGAGGGGATCTCCCGCACGGTGAGCCAACACCTTGACGGCAAAGGCAACACCGAGACGTCGATCACGACGACGACCCTCGTCGACGAGAGTGTGGTTCAGCCCGGAATCGTCGATCTCGGTCTGGTCTGCAGGATTGGCAAGGACGCCAAGGTCAAGATGAACCTGCTGGTCGACGAGACCACGCTGAACCCGCCCGTGGATATGAACGGAGACGGAGACTTCCTCGACACCAACGTGCAGCCCCGCGACATGAAGGCCAGCGTTCTGTGCATCGTCGTCTCGTGGCGGGGCGGAGCAGGAATGCGCAAGGTCGAGACCACGACGGTCGTCGCTCGCGGCTCAATTGGAGCGACCTACCGATGAGACAGACCAGGAACCGATCAGGATTCACCTTCGTCGAGGTCATGATTTGCAGTGCGCTGGTCGGCGTGATTCTCGGAACCGCGTTGAGTACGGTGAGCACAGGCCGGAAGGCCTCGAAGAGCACGATGCAGCAGATCGACGTCGAGGACAAAGTGCACCAGGTGCTGCAGTCATTCGCCAACGAGATACGTTGGTCCAGTCGCGTCGCGGAGGACACCAACTACAACAACGTGTTCGACGACGGCGAGGACATCAACGACAACAACAGATTCGAAGACGATTGGCGACTCACGGCCAACTCGGTGACGTTCAACGTCCGAGATTCGTCGGGCTTCTCCCTGCCGATCACGTACCGCCTGAGCGGTGACACGCTGGAGAAGGTGGTGATGACGTCGCTCACGACACGCGTCGTGACGACTCTCGCCCAGGGAGTGACCGCGTTCAGGCTGAGTGAGGATAAGGGGACCATCAAGGTAGAGGTCTCCATCACCATTTCATCCGAGGACGGCACGACCGCGACGCGTAAGCAGTCGGTATCCGTGACTCCCAGAAACTGACATACAACCACTACAGGAATCCATGGGATCAAAAAAGCAGCGTCGCGAAGCGGCACGCGCCGTAAATCAGGAGCGCGGGTCGATCATGGTCGGCCTGCTCGTGATTCTCGTCACGGTGGGAGGGCTCGCCTCCATCATGCTCACGCGAAGTTCGCAGAGTCACAACATGTCGGTCTCGAGCGTCGAGATGTCGCGCATGCTGTTCGTCGCGGAGGCAGGACTCAACCTGAACTACGTCGAAATGGAGGTCGACGTATTCTACGTGGTCAAGGACCAGGCGAACTTCATTTGGAACGCCGAGCTCCAGGAATTCAAGTCCGGCATCCTGACGCTCAAGGCGACCGAAGAATCAGCTCAGAAGAGCTACCAGCTGACCGTCCAGTATCGCAAGGGTGGCGAGCCGGTCGTGTTCGAGGATCGGACGAAGCCAGTCGAGAGCATCGATGAGGTCATCATCACTTCCGAGGGCAAGAGCACGCGGGGTTCCCGTTTGGTTACCGCGTCCTATGGGTTCGAGGGTTTCGTCGTCGAAGGCGCGATCATGAGCGACATGACGCCGACGTCGACGCCGAGCGGAACCGGTCGCGCGATGGGACAGGCGGGTCACGTCGTCTTCTCGGGCGACGGCGACCGCGACGAGTTCCACGTTTTCGGCGACATCCTAGCGAACGGCTCCGTCTTGTTCGAGGACGGCAAGGACGGCACGGTGGCGCTGAACAAGGACAACATCGCGACGTACCTGGCCTCCTTCCGCGGAAGGGTTGAAACGGATCTGGCCGGAACGATCCACGAGATCCCGGACTTCACGAAGATCGGTAGCAACCAGCAGCTGTTCGATCTGGAACGTCTGGAAGCGGCAGCTCGCGCTGGCGCGGGAACGGTCTACGAGGGCACGCAGGCGTTCATCGACGACATGGATGTCGCCAACTCGATGGACAGGCCCCTCGAAGGCATCATCGTGATCAAGGTCGACCCGTCCACCACGAACCCGAGCCTCGACGTGGACGTCAACATCACGGGTTCGCTCGTCGTGCTCTTCGCCGACGGAACGGATCCCCTCGAGAAGCTCGAGATCAACGGCAAGCTCGAGATCAACGCCGCGGACCTGACCAATGTAGTACCGTCTGATGAGACGACCTACACGACGGGCTACCCGGGCAACTACATCGACCCGCTGAAGAAGCCGTTGTCCGTCGATATCTCACCCGTGTTCGAGAACTACGGCTCTGACGAAGATGTGCCTGCGCTCGTGTTCAACAACGGCGTGCTGGACATCAACGGCGCCGCGAACGTGTGCGGCGTGGTCTACGGCGCCTCGTTCATGGAGATCGAGAACCTGGGAGGCGTTTGGCAGTACTTCATCGGATCGATCTACGGCGGTGGCGGGATCTTGCTCGGCGCGAGCGGCGTCGCGGACGCAGCCACGATGATCAAGTGGGACAGCAACAAGGTCGACCAACTCGACACAGCGAACTCTGGTGGCGGCAAGGAGCTCGCGCAGAAGGGCTACACCGTCGGCAAGCGCAAGTCCAAGAAGTAAGGCAAATACGACCTCTCGCTGAGGTAAGTTCGCTGAGCTACAATGCTCGACGAACTCCAAACCCACGCACGACGCTCGCTGCTCCTCACGGTGCTCGCGAGCGTCGCTGCATGTACCGACGACGCGAATGATGGGTTTTTAGGGCGATCGGATGCGAATGCAGGATGGAATCAACCCGTCGACGTGCGAGCGAAGGACCCGTTTCCACGGACGTTCACGAACCTGAAGGGCGAGCACTACGAGATTCCTGCCCCGCCGCAGCGCATCGTGTCGTCCACGCTCTTCACCGACGTCGTCCTCTCGGCGATCTGTCCGAAAGACCGCATCGCCGCGCTGCATGAAGTCAGCACGAAGCCGATGTTCAGTCCGATCGCTGCGGAGTCGAGTCGATTCCCGCGGCACGTGTCGCCGGACCCGGAGACCGTCCGCATGTTCCGTCCAGATCTCGTGTTCCTCGCGAGTTTCAGTGACAAGCGTTCGGAGAGCCTGGTGACGGAGAAGGGATGCGTCGTCATCCGGCTGCACCAACTCTCGAGCATCGCGGGTGTGCAGCAGAGCATTCGAAACGTCGGTTACGTGGCGGGACTCGACGTCGCGGCTGAAGAACTCGTCGTGAGCATGCAGGCACGGCTCGATGCCGTCGCTTGCGGCAAGGTGCGCCGGGCGAAGTGGCGGTTGTTGAGCTTCGACAGCGGATTCGTCGCCGGAAAGGACACGATCTTCGACGACGTGCTCGGCTACGTCGGAGCGGCCAACCTCGCTGCGGTCTCGGGCATCAAGGGGACGACACGGGTCGATCAGGAACAGCTGCTCACGATGTGGCCGGACGCGGTGGTGATCGGCGTCCTTCCCGGGCGCGAGAAAGAAGCCAAGGATCGCCTGCTGCAACTCAGCGGCATGCGCAACCTGGATGCGATCAAGAATGACCGCATCATCTACGTGTCCAATCCGCTGATGATGTCCGCGTCCCACCACGTCGCCGGTCTCGCCGAATCGATCGCCGCCACCCTGGATCGTTGGGAGAAGCCGTGACGAAGCGGTTGTCAGCGCGCATGTTCCTGCTGATCGGGATCCCGCTGACGCTCGCCATCGCCCTGATTTCCATCGTGCAGGGGCGCGCAGACCTGTCGATCGCGCAGGTCGTGCAGGCGCTGGCCGCGGAACTGAACCTCGCGGAGCCGTTGGATCCGCACCACCAGGCGATCGTCGTCGTCATCCGACTACCTCGAGTTCTTATCGCGCTCGTCGCCGGCAGCGCGCTGTCGATCGCCGGCTCGATCATGCAGGCCGTGTTCCGCAATCCGCTCGCGTCTCCGGAGATTCTCGGCACGGCGCAGGGCTCCGCGCTCGGCGCGACCGTTGCGATCGCGCTCGGCTGGACCGCGACGTCGTCGCTCGTGTTGCCCGCGAGCGCGATTCTCGGTGCGGTTCTCGTGACGGTCGTCGTGTACTTCGTCGCCGGCGGAACGCGCGGTTTCTCCGTCGCGAGTCTGTTGCTGGCCGGAATCGCGATGAACACCCTTGTCGGTGCGCTGATCGCTTTCGCGATCTCGAAGCTCAGCGGCGACAAGTGGGATCAGGGCAGCCAGATTCTCTATTGGCTGATGGGGAACTTCGAGAAGACGACCGGTCCGGACGTGATCGCTGTCGCGATTGGGCTCGGCGCGTTCAGCTTGATTCTCCTGCCGTTCATGCGTGACATGGACGTGATGACCCTGAAGGATGAAGGCGCGAGCGCACTCGGCGTGAACGTGCTGTTTGTCCGTTCGGTGTTGCTGGTGGTGGCTTGCGCTTTGACTGCGGTCACCGTGGCCTTCGTTGGCGGGATCGCGTTCGTGGGACTGGTCGTGCCCCACATGGCCCGGCTCGTGGTCGGCCCGACGCATCGAGCGCTCGTTCCCTGCGCGGCGGTGCTCGGCGCGTTCATGCTACTGATCTCGGACTACATTTGCCGCGTCGTGCTGCCGGACACCGGTCTGCGGGTCGGTGTCGTGATGAGCTTGCTGGGTGCGCCGTTCTTTCTCTACCTTCTGATGCGCCTGCGGCGGGGACGGCAACTGTGACCGATCTGCGCGCCGAGCGAGTCTTCTTCGCGTACGGAGAGCACACGGTGCTGAACGGTGTCGACCTCGTTCTGGAGCCGGGAACGATGACGCTGCTCGCCGGTCGCAACGGCGTCGGCAAGTCGACGCTGCTGAGTCTGCTGGCGGGCATCCGCAAGCCAGTCGAGGGAGTCGTATTGGTCGACGACGAACCGATCGGCGCCATGCAGAGCATGGTCCGCGCGCGGACGATCACACTCATCCCCCAGGACTCGGATACATCGTTCGAGTTCACGGGACGGGAGATCGTGATGATGGGTCGGCACCCGCACATCTCGCGGTTCAGTGTCCCGGTCGCTGCGGATCACGAGGTGGTCGAGGAGGCCCTTGCAATCACCGACGCCGGGCACTTTGCCGACCGTTCCGTCCGCACGCTCTCCGGCGGTGAATTGCGGCGCATCCACATCGCCCGCGCTCTCGCGACGAAGGCGCCCGTCCTGCTCGCCGACGAGCCGACTGCGAACCTCGACCTCGAACACGCGGTGGCGATCCTGCGCTTGTTGCGCGGTCTCGCCGGGGAAGGTCACACGGTGTTGCTCTCCTCGCACGACATCAACTTGATCGCGCCGCGGTGCGACCGGGTCGCGCTGCTGCACGAGTCGGAGATCCACACTGTTGGGAAACCCGAGGAAGTGTTGAGTGAAGACGTGGTCGCCGAGGTGTTCGGCGTGACGAGCCGTGCGCCGACCGGGTTCTTCCCGCGCGAATTCGACGCGTTGTGAGCGGGTGAGCTAGGCCGTCATCATCTCGCGGCAGAACTGGTGCAGACCCGAGACGTCCCGCGGCAGGTCCGGGTAGCGCTTGAGCTGGGCGAGCAATACGTCGAGTGTCCCCGCAGCGTCCACGTGGGCCGCGTGCGCACCCGAGAGATCGCGACCGCAATAGTGACGCACCGCAGCGGTCAGGTTTCGCGGCCCCATCAGAAACCGGTCCCAACCCGTCTCCTTCACGTGGAAGATGACCTGGGCGTCGACCTGCATGCGGTCTTCCATGGAGAACTTCAACGCGTGTCGTCGGCACTCCTCCTCCCAGAGCGGCACGTCGTACGCGACGCTGTTGAACCCGGCGATGTCGCAGTCCGCGAGGAACTCGATGATCCCGTCGGCGATCTTGCCCAGGCGGGGCTTGCCAAACAGCCCGCGCACGTCCTCGGTCCGGATGCCGTGGATCTTCGCCGCCGCGTCCGGGATGTCGATGCCGGGATCGACTCGTTCGCACAGGTGCTCCCGCTCCCCGCCGGGCATGAGTTTCACAATGCCGATTTCGATGACGCGATCGGTCATGACGTCGAGACCGGTGGTCTCGAGATCGAAGAAGGCGAGGGGACGGGAGAGTTTCAGGAGCATGCTGACCGGACCTGATCCTGGTGAGGGAAGAGGGAAGACGGCGTGAACTGGGGCCCACCGCCTGGGGACCACCGCGACAAGATAGCAGGAAGCCCAACCCGAATCTCCGGTCCCGCGGCAAGGACTCAACGTCTTGTGGCGAAAGGACTCACGGTTGTGGAAGCCGGAGAAAGCGAACAAATCCCGAAACTCGGCTTGTGTTAGCCTTCCAAATACCTAACATCATGGATCGTGCTTGGCCGAAGAGTTCTCCGTCTCTCGACGACTTCTTCAGAGGCCTTCTCAGAGACACGCAGGCCAGGCGCGGAACTTCCTCCCAAACCGACACTGACACATGACACGCAAGAACGACCTGACAGCACTCTTGCCCTTTCCCGCACGCCAGATCGAGGCGACGACCCACGAGGACCGGACCACTACTGACGCCACCCGAAAGGGCAGCCGTGGTTCGGGAGACCTTGGTACGAGAAGATCTGGTTCGGGAAGACATGGCCGCACTCCCACAAGCCCGAGGGATCCAGTCCAACTCGACCAATTGGACCTGGCCGATCTGGTGCGACACCATGCTGCGCGGGGAGCGGCGTTGCGAGGCGCTGCTCAACCAGGGCAGGAGAGACGACGTGAGCTTCGCAAGAGCCCGCGGCGGTCTCGATGGCAGGTTCGCGAGGCGACCGTAGAAGAAGACACCGTTGGATTCGACTTTGCTGGATTCGAAGGCGGCCTCGCTGTTGCCCCCGCTGCGGCTTCGGTCGCAGCTTCGGCTGGCGGGCTGTGCGCCGGGGCGGTGCGCAGGGAGAACCTGAACTTCTACCTCGACCTCCTCGGTGCGGTCGCCGTCATGGCGTTGGTTCTTTTGGCCGCCATCCTCGTCTAGTATCGCCTACGGCGGTATCTCAGCGGGGATGGCGGCTCTTTCACCTCTGACGATTCAGATGTCTCTCCAACTAGCAGGCCAGCCCTTAAACGAACAGGTATCGGGAGGTTCTGATGAAGATCAACCTGACTGAGAAGCAGATCCGCGTCCTTCGCTTCTTCCGCGACTACCGTGAGGAGAACGGTCTCTCGCCAACCCTCGAAGAGGCGGCCTCGGCGCTCGGGGTCAGCAAGATCACCGTGCACGAGCATGTGACCCAGCTGAACAAGAAGGGTGCTGTGCATCGGGACAAGGCGAAGGCACGTTCCGTCACCGTGTTGTACGACCCGGATCAACAGCGGCTCACCAGCGGCAGCGGCCACGGTGACGAGGTGACGATCCCGATCCTCGGCACGATCGCCGCAGGCCGACCGATCGAGGCCGTGGAGGATAAAGAGAACATCATGCTCAGTGAGCTCGTGCCCAACGGCGACGATCACTACATCCTCAAGGTGCGCGGCAAGTCGATGGTCGAAGACCACATCGACGACGGCGACATGGTCGTGGTCGAGCGGCGCCAGACGGCCCACAACGGCGAGATCGTCGTGGCGATCGTCGATGACGAGGAGGCGACCCTCAAGCGTTTCTACCGTGAGGAAGGCCGGATTCGTCTCCAGCCGTCGAACTCATCTCTGAGCCCCATCTATCCCGAGCGGGTCGAGATCCGCGGCATCGTGCGAGGGGTCATCCGAAGGTTCAAGTAGTCTCTTGGGCGCATGTCCGAAGAGTCTGCGCCTCGAGCAACCCCTGGTGAATCGCGAGGTCCATTAGAAGCACCGCCCGGTAGCCGTCGTGACGCGCCGTACCGCTTCGCGGTCGTCGCGGGAAGAAAGTACGCGTACTGCCGCTGCGGGGACAGTCAGCGGTTCCCCCTGTGTGATGGAAGCCACCGCGAGATCGGCGACGGTACGGAAGTGACGCCGATCAAGGTGATCGCCGAGCGAGATGGGGAGTTCGTGTGGTGCGCCTGCCGTCGATCCGGCGGCAAGCCGGACTGTGACGGTTCCCACGGCGTTTCGCGGGATCGCTAGGCGTCGGACGTCGAATCGAATAGCCAGCCGCGGCGCAGCCGATCTTGTCTCTCCGTCGAATCGTCCGCGACCACGAGCGTGAGACTGCCCTCGGGTCGGTTCGTTGGGATGACGTCGGCGGTGAGGATGCGTCCACGACGACAGAGCAGCACTTCCAGGGGACGATCGACCTCCGCGGTCTCGTCGAAGACCTTCGACCACGTGTCCGAAGTGACACGAAGATCCTCGAGGGCGAGAAGTTCGTCCTGAGGCATCAGCCCCGCGAGGTCGGCGGGTCCGTCCTCGAGCATGGAAGAGAGAGTGGTCGTGCCCGCTTTGAAATGGACGCCGAGGTAGGTCGAGGAAGTGGTGCGCTTCTCGCGAAGCTCCACCCCAAACGGAGCCAATGCCTTGCCGAAGTCTGGATCGAGAGGCTTGCGAACCAGCGATTCCAGCAGGTCGCCGAGATCGACTCCGGACACCGAGCGAAGAGTCTGTTCGACGTCATCGAATGTGTAGCCCCGCCCCTGCTCGTAGGTCTCTCGGTAGAGCAAGCTGACGACATCATCGAGGCTCCGCTCCCCGTCAGTCTCGGTTCGGATGCGCAGGTCCAGGCACATCGCGGCCAACGCGCCGTTACCGTAGTAGCTCAGGGTGGAGTTGCGCGTGTCCTCGTCTGGCCTGTAGAGACGAATCCAAGCGTCGAAGCTCGCCTGGCACAAGGACTGGCGGTGACGACCTGGCGTTCGGTGCAGCTCGGTGATTCCACTCGCGACGATCTCCAGATACTGCGACACGCTCAAGACGCCGGAGCGGCGGCAGAGGTGATCGTCGAAGTACGCCGTGAATCCTTCTGCGACCCACAAGAGCTCCGTGTAGTTCTCGTTCTCGTAGTCGAATTCCCAGAGTTCCACCGGTCGCATGCGTTTGATGTTCCACACGTGGAAGAACTCGTGGGCGATGAGGCCCATGAAGTCCCGGTATTCCTTGGCAGGTCCGAACGTTGTGCGTGGGGCGAGCAGCGCGGAACTCGTGAGGTGTTCGAGTCCGCCGCGACCGGCGTCCGCGAACATGCAGAGAAACTTGTATTCCTCGTAGGGAACCGAGCCCCCGAAGATCGCCGCCGCGTGTTCGATGATCGCGATGGTGTCGTCCACGAGCGACGCCCGCGGCGCCAATCCCTCGAGGCCGTCGAGGATGAAGTGGTGGGGCTTGCCCAACGCGTCGAACGACAGGATCTCGAACTCGCCGGCGAGGATTGGACTGTCGATGAGCTCGTCCAGTCCGCCCGCGCGCAGTTCGAATTCGCCGGCGGCACCGGATGCTCCGACGAGAGAAGTCTGCACGTCCCAAGAATCGGGTATGCGTATCTGCACGGTGACGTCCGCGTCGTTGCCGATTCCGATGGGCCACAAGAACACCGACGCACCGCTAAGGAACGCGTGGCGGTCCGTGAGGTCCGACGTCCGCACCGACAGCTCGTGCGCGTAGAGCGTGTAGGTGATCCGCAGCTGCTCACACGCCTCGGGCAGTTCGATACGGAAACGGTTCTTCGCGCTCTTTCGCCAGCGGAGCGCGCTGTCCGATCCCGTGTCCACGGGCCGGAAGTCACCGAGGTGCTTGGCATACTCCCGGATCAGGTAGCTCCCCGGGGTCCAGGCCGGGAGGAAGAACTCGACGGTGCGGGGTGTTCCCGGGTCCGACTCGTCCGCCCGGGCCAGATCCGCCACCGCGGCGAGCATCGACACCCCCACCCGCCGTCTGGAGGGGTCCCGCAAGTCCAAAGTGAAGGAGAGTTGGCCCAAGGCGATTTGCGAGCAGGATCAGGTGAGCTGCGACCGGCACGCGGACCCGGCTGGGGTTTTTCCCCGACGCCTCCAAGTGCCTGGAAACGAGGATGTTGGGATGGTACGCCCGATAGGATTCGAACCTATGACCTTCGGCTTCGGAAGCCGACACTCTATCCAGCTGAGCTACGGGCGCCCAAGGCGTTGCGCGGAGGGGGTCATAACCCTGGAATCCTGCGAAAACAACTATCCCACCGGGGATCTGGGTAGCCACGGAACTCTGCGCTTGGGGCCTTGCGTGGCCCGTTGGGGGCCGCTCTAATACTGTGTCTCCGAGATCTGACCCCTCAGGATCAACTCTGGCCCGGAACCGGCTAGAGGTGGTTGCGGTCCTCCCAACCGAAGTGTCCTCCCCGCATATGTTCGTAGTCCGACGCTCCGCAGCTGTCGTCGTGGCGGTAGTCATCGCTGCGATCGGCGTGCAGACCGGCCTGCCTTTCGGCTCTTGTGCAAGCGATCGCGTGGTGGCGGAAGCCGAGGGAGGCGATCCGTTCGCTGACGAGGACAAGGACATGGTGCCGGACTGCATCGAGATGTTGGCGCAGACCGACCCGGCGAGCGCGGACAGCGACAAGGACGGGATCGACGACTTCGAGGAGATCCTGACCTTCACCAGCCACGAGGGGTCGCTGAAGCCCGCACCGGTGGAGTACGCGATGCGAGTGCTGGTCACCAGCGCGCCGCGACCGAGTGGTCAAACGGACGTCTACCTGCACCTGATGATGCGATTCGTCAACTTGCCGATGTCGCAGATCGCGTTCGAGGACTTCTACGTGAACGTGAAGGGCGAGAACTACTCGCTGTTGTCCGTGCTCGGATACGGCAGCGTGCGGGTCACGCAGCGTCACCGGGCGCGAGACGGCGTCTCCTACCTCTTCAGCATTCGCATGAGTTCGGTGGCTGAACTACAGCGGATCACGCCCTGCACGATCGGCGCCCGCGCGGTGCTCAGTGGCAAGAAGGTCAACGCCGGCAGCTTGCTCATGAGTACGGGCACGGACATGGCCGCGGTGCTGCCCTACAAGAGTGCGTTGATCCTTCAACCGGTGAGCACTGCCGTCTACATCCAGGACCAGAACCCCTACTACCGAGGTGGCGGTCGGGTTTGTGAGATGGGGTTGACCACCGTTGGCACAAGCCGACGCGGGACTCTCTGCGAGGTCGACTGGGCCAAGTGCCGGGTCGCCGCGGGTCTTCGCTGTTCCTCGACTTGCTCGACAAGGGTAGGCACGACGGTGGTGATCCCGGATGGACTCGGGACGATCACGGGCGGTCGATAGAAGGCGCGAGTCCCCCTTGGGGTCGGAGCCTCGTCTGGGCACCACCCCCGATGCTCCTGGCGAAACCGAGATTCTGGCCCCCCGGGCCCGGTTCTACGGAACAATTGGTACATCTCCGTTCGTCTACCCCCTACTGTGGAATGCCCGATGGATCCTGACCAAGGCCTCGTAGAGAGGTGCCAGAACCCAGATTCGGACGAGTTCGAGGCAGCCTTCGAGGCGCTCTACCACCGGTATCGGGACCGGGTCTACTCGATGGCCTATCGGATCACCGGCACGTCTGCGGACGCCATGGACGTGGTCCAGGAGACATTCAGCCTCCTCTTCCGCAAGATCGCGGCATTCAGGGCCGAGTCCCTGTTCAGCACCTGGCTCTTCCGCATCGTCGTGAACTGCGCGATCGACTCGCGGCGCCAGGCCCGATCGGGCCTCCGGCGCCGGACGGCCAGCCTCTCGCAACTGACCGGGGCCGAGCAGCCCACGGACGAGGTGACCACGAGACCTGAAGACGCTGCCGAACTCGGTGAGCTCGGTGACCACGTCCACGGTTCGATCCAGAAGCTCAGTCCCAAGTTGCGAGCAGTCTTGGTGTTGCGCCATCTCGAACACCAGAATTACGACGAGTTGTGCGCCACGCTCGGCCTCTCGATGGGCACGGTGAAGTCGCGGATGGCTCGCGCCCATGTGGCGCTCCAGCGGGAGCTCGCGGGCACCCTGGAGCCGTTTGGCTACCAGGCCGATACCGATGGCAACTATTCGAGTGGATCTGATCACGGCCAGGAGGGAGTCGCATGACCAATCCGAAGCCTGATTTCCTGAAACAGGAGGCACTCGCCGCCGAGCTCTTCGACCGGCTCGAGTCGCCGCCGATTCCCGCCGCCCTGCGCGACGAGGGTTTCCTGGCCGGCATCTACGAGCACGCTGCCGCAGCCGAGGCCGAAACCCTCGGACCGATCCTCGACGTCGCGATGACGCCTGTGGCAGCGCCGGACGACGCCTGCTGGCAGGATGTGTCGGAGGACGGCGAGATCGCTCACCAGGTCGCCCGAGCCCTCCCGGATGCTCCGAGCGGAGCCCCCGGCTGGCTCTGGACCCGGATTCGCGAAGATATTTGGCAGCAGCGCGCCGAAAGGCGGCGGACGACGACGGCCTCCAGCTGGATGCGGCGGGCCGCAGCGGCGGTCCTGATCGGCGCCGGTCTGTTTGGCGCACTTCGGTACGGACCACCCCTCTCCGATTTCTACTTCAATGGAACACAGAGCGGCCCCGCAGTCGTCTCCAACCTGAATCTTGTCTACAGACGGGACCCCGGTCTCGCTCTCGACGACGGATTGCTCGGCAGATGACGTCACGGGCGATCTTCCCGAGCGGAGGCAGTTTGGCTTGACAACAGGCGTTCGTGCTATGCCCCCTTGGAACGGAACCGGATCCATAATACTTACCTCATCAGGGGTTATGCCGACCGATTCGCTGGCTCACCCCACCTCACACACACGTCTCATGGTTTCCACTACCAAGTCAGGATCGACCAGGCCGGGTGCCGGTCCACGCATTCTGGTAGCTGGCGCCGCCGCCGTGGTGACGCTGCTCGGCGTGAGCGTGGGGCAAGGTTCCGCGGCTCGCGGTGGCACGCTCAATACCGCGCCGCGTGTGTTCGCCCAGCCCTGGGAAGTCACCTTCGCGCACATCCAGGCCGCGTTGGAAGGCAACTCCGGTGCCTACTTCGCCGAGCAGATCCGGCGGGAACTCGTCAAGCAGAAGTCCAATGTCCCAGGACCCAAGTTCGAGGGCATCCTCGAGCGGCTGACCTACCGTCCCGCCGACCCCAAGTCGAAGACCACGGACCGGTTCAAGCTCGAGTTCTGCGGCATCGAAGGACGCACGCTCACCGGCACCGAGTTCGCGAAGAAGGCTGCCCTGTTCGCCAACCGTTCCGGATTCACCTTCCTGAACAAGGGTTTCCACGTCGTGGATGCAGCTTGGGCGGCGAAAGAATACGACCTCGTTTTCGTGGCTCGGGACAAGCGGAGCACCCAGCAGGGCGTCCGCGAGGTGTACCGGATGGCAGCCATCCCGAAGCGCTGGGACCGGACGGGCTGGATCCTCGAGCTCGATACGGCTACCGGGTACCCGATCTACATGGGCGAATATGCCCTGAACGCGCACTCCATCGATCTGCAGTCCCAACTCATCGTCACGAGCTTCCTCACCGGGGTTCGCGTCCCGGATGCCAATGACAAGAATTGGTGGGCTCCGACCAAGGTCATCGAGTCCATGGCGAGCGCGGACGCCGCCGTGAAGAAGGCCCTGACCAAGAGCACGAAGTACGTCGTTCCTCAACTCTCTGAACTTCCCCGTGGCTTCCGCCTCGAGAAGAGCGAAGTCCACACCGATCCGATCACCGGAGAGCTCGTGGCGTTGCTGAGCTTCACCGACGGCGTGGATCGCGTCTTCGTCACTCAGCAGAACGTGCAGATGCAGACACGCGGCTCCGAGGACACCATCTGGATCCTGGACGAGAAGGGCCTGACACAGTGTGGCTTCTCCCACCATGGCGTGAGCTTCCGCGTGGTCGGTCGCAGTGTTCGCGGCGTTGTTCGCCGCATCAGCGCGGAGATATTCAGCCGCGCCGTCGTCATCCTGAAGTAACGCCGCAATCGGGTCTGCCGGTTGGCGTCGGAACTATCTAGCAGGATGGACACCGTCCAGCAGGATCGACACGACGTCTAGATTCTGCGACATCGGAGACTCATGGGCGCGCGTGATCGTTGAGCCTTCTGGATGGGTTGGCTCCTTGCCATCGCGGTCGGTGAGAAAATGGAGATGCGAAACCGCAAACGGCACGCGGGCTGCTTCACAGGTACGGGTAACCACTGTCCATCGACATCCCATGGAAAGCAGCAACAACGAACGCTCCAATGAATCGCCTCATTCCAGTCTGAGTTCGGCCGAATATCGCGCGAAGCTCTTGACCAAACTCAACTGTCTTCTCGCGGTGCTTCAGGTAGCGATCGCCAAGATCTCCAAGGGAATGGAGCTTCCTGGCGCGAATGAGGACCGCCTTCTCAAGGTTCGAGGCAACCTGGAGAACACCCTTTCTATCTGCAAGAGAGCCAAGGTGACTCTCGAGAAGGGAATGGGTGTTCCGGCCCGAAAGCGAGCCGAAGCTCCTCATGAGCAAGCTGCTTCTGGAAGGATGAGCTACCGCGACTACGTCGAGCTCTCGAGCATCGACGAGTACAAGAAGTTCAAGAGCTTGCCTCCTATCGAAGACGACGAGCTCGGGTCGGTGAACCTGGACGAGTTGATCCAGAAGCTGTCAGAAGACTCCTGATACGACACGAAAGCCCCCCTCTCTCCCAAAAGAGCGGTCCCGTTCGCACTCGGGATCGCTCTTTTTTCGTTGGCGGCCAGGTCGTGCTAAGAGGCCAGGGCCTGTTCGATGGCTTTGAGGATTCGTTCCTTGGTGCTCTTGTTGCCCTTGCGCAGGACGAGCTTGCCTTTCTTGTCGAACACGAGATACATCGGCACGCCGCTGGGTTCGTGGATCTTCTTGAGGAAGTCCAGCCCGACCGGGAGGATCTGATACGTGGTTTGGTGCTTCTTCGCGAAGGTCTCAATCGCAGCGAATCGGTCGGCGTTCCAGAAGTTGACCAGTCGCTCAACCTCTG
>CAYYAQ010000030.1:0-22059 GCA_964469555.1 uncultured candidatus Brocadiaceae bacterium | reverse complement strand
ATCTCGATGCTGGCAGCGAGCACCGCGACGCCCTTCTTGCCGTAGGATCCTTGTAGTTTGTTGAGGAGTGCAGCGGTGTTCTTGGCCTCTTGGTCCCACGTCGACGTCAGGACGAGGACGACCTTCTTCCCGCGGTAGCTTGCGAACTTGACCTTCTTGCCGTCGAGTCCCTTCACTTCGAACTCGAAACCGGTGTCGTGGTTGCCGGGGCGATAGATCACTCCCGCAGGCACCTTTGTCTTCTTCGCTTTCGCGGGAGGCTTTTCCTCGTCCTCGTCGCCCTTGTCCGACGGCTTCTTGCCACCGTCAGGGGACTCTGCGTCGTCTGAGAGTCCGAGTTCAGACCGGATCCACTTCTCCATCGTCTCGAGGTGTTCTGGTGAGAAGCCGACCTCCAGGTGGTCAAAGACCATTCCCTTCTTGAAGAAAAGCATCGTCGGATAGCCACTGAATCCGAGAACCTGCTTCCTGACCTTTGCTGTCCCGAGGGCCAGCGTGTAGGTGATCCCGTGTGTTTTCGCAAAGCCCCGAACCGTCGCGAGCATCTGCTCCGCGCTACCGCGCTCCTTGTAGTTCAAGCCCACGATCTCCAACCCGTGGTGCTTGTACTTCTTGTAGAGATCCACGAGTCCAGGGATCGCCCGCTTACACGGCGCGCACCAGGTCCCCCAGAAGTCCACGATCAGGACGTTGTTCTTGAAGTCGGACTGGTCGAGTTTCTGTCCGCCCAACGTCTCGATCTCGAACTTGAACCCCTTCATCGCCTGCGCTGAGAGGGGCGCCAGGAGGGAGCAGACGAGAGAAACTGGAAGTAGCTTGTTCATTGTCGTGCGGAGGGGAGGAATCGGAGCCCCCGATATCATGGCCGCGAAGAAGACGCCTGACCAGCAGCCCTACTCCCACCCGCAGTAGATCAGGTACGTCCCCGCAGTAGATCAGGTACGTCGAGAGTCTGGATCCGACTTTACGGAAGACCCTCGAATGCCGATCAAGAAGGGGGATGGGAGTGGCACAGAAACAAATCGCGGCGGAACAGCTGAACCTTGTCCCGGGGCACGTTCTGATCGTGGATCACCCGGACATCTTTTCCGAAGTGTTCATGAACGGTCTGGACTGCCTGACGCGGCAGTTGACCCGGGTTCGCAATGCGGAAGAAGCGCTGCGAGCGGTCGTTTCGGATTCGCCGGACGTGATCCTCATTCCGCACGAGATGCCGAAGATGTCCGGTCTGGACTTCCTGGAGAAGCTCCGCGCCACGGATTGCGACAGCGGTGTCATTGCGGTCGTGTCGCCCGACAATATCGAGAGTGGAGCCCGCGCTCTGGAGCTCGGCGCTCTCGATTTCCTCATCGACCCGGTGAGTCTCGATCAGGTCGTCGCGACGATGTCGCTCGTCACCACGATTCGTCGATTGACCCAGGACAACGATCGGCTGCATCGGAGGATGAACCAACTCAAGACGGGCGAGGGGATCATCGGGGTCAGTCCCGCTTCGCGCCGCCTGACGACCGTCCTCGCGCGTGCTGCGGAGAGCTCGGTCACAGTGTTGATCGAAGGACCAGTCGGCGCGGGCAAGAGCCTCGCCGCGCAGACTATCCACACGAGCAGCCGCATGTCGTCGAAGCGGCTGGAGATCACCTACGGCGACACGCTTACAGTGGAGCGCATCGAACACCTCCTGACCGACGGTCGCGTCGGCACGTTGCTTCTCGAGAACGTCGAGCACCTGTTGGCGTCGGTGCAATCGAAGGTCGTGCGTTACATCAAGAAACGTTCCGCCGGGAATCCAGCTGAACGACAAGGCCTACGCATCATCGCGACGACATCGGCCCACCTTCCCGAGCTCGTCGCCCGGGGCAAGTTCCGCGAAGATCTCTACTACCGGTTGAACGTGTTCCCGATCAACGTTCCATCGTTGCGAGAGCGCCACGATGACATCACCTCTCTCGCGTCCCACTTCCTCAGTACCGCCGCGGAACGCGCGGGCGAGGATTCGCAGGGGTTCTCGGACACGGCGATCTCGATGCTCGAGAATCACAGCTGGCCCGGCAACGTCGCGCAGTTGCAAGATGTCGTGTTCAGGGCTCACGTGCTCGCGCGAGGTGTCACGGTGGATCGTGGGCACCTTCACGGAGTGACGACGGGCCTGTGCTTCCGACCCGCAGCCGGTCAGGATGCCGTTCCAGAAAAGGCACCGAATCCGAACAGCCTGGTCTCGGAGGAGGACATCCTTCCGCTGGAAACCGAAGAGAAGCGTCTGCTCACCCGGGCGCTCCGCGCCACGAAGGGCAACGTGCGCCGCGCCGCGCAGCGGCTGCAGATTGGTCGCGCCACGCTGTATCGCAAGATTCAGGTCTACAAGTTGAAGCTGAATTAGCCGTCTACCGGTTCCAGCACAACGACCGCAGGACGCCCCCCCCGCTCTTCCTCGCGACAGGCCCGAGAACGAGCGCGTCACGATAACTTGCGCTGTTCGATCCCGCCGGATAGATCGAATCTCCGTGGCCAACATTCCGATACTCTGGAAGGACGAACATCTGGTCGTGGTGGCGAAGCCTCCGCGCCTGCTCGTTGTTTCCGCACCAGGACGAAAGGGTCGCACCATCGCCGACATCCTGGGCCAGCAGTTGGGATCTCGTGTCTACCCCGTGCATCGCCTCGATGAAGACGTAACGGGAGTTCTCGTCCTCGCCCGGCAACAGTCGAGCAAGGCCGAGATAGAGTCCTTGTTCAAGAATCACGAGGCGCAGCGGATCTATCTGGCTCTGCTCAGCCACGCCCCAGATCCGGTCGCCGGCAGGATCGAGTCACGATTGCGCGAGGGCAAGGACGGCATCGTGCGGTCAGTGACCTCTGGACCGGGCGATCTCGCCATCACGGAGTACCAGACGCTGCGCCGCGAGTCGCGCTACACGCTCGTCGAGTGCCGTCTGCAGACCGGTCGCCGCAATCAGATCCGCGCGCACATGTCCGATCTGTCGTGTCCCATCGTCGGCGATCGCAAGTATGGATTCCGCGTTCGGGGTGGTCCTTCCCACCCACGTCCCCTCCTCCACGCCGAGCAACTGCGGTTCGATCACCCCATGACCGGCGAGTCGATCCACGTCGTCACCCAGGCGCCCGAACCCGAACTGAGGCGCTAACTCTCGATACTGGTCTCGGAGGAGCTACCAATCCTGCCCCGGGCACAGTATTGGTAGTTTCACCTGAGCGAGGCGGCGCTTGAGTTTGACACGGTCTACAGAAGAACGCGAGATTCGACAACCCAGCGGGTCTGGGCGCGTGGTCACGTGGCTAGCGCTCGTCGGCGCTGTGGCGTTGCTCGGGCATGCGAGTTACCTCATCGTGACCGGTGGCTCAGCAGCGTTCGCTATCGATGGTTGGGCTCGGGCGGACTTCTTCATCACCAGTTCCCTCCCTGCCCTCGGTCTCGCTCCTCTGTTCGTGCTCGCGTTCCACAACGGACTGCGGGCGTGCCACCGGACGGCGGGGTTGTTCCTCGCATGGGGGATGCTGTTGTTCGGGTTGAGCGTCCTCATTCCGGGCGGGGTCTACGCGCCGGGTTGGTACCTCCTGCCGGTCCTCGTGCTGCTTCTCACTTGCACGTTCGGCGTCTTCACGGGCATCGCCCAGGCCAGCGTCGTGGTCTTCGGCCTGCTGGTATGCGCGTCTGTGACCCCCGCCATCAACGTCGTGGGCGTCTCAGGCGTTTGGACCCACGCTGCGGTCGCAGGGATCGCCGTGGTGGCGATGGCGCTCCTGGGTTCGTTGCTCCAGCGGACCCTCACGCTCGCGATCTCCGCGGAGGAAGACCAGAACGAGCGCATGGACGAGGCGCGGCGGGCACTTCGCCACAGGGAGAATCTCCTTCGCCACGCGATGCGCATCGAGACCGTTGGGGAGATGGCGAGCATGGTCGTGCACCAACTGCGCAACCAGTTCCAACTCATCCTGGGCTACGCCGCGGTAGGCATACGTTCGACGGATGATCGGACTGCGGCCCACTTCCGGTCGATCGTCGACACGCTCGGCCAGAGCAACGACCTGCTCGAGGGACTCCTCGGCATGTCGCGCACCGAGGCGGGCGTCGTGGATCGCGTCGATCTGGCCGAGCACTGCCAGCAGGTCTGCGAGAGCTATCGCCGGGTCTTGCCGGCCAGTGTGAAGCTTCGCCTCACAGTCCCCGACCATCCGGTCCCGGTGTCGTTGAACCCCGAGGGCCTCGAACACGCTTTGCTGAACCTTGTCATCAACGCCCGCCAGGCGATCGATGGAGAAGGGGAGATCCACCTGCGGCTCGATTCCCGGGACGGTGTCGCGAGGTTGGAAGTCGCGGACACGGGCTCCGGCATCGCGGATGACGATCTCGACGAAGTCTTCAAACCGTTCTTCACCACGAAGAAGAAGGGCGAAGGCACCGGCCTCGGTCTCGCCGCCGTGCAGCGGTTCGTGATGTCGTCTGGTGGCGAAGTCTCCGTGGCCAGCCGCGTCGGGATCGGCACGAAGTTCTCGCTCGAATTCCCCGTCGAAACCGAGCAGCGGCTCTCCGGCTAACGACAGAAGGCTACAAGGTCACCGGCTTCCCGATCTTCTCGCCCAGAGTCGTCGCGAGGATCGACCGGAGTTCGCCGCGCCCCTTGGTGTCAAGCCAGTCGCCTGGGGCTTCGCCCGGCTCGAAGTGCCAGGCGGTCGCGCCGTAGGCCAACCAGATCTGATGCGCGGCTGTCTGCCGGTTCATGATGCACTTCGTCCCATCGGCGAACTCCATCGTCAGGACGCCCATCGCCAACTGTGTGTCCACGTCGTCCGGATCGATCGCGTCGAGAGCGTCGAGGATCTCGGACATGAAATTGTCTGCGCACTTGCCGAACTCGTGATCGGTGATCATGACTCGGTGGATCATCCGACGACGGGACCCGCGACGCACTCATGTTAAAAAGAGGACCGAGGATCATTTGTGATCCTCGGTCTCGATGGCCCCAGGCCCTCTCGGATACAACCAGCTCCATCTCTACAAGAGCTGGTCACGACTGGGGCCGCTCGTCCCATGCACCCATGTAGACGTCTCAGACCCGGGGACTTTCTAGATTAAGGCAAAAAAGATTGGGGTCGTGAGACGCGTCCAGCCCTAGATCCAGACAAGTGTCACGGAGACGTCAAGGAACCGATTCGAACGACACGGAACCGACGGCCCTGCGTTCAGCGGCTCTTCGCTGCGCGGCGCCGCCACGCCTGAAGGAGCTCTTCGATGCCGACGCCCTCCGCGTCCGCCTCGAATGAGAGCACCACCCGGTGCTGCAGACTCTCCAGCATGGTCGCATCGAGGTCCTCTTTCGCGACGCACGGACGGCCATCCAATAATGCCCGGACCTTCGCTGAGAGCACGATGGCTTGGCCGGCTCGGGGGCTCGCGCCGAAGCGGACCAGGCGTCTGGTGGCCTCGTCCGCGTCTTCTCGGGGGTGGGTGGCGAGGACCACGCCGGCCACATACTGCAGGAGATGTTCCCCGCACAGGATCTGTCGGGAGATCCCTTGAAGCTCGACCAATTCGTGACCGCTCAAGATCCGTCCGAGGTCCGGCGATGTCCCGCCCGTCGTCGAGTCGAAGACCTCGACCAGGTGGTCCGCCGACGGCATCTCGACGTTCAGCTTGAACAGGAACCGATCCAGCTGGGCCTCCGGTAGAGGGTAAGTCCCCTCCAGCTCGATGGGGTTTTGGGTGGCGATTACGAAAAAGGGTTGTCCCAGGGCGTGGGTAGTATTCCCGACGGTCACCGAGGCCTCCTGCATGGCCTCCAGGAGCGCGGACTGGGTCTTGGGGGTCGCCCGGTTGATCTCGTCCGCGAGGAGCAGGTTCGTGAAGATGGGTCCCTCCTGGAAGCGGAATGCTCGCTCGCCGTCCCGCTCCTCAATGACCCGGGTGCCGGTGACGTCCGCGGGCATCAGGTCCGGAGTGAACTGGATCCTGGAGAACTGCAGCCCCAAGCAATCGGCCAGCGACTTGACCAGGAGCGTCTTGCCCAGGCCGGGCAGCCCTTCGAGCAGGACATGACCCCCGGCGAGCAGCGCCTGCACGAGCTTCTCGATCAGCGCATCCTGCCCGATTATCGCCTTGCCGATCTCCTCGCGCAGGATGCCCACCTTGCGCACCAGGGGCATCGCCCTCTCGCGCAGAACGCGATCGTCCGTCACTTCAGTCATGGATGGATTGTAGGAAGCCGGGCCAGGATTCAGAATGCACTCCATGCGGTTGTTGGTGTGTGTGTTCTCGGCGGTAGTCCTCGGTAGCGCCTGTTCGGGTCCCGGGCCGACACCTGCCGAGTACGCGGATCGACAGCTGACCGGCGGCCCTGAGCTCCAACCGACCGTTCGCGAGCGTCTGAATCGCGAGACGAGCGTCGCCTTGCGCGCGCTTCGGGACGGCAAGCTCGAAGAGGCCTTGGACCGCGCCGAGCAGGTCCTCCGCTCGAATCCGAAGGCCGGGCTGGCGCGAGCGATCCGCGGTCGCGTGTTGGCGGCCAGGGCGACGCGTTCCAATCCTTCGGATCTTCCCGTCATGGAACGCGCGGAGGGGGAGATCCTCCTGGCGCTGAAGGTCGACCCCAGGAATCCGGAGATCCAGTTGTTGCACTCCGAGTTCCTCGAGCTGGATGGGCAGGTGACGCTCGCCGCCACGGTCCTGGACGTGTTGCTCGAGTCGAGGCCCGGACACGTGGGCGCGCTCCGCGCCGCATCGCGACTCCGTTTCGAACTGGGGCAGGAACGTGTTGCTCGACCACTTCTGATTCGTCTGCTCGAAGCGACCCCGAAAGACGCAGCAGCCGTGTTCCGCCTCGCGCACTGTCGCGTCCGGCTCGCGGAGGCGGTCGCACGTGGCGACACCCCTTCGCGCCTCAAGAATCCCAAAGAAGCGGCGCGAAAAAGCTACCTCGGTGCAGCACAGACTTTCCGCGACTACCAGGCGTTGAGGGATCGGGACGTGGATGGCTACCTCGGCGAAGTCCACGCGTTGTTCCTCGCGGCGCAGTTGCTCCCTGTGGCGAGCGCATCGAAGTCCGCGACCGAGATCCGACGCGCACTGTCGATTCTCGACCGGGCAGAGACGGTTGATGCGAAGGCTCCCGGAACGGCGCACAGCCGCGGTGCGATCCTCGAACATCTCGGTCGTCACGCCGAGGCACGCAACGCCTACGAAGCGGCGATCGCCAGGGACGATAAGTTCCTCCCGTCGATCCTCAACATGGCCCAGCTGCTCGACGCGATGGGTGACAAGAAGGCTGCCCGCGTGTACTGCCAGCGCGCGTTGGATCTCGGCGTCTCGAGTTCTGAGCGGCGTCGACTGCAACTCTATCTCGACCAGGCGAAGCGCTAGTGTCACGGGCCTCGACAGTCCGGCCCCGCGGAGCGTCGTGCTCCCCGAAGGAGTGGGGTGCGCTTCTCGAGCGTTCACGGCTCACCGCACTGCCGATCTTGCGGTCGCTGGAGGTGCTCGAGTGTGATCAGGTCACGGAAACGGCGCTGCGTACATTCGACTCCGATGTCGCCACGATGTGGGACGGCTAGAGCGGAGTTCCACGTGCGAGCTTCCCCTGTGTTCCGGACGATGAGCGTGGCCACAACATGCTGGGAGCCATGCCAGTCCGGACACACGTGAAGAGATCGAAACCCCTCACTATCTCGTTGATCCTGAGCTTTGTGTTCGGCGGAGCGCTCGCAGCTCAGGGTGCCGCCGTCCCCGTGGACTTCGCCAGCGACATCCTCCCGTTGTTGTCGAACACCCGCTTCGTCTGTCACGGGCCGGATGGGAAGAAGAAGGATCTTGTTCGGCTGGATTCGTTCCGAGGCGCGACCAAGGATCTCGGCGGTCACCGAGCCATCGATCCGAACGACCTCGGCAAGAGCGAGATCCTCGCACGCATCCATGACCTCTCCGACCCGATGCCGCCGAAGAAATCGGGCAAGACACTCACCGACGCGGGGCGCGCTCTGATCACTCGGTGGATCAATGAGGGTGGGAAGTCCGCGAAGCACAGGTCCTTTGTCCCGGCCAAGAAGGCTGGCAACGTCGCCGCCGGCGAGGCCACCGACGCGCACATCTCCGCACGCCTCCGAAAGAAGGGGCTCGCCTTCGCACCCGAAGCGAACCGCCGCACCCTCGCTCGTCGAGCGGCGCTCGTGCTCACGGGTTTGCCGCCCGAGCCGGGTGTGTTCGCGTCATTTCTCGCGGATCAAGACCCGACGCGTACGGGCGGTTGGTCGACACGTTGATGGCTGACCCTCGCTTCGGTGAGAACCAGGCTCGCTATTGGTTGGATGCCGTTCGCTACGGTGACACGCATGGACTGCACCTCGACAACCGGCGCGGGATCTACCCGCATCGCGACTGGGTCGTGCGCGCGTTCAACGACAACCTTCCGCTCGACGACTTCGGCTACAACATCGTCGACGCGGACGGGCAGGCGCTGAAGCCCCAGCCGAGCAAGGAACACTGGACGCCTGGGACGATGCACATCCACGACCCCAACGCTTGATTGGTCGCTGGAGAGACGTTCAGAAAAAGAACACGTCGTCCGACAAGGTCACGACGGGTCTGCTGTGCATAGATGAAGTGATGAACGCGCACGAACAGCACCGACGACTGCACGACTATTATCCGCGCAGCACGAGAGAGGCAGGCAGTATCGCCTAGCTCCTGAAGGAATCGGTCTGCGAGGGCTCAGGAGTGCGTTCTGAGCTTTTTGATTCAAGGCATTCGCCGGGTTTCAGGCCGCGTTCGCGACGACCCCGAGCTTCCGCGTCGGGTCATCGGGAGCGATGCGACTACGCAAGCTGTACGGCAGGGGATGCAAACTGGCAACGCGGAGCGGTCGTAAACCGTTCGCTTCGGCTTTGCGGGTTCGAATCCCGCTCGCTCCGCCATTCCCGCGTTATGCGCCCATGATCGATACGCCGGAGTCGACGTAGATCACCTGGCCGGTGACGCCCTTTCCCCAGTCCGACAACAGGAATGCTGCGGTGTTGCCGACGTCCTCTTGCGTCACGTTGCGACGCATCGGCGCGCGTTCACCGATCGCCTTGAGGATATCGCTGAACCCCGACACGCCCATCGCCGACAGGGTTTTGATCGGGCCGGCGGAGATCGCGTTGACGCGCGTGCCGTTCGGGCCGAGGTCGGCAGCGAGGTAGCGCACCGAAGCCTCGAGTGCGGCCTTCGCCACGCCCATGACGTTGTAGGCGGAGACGACCCTGACCGAACCCAGGTAGGTGAGCGCGACGATCGCACCGTCACGACCTTCCATCAGCGGTTCGGCTGCTTTCGACAGAGTCACGAGCGAGTAGGCGGACACGTGCTGGGCCAGCTCGTAGCCGTCGCGCGAGGTGTCGACGTAACGACCGCCGAGTTCTTCACGCTTCGCGAATGCGACGCAGTGCACGAGCGCGTCGACGCCGTCGACCTCGTCCTTCAGCTTCTCGAAGAAGCTGTCGACCTCGTCTTTCTTGGTCACGTCGCACTGGGCGACGAACGTGTTGTCCGGCAGATCCTTGGCGAGCCTGCGGACGCCCGGTTCCATGCGTTCGTTCTGGTAGTTGAGAGCGACGCGGGCACCTTCGCGAACGAGGGCGCTGGTGATTCCCCAGGCGATCGAGCGCTTGTTGGCTACACCAAAGATGACCGCGGTCTTGCCTTCCATCAGGCCCATGACGAACTCCTGTCGTGTGTTCTTCTCGAGAAAGGGGCTGTCCAAAGTAAGGACGGCGACGACGTACACAAGGAAACTATCCCTCCGCGACTTGCAGCCCCGCGAGGGCGAAGACCTTGCGAGCGATCGTGGTCCAGGGGATGGACGGATCGTCCGTCGGGGCGGATACGAGAGGGGCGCGGAGCCGTCCTCGCACCGTGGCTTCGTGGGTGATCAAGCGGATGCGGTGATGCGTGATGCCGTGACGGATGATCCCGAGCTCTGCACCGACTTCGCAACGAACGCCGAATCGCTCCCAGAGCGCCGCGGCGAGCTGGTCGGAGCCCGTGCAGAAAACGAGCGGTCCGGGGCCCGGCAGGTCGATCTGGCCCGCGTTGATCTCGTCCGATGGCACCCGAAAGCCCACAACCTCGCCCGATCCTCGCCGCACGAGCGCTGCGCTAGCCTCGACGTCGACGGCTGCCCGCCGCTTTGGCAGCACGGGTAGCTTTTCGACGAGCCCCTCGGCCAGCCCCTTGCAGTCTACAGCCACCGGGCATTCTCCGCAGCGCGGCGATCGGGGCGTGCAGAGGGTTGCACCGAGTTCCATCAACGCTTCGTTGAAGTCGCCGGGTCGCTCGCGATCCAGAAGGGCGTCCGCCGCTTCCCGCAGAATGCGCTTGCCGCTCCCGGACTTCACCACGTCGCGAATCGCGAGGTGGCGCGCGAGGACGCGTTCCACGTTGCCGTCGACCGCCGGCATCGGGTGGTCGAACGCGATCGACGCCACGGCGCCGCAGGTGTAGGTCCCGACGCCGGGCAGCGCCGCGAGCGCGTCGGGATCGGAGGGCACGACGCCACCGTGATTCTCCTCCACCGCCTGTGCGCCGGCGCGCAGCAGCCGCGCGCGTCGGTAGTAGCCGAGCCCGCGCCACGCCGAGAGGAGCTCGTCGTCGTCGACCCTCGCGAAGTCCAAAGGGTTCGGATACCGCTGCATGAAACGCGGGAAGATCCTGCGCACCGCCTCGACGCGGGTCTGCTGGAGCATGATCTCGCTGACCCAGATTGCCCAGGGGTCCGCCGACCCGCGCCACGGAAGATCCCGACGATTGCCGTCGAACCAGCCGAGCAGACGTTGGGAAAAGCCCTTCGCAGGCACGGTCTGGTCTGGGGGGCCTATTCCGCGGTCTGGGTTGTGTCGCCGGTCTCGCGGGTGATCTCGAGGCCGAGGCGCGCGCGGAGGTCGGCTTCGGCTCGGCTGAGCAGGCTGTCCAACTCGTCTTCGTCCGCGTGCTCGCCGAACAGGCTCACGCGCAGGCTGGTTTTTTCATCGCCGATCGCCCGCGCCCGGGTGTGGATCTCAGGGAACCGGCGGTTGATGTCGGTGAGGATGCGCTTGAGGGCGGATTCGTCGCCGCCAGGCCACTCCACGTGCCGGGCCTTCTTGACGATGCCGGGTCCGTCCGCCGCCAGAGCGGGGATCACGTAGAGGTCGAAGAGCCGCTGCATTTCCTCCGGGACGCCCGGGAGGAGGAAGAACGTAGTCTCGTCGACCTTCAGCCGGACGGCCGGGGCGGTGCCCATCGGATTCTCGTAGCAGACCGAACCCTCCGGGATATCTGCCATGGTCAGCCGGTCCTCGTTGAGCTCGGCGACGTCGACTACGCCCTTGGCCAGAAGCCGTTTATAGGACCTCTCCAGCATCTCGACGGCGCGGTCGTCCCGCATCAGGGGGAGCTTCGCGGCGCGGGAGACGCACTCCCGCGTGATGTCGTCGTGGCCGGGGCCCATGCCGCCGGTCGTGATGATGTAGGCGGGTTTCTGGGCCAGAGCCGTCTGGAAGGCGTGAACCATCTCCGGCCCGACCTCGTCGAGGATGTGCACGGCCTGCACTCGGAAGGCGAGCTTGTCGATGCTCTTGGCCATGAAATTGCCGTTTCGATCGAGGACAGATCCCTCGAGCAACTCCCTACCCAGACAAAAGATGAAGACGTTCTTCGTACTCAAGACGAGATCCCGGATGATGGTCCCCAGTGACTAGCCGGCTCAGCTTACAGGAAGATACCGAGCCGTTCCTAGCGTGAATCCTGGACGCGAGATTCCGAGTCTCCGGCGATCGCTCCTGACCTGCTTGCGATGACTGACACCCCACCCCCGGCGACCCCTTTTGAGCATCCCAACCTCCTTCTCGAAAAGGAGATGCGGGAGAGCTACCTCAACTATTCGATGAGCGTGATCCTCAGTCGCGCTCTGCCAGACGCTCGTGACGGGTTGAAACCCTCCCAGCGGCGGATCCTGGTCGCGATGAACGACCTGAATCTCGGGCCGCGGGGGAAGCACCGGAAGTGCGCGAAGATCTGCGGCGACACGTCGGGTAACTACCACCCCCACGGCGAGTCGGTCGTCTACCCGACCCTGGTCGGCATGGCGCAGCCGTTCAGCACGCGCTACCCGCTGGTCAACAGCCAGGGCAACTTCGGCGCGATCGACGGCAGTCCGCCGGCGGCGATGCGGTACACGGAGGCCCGGATGGGGTATCCGGCGACCGATCTGCTCGCCGACCTGGAGTCTGACACGGTCGATTACGTGCCGAACTACGACGGCTCGCAGGTCGAGCCGGTCGTGTTGCCCGGTCGATTCCCGCAACTGCTGTGTAACGGTTCGACGGGGATCGCCGTGGGCATGGCGACGAGCCTCCCGCCGCACAACGTTGGCGAGATCTGTCGCGCGATCAAGTTGTTGATCGAGAAGCCCGCCGTCACGCTCGACGAGCTGCTCGGGTGCGTGTCCGGCCCGGACTTCCCCACGGGTGGGATGATCATGGGGCGGCAGAGCATGCGTATGGCCTACGCCGGCGGTCGTGGTGCGGTGATCGTCCGATCGAAGCACAAGATCGAGGAGGTTCGCGGGCGCAAGCAGATCGTCTTCACGGAGATCCCGTACCAGGTCAAGGTCAACACGATCCTCGAACGCATCGTCGTTCTCGCCAAGACCGGACAGATCGACACGATCTCGGACGTCAATGACGAGACGAACGACCGCGTCGGTCTGCGGATCGTCGTCGAGCTCAAGCGTGGCGTCGATGACGAGTTGGTCACGCTCAACCAGCTGTTCAAGCTGTCCCCGCTGCAGAACAAGTTCAGCATCATGAACGTCGCGATTGTCGCTGGACAACCGCGCACGTTGGGGCTGAAGGCGATGCTCGAGTGCTACCGCGACCATCGGGTCGATGTGATCACCCGGCGCACGCGATTCCTGCTCCGCAAGGCGGAGGACCGGCTGCACATCATCGAGGGTCTGCGCATCGCGGTGCAGAACATCGACGAAGTGGTCGAGCTCATCAAGTCTTCGAAGAGTCCCGAGCAAGCTCGTCAGGCGCTGATGGACCGGTTCGAGCTTTCGGAGATCCAGGCCCGAGCGACTCTCGACATGCGGCTCGCACGGCTGACCGGTCTCGAGATCGATAAACTCGAGGCGGAGTACAGCGACATCCGTGAGAAGATCGCCTACCTCAACACGATCTTGAACGATGAGTCCGTTCTGTTTGGTCTCATCCGCGCCGATCTCGACGAGATGATCAAGTCGCACGGCGACGAACGCCGTACGGAGGTTTCCGACGAGGAAGTCGGCAACTTCATCGACGAAGACCTCATCAACGAAGAGATGATGGTCGTCACCGTTAGCCACGGCGGGTACATCAAGCGCACGGCTCTCGATCAGTACCGCGCGCAGGGTCGAGGTGGCAAGGGTGTCCAGGCCGGTGATACCAAGGAAGGCGACTTCCTGCAGCACCTGTTCGTCGCGAGCACTCACGACTACTTCCTGTTCTTCTCGGATCGAGGTCGGGTCTATTGGCGCAAGGTCTACCAACTCCCGCAGTTTGGTCGCACGGCGCGGGGGCGTGCTCTGGTCAACGTGATCAAGACGCAGGTTCCTGACGAACGCATCACGCAGATTCTTCGCGTGGAGAATTTCGACGGCGACTACTTCCTGGTGACAGCGACCGCCAAGGGGTTGATCAAGAAGACGATGCTGAAGGCTTACGGTCGCCCCAAGAAGGGCGGCATCATCGCCGTCGGCCTCGAGGAAGACGATCGATTGATCGGCGTCAGCATCGCGGCTCCGGAACAGACGATCGTGCTCGGCACGAAATCCGGGATGGCGATCCGGTTCGCCGAGTCGGACGCACGCGCCATGGGACGGAGCGCCCGCGGCGTGCGCGGGATCAAGTTGCGCGAAGCTGACGAGGTCGTCGACATGGTGATCGCGAACGTCGACCAGACTCTCCTCACCGTGTGTGAGAAGGGCTACGGCAAACGGACGGCGGTCGCTGAGTACCGCATCCAGGGTCGCGGTGGCTTCGGAATGATCGATATCCGGACCAGCGATCGGAACGGCAAGGTCGTCAACCTCGTAGCGGTGACCGACGACGATGAAGTCATGATGGTCACGCGAAACGGTCAGATCGTCCGCACGGTGGCGAAGGGCATCAGCGTCATCGGTCGCGCGACCCAGGGCGTGCGCTGCATCTCGCTTCGCGGCGAAGATCAGCTCGTCGCGTGCGCGAAGGTGCCGACCGAAGAGCCTGAAGAGGCCGCCACCTGACGTGGGTCGGCACCTCGACCAGCTCACTGGCGACATCAAGGTCGCGATGAAAGCGCGCGAGAAGCTGCGCCTCGCCTGCCTGCGAATGCTCGTCGCGGGGATCCAGGAAGAGCAGCACCGGAAGTCGAAGGACGATCTGTCCGACGAGGAAGAACTCGCAGTCTTGTTGCGCGCCGTCAAGACGCGCAAGGACTCGGTGCAGCAGGCTCTCGACGTCGGTCGTCAGGACATCGCAGACGGCGAAAACGCGGAGATCGAGATCGTCGCCGCGTACTTGCCGAAGCAGATGGAAGGCGAAGAACTCGCTGCCAAGGTTCGCGAAGTCGCGGAAGCAGTCGGCTACGAAGGTCCGAAGGACACCGGCAAGTTCATGAAGGAATGGATGTCCCTCTACAAGGGTCAGGCCGACGGTCGCGACGTCCAAGCCGCCATCAAGAACTTGTGAAGCTGTGCCTGGGGCAGATTCGTAAGTTCTTTCTGGCGCTGCCGCGAAAGTAGATCTGAATTCGACAGTTCGGATTCGCCCGGTACCACGCTGTCTCGTGTGAGGCCGGTGCGTCGAGTTCCGGAGATAGCCATGAGCGACAGAGAAAAGACCCAGGAGTTGAACCGGAAGCTGCAAGTTCTCGAGCAGCGCCCCGTCACAAACTGGGAACGCCCGATTCTCGAAGTCGCTCGGCGCTTCGCGCGCTGGAACCAGATGATCCCGAGTCCGGTATTTGTGAAGAGCGAGAGGTAGTCCCGGGCGAGCCCGACTAGATTTGCAGGGAAGAGGGTCCCCATGCAAATCCAGCGCTATGTCCTTGCCGTTCTGCTCGCTGCCGCAGTCGCCCCGTGCCAGTCCAAAGACGGCCCACGGCAAGAGTGGCTCGGGTCCCAGCTTGACGACCTGATCGAGCTCTACCGCGAGTTCCATCGCCATCCCGAGCTGTCCTTCCGCGAGAAGGAGACTTCCAGACGACTCGCGGCGGCGCTTCGCAAGACCGGGGCGACGGTCACGACCCTTGTCGGCGGATACGGCCTCGTCGCCGTCATCGAGAACGGAGAAGGGCCGATGGTGATGGTCCGCGGCGACATGGACGCGCTACCCGTTCCCGAAAAGACCGGCCTTCCCTACCGGTCGAAGATCTACACCGAGAACAAGGACGGCCAGGCCGCGGGGATCATGCACGCGTGCGGCCACGACATCCACATGACGAACCTCGTCGGAACGGCACGCTACCTGGCGCAGCACAAGGCCCTGTGGAAGGGCCGGGTCGTCCTGATCGGCCAGCCAGCGGAGGAACGTTCCGGTGGCGCGACTGCGATGCTGAAGGCCGGCCTCTACACACGGTTTGGCAAGCCGGACTACGCCCTGGCGCTCCACGTCACCAACGAGCTCGTCACCGGGAAGATCGGTTACGGCATCGGCGCGGTCATGGCGAACGTCGACAGCGTCGACGTGACGATGTTCGGGCGTGGTGGCCACGGCGCGGCGCCACACACGACGATCGATCCAGTCGTGCAAGGAGCGCAACTCGTTTTGCAACTCCAGACGCTTGTGTCGCGGGAGATCTCACCCATCGATCCCGGTGTGATCACCGTTGGGTCGATCCACGGTGGCTCGAAGCACAACATCATCTCGGACCGCTGCCACCTGCAGATCACCGTCCGCAGCTACTCGAATAAGGTGCGCGCACACCTGAGGGAGGGGATCATCCGGAAGGCGAAGGCGGTCGCGGTCGGGGCGAGGGCTCCCGAGCCCAAGGTCAAGTTCTCCGAAGGCACGCCGGCCCTCGTAAACGATGCGGCGTTGGCGAAGCGTGCGGTTGCCGCGATGCGTCGCGCGATGGGGCAGGACGCGGTCGTGTCCATTCCGAAGGTGATGACCGCGGAGGACTTCTCACGGTTCAGTCAGGGCGGCGTGCCGATCTTCATGTTCCGTGTCGGCAGCATCGCTCCCGCGCGAATGGCGGGCTACGCAAAGGACGGCAGAATCTCCCCGTCTCTGCACTCGCCGTTCTACTATCCCGATGCGCGGGACACGCTTCGCGCCGGCATCACGGCGATGACGGCAGCGGTGCTCGACCTCCTGCCGAGGTGAGTTAGAGAGACTCGCCCGGGAGCCGCTCACGATGCAACTGCTCTCTGTGGGTCAGCATGGACATCTCGAGCCTGATCGCGCTCGACAAGCTGGGCAGCTTCAAGACCTCGCTCCCCGTCCCCGTCGATCCTGGGCGCTGAGATGTACAGCAGGTCTGGGCACCGGATCCCAAGTCCAACGTGCTAGGGGTAGCCATGACCGACGCGCTGTGCGTGCGCGTCGGCTGTTGAGGTCTTTTGGCTGGCCGCCCGCGAAGATGCCTTGCGGATCCCAAGTCAGCGGCATACACATCGTGTAGACCCGTGGCTGACTACACTGAGATGCTTCCCTTGGGCGCCGACGAGACCCCGTATCGGCTTTTGACAACGGACCACGTGTCGACCGTCGAGCTCGATGGGCGGACGATCCTGAAGGTCGATCCCGAGGCGTTGAAGTTGCTCGCGAAGACGGCGATGGAGGACATCGCCCACCTGTTCCGGCCCGGACATCTCGCGCAGCTCAGGGACATCCTTGGCGATACGGAAGCGACTGACAACGATCGCTTCGTCGCGACCGAACTGCTGAAGAACGCGAACATCTCGGCTGGCCGCGTGTTGCCGTCGTGTCAGGATACGGGGACGGCGATCGTGATCGGCAAGAAGGGGGAGAACGTGTTCACCGGTAGCGACGACGAGGCGGCGTTGGCGGAGGGCATTGCCCGCACGTACGAGGAGTCGAACCTCCGCTACTCCCAACTCGCGCCGCTGACGATGTACGAGGAGCAGAACACCGGGACGAACCTTCCGGCGCAGATCGAGATCTACGCTGCGCAGGGAGGCGAGTACAAATTCCTGTTCTTGGCGAAGGGTGGCGGGTCGGCGAACAAGACGTTTCTGTATCAGAAGACGAAGACCGTCCTCAATCCGGAGTCGCTGCTGCAGTTCATTGACGAGAAGATCCGGACGCTCGGCACCGCGGCGTGCCCGCCTTATCACCTCGCGATCGTCATCGGCGGCACTTCGGCGGAATACAACCTGAAGGTCGTGAAGCTCGCGAGTGCGCGGTTCCTCGATTCGCTGCCGACGAGCGGTAGTCCGTTGGGTCACGGATTTCGGGATCTCGAATTTGAGGAGCAGGTGCTCGACGTGAGCCAGAAGAACGGCATCGGAGCACAGTTCGGCGGCAAGTACTTCTGCCACGACGTGCGCGTCATTCGTTTGCCCCGGCACGGCGCGTCGTGTCCGGTCGGCATCGGTGTGTCCTGTTCCGCGGATCGGCAGGCCCTGGGCAAGATCACGAAAGACGGAGTGTTCCTTGAGCAACTCGAGGTGAATCCCGCGCAGTTCTTGCCGGAGGTGACCGCGTCGCAGTTGGACAACGGGGTCGTCAGCATAGATCTGAACGTTCCGATGAAGGAATTGCTCGCCACGTTGTCGCAGCACCCGATCAAGACGCGGTTGTCGCTGACCGGGTCGATCGTGGTCGCCCGCGACATCGCCCACGCGAAGCTGAAGGAGCGGATCGAAAGCGGCGAGGGGCTTCCGCAGTACATGAAGAATCAGATTGTCTACTACGCCGGTCCGGCGAAGACGCCCGTAGGCTACGCCTCGGGCTCATTTGGCCCGACGACCGCCGGCAGGATGGACGGCTATGTCGACCTGTTCCAGGCCAATGGCGGCAGCATGGTCATGCTCGCGAAGGGCAACCGCTCCCGGCAGGTGACCGAAGCCTGCAAGGAGTACGGTGGCTTCTACCTCGGCTCGATCGGCGGGCCCGCGGCGGTTCTCGCCAAGGACTGCATCAAGAAGGTCGAAGTCATCGAGTACGGCGAACTCGGCATGGAGGCCATCTTCCGCATCGACGTCGAGAATTTCCCCGCCTTCATCGTCATCGACGACAAGGGCAACGACTTCTTCGCGAACATCTAGGCTTTCTACTGCGGGCGGGGCCGCCAGAGGCGCACCCCTCTATACGCACAAGGCCTGACGGTTGGCGATGAACGTCGTCACGACGATCATCGCGATCACGGTCGGGAGTGGCCGGTAGAAAGCGATCCAGTAGTTGCCGGACTTCTCGGTGATTCGGCCCACGGGCTCGTCGTTCAGTTGGACGGCGCCCTCGAGACCATCGATGCGAAACACGTCCTCATTGAGGAGTTCGATAACGATCCGCTGGTAATCTTGCGTCGTCCCAATAACCATGCCGATCTGGTAGAGCACGTCGGAAGTCCCAGTCCGAAAGAGCCGGTTCTCCCCTTCACTCGTCGTCGAGTAGACGATTGGTCCAACGCGTCGGTATTCCCTTGCCCATGCACAAAACATATCCAGAGGCATATCGAGAAGTGACACGGCGCCCGGTTCTATGGATAGAATCGTCCACCCCGAATCCCTAATACTCGATGATGCCCAGACTACCTATCGTTCTCTTCACCCTCGCCCTCTCCGGTTGCCTCGCCAAGCCCGGGGATTCCGACAGGGCGGCTACGTCTTCTCGGGAATCTGGTGCGACGACGAGCCGACCTAGCGGAGACTCGACGAAGATCAGCGCCCCCGACCGTCATAACGAAGAGAACTACGAGTACTTCGGTGACGGCATCGCCGCGAAAGGCGAGGACATCACCGTAGCGTCGCTCGTCGGGCGCACCGACGAGCTCGCGGGGAAGAAGATCCGGTTGACCGGCAAGATCGAGGCTGTGTGCAAGCACAAGGGATGCTGGATGATCGTCGCCGACGGCGACAAGAAGGTCCGCATCAAGTTCCGCGACTACGGTTTCTTCGTTCCGAAGGACTGCGAGGGGCGCGAAGTGGTTCTTGAGGGAATCTACTCCGTTTCGAAGACATCGGTGGAGGAGTTGAAGCACCTTCTCGAAGACGAGGGCAAGAAGAAAGAGGCCGCCAAGGTCACCGAGCCGAAGCTCGAAATGAAAGTGATGGCCGACGGAGTCGCTCTCAAGAAGGCAGACGTCGCCGAGAAGAAAGGATAGGAGCGGGTTCCACCGTGAACATGCCGTCATGAAGTCCGCGTTGTCCGCGGTTCTGGTTCTCCTCCTGCTCGGACTCGGCGCGTTCTTCTGCTTCTCGGGTTCGGGTCCTGTGTCCCCCGATGTGATCGAGGAGAACGGCCCGTCGGTCCGCATCGACGCTTCGGGCAATCCGGTCCTCGAACTCTTGCGCGAGGCGGCTGACTCACCGACGGCGAAGACAGAGGCGGAGAAGAAGCCGGTCCGCTACCGATTGGTGGATGCGCGCACCGACAAGCCCATCGTCGGAGGCCGGATCTACCGCGTCCGTGGTGGCGAGGTGCTCGGCACCACCGACGAGGAGGGGTTCGTGAGCGTCGTGGGTGGGCGGATCAACGCGGTCGTGTTCGGCGCGGATGGCTACCTCGTCGAACATTTCTTCGATCGACGGGAGAGAGCACGCGACCTGGCGCGAGCACTGCCTCGCCTGGGGTTTCTTCGCATCCTGCTGGAGCCGGATGATCTCACCGCGCGCTTTCGATTGAAGTTCGCGCGAGTCGATGGCAGCGTCGCGACCGGCGTGCAGTTTCGGATCTCGTGCCTCGATGAGCCGAAGCCGAACGGGCGGGCCGTGCCGACGGTCAGTATGGGCGCGGGCGCGACAGTTCCGCCGGAGTTGCGCGCGGCGTGGACGCGGCACGTGATGCTGAGCACGATGGGTCGCCCGGACTTCAACCCGGACATCCTTCACTTCGGTGTGCAGAGCGAAGACGAGTCCTTTCGATGCGAAGGCGAGGCGGACATGCGGTTTGTAGCGCTCGGGGTGTATCGCGTCGAAGCCAAGTCGGGGGACCAGTTCCGAAGGCAGAGTTTCGAGGTGACTCACACCGGCGAGATTACGATCAAGCTGCGCAAGGGAGGATTCTTCAGCGGACAGGTCATCAATCGTAGGGATCGGCAGCCCATCGTCGGCGTTGGCGTGGTGCTGCGTCGGGACGATGTGATCGTGATGAGTGACCTGACGGGCGTCGACGGGCGATTCCGTCTCGGTCCGCTGGCGCCGAACGCGATGCGGCTTCAGATCGAGCACCCGGCGTTTGAGCCCCTCGCCATTCGCGGCGTTCGCCCTGGAGGAGCTGACTCGGTCTACGATCTGACACCGCGGGTGCATCACCAGGTGCGCGGCGTCGTGCGGAGTCGTCCGGGTCTGCAGCCGATCCGTGGCGCCGAAGTGCGGCTCACCAGCGGTGATGGAACCGTCGCGAAAGTGAAGACGGACGACCTGGGTTCGTTCGACCTACGATCGTATCTGATCGAGCCGATGGTCGAGATCAAGGCCGACGGCTACCTGGAGTACGTCGAGATGCTCAACGCCAACGGAGAGCAGCGCACGTTCGATCTGATTCCCGCGCAGGCGGAAGACCGCCTGCGCGCGGGCATGACGAGTCTCGTAGCGGGCAAGGTGTTGGATGCGAACAGCAACCCTGCTCCCAACCGACCGGTCCAGGCACGCCCGGTCAACCGGGTGATTCAGGGCGCGTTCGGCAGTCGTCGGATCCTCCGCGGCGGTCGTCTCGTCTCGTCGCAGATGGTCATGACAAATGCGAAGGGCGAATTCGTAGTGGAGTGGGTGAAGTCCGAGGCGATCCGACTGCTCGCCCCGAAGGGGTTGTCGAAGCCTGACGAAGGTCATGTTCTGGACGTTGTGCTAGGCCAGCGGCACGAAGTCGTGCTCCGCGATCGCCGGTAGGAACATCCCGTGGCGATCAGCCAGATGCGATCGCGTCGGAGAGGGCGCGCTCCAAGCCCTCGTTGGCGGCGCGGCAGGCGTCGAGGATCTGGTGAGACTCTTCGAGATACTCGTGCTTGCGGGACTCCGTGAAGCCCTGCATGTCGGTGAGGTTGTCGAGGCGGTCGGCGAGGCGGATCGACTTTGCTTCGTCGCTGGCTTCGCGAATGCGATCGACGATTTCCTGACGGCGTTGCGGCTTGGGCAGGCGCATGTCGCCGGTCATCGTCGCGACGAGATCGGCGACCCTCGAGCCGAATCGGCGTTCGATGTCCGCCCACTCGCATTCGGTGTCTTCGATCAGGTCGTGCAAGAGCCCCGCGATTAATACATCCATGTCCGTAATCCCGCCGAGAACTCTGAGACCTTCGGCTACGCGAAGTGGATGAGAGATGTAGGGACGCCCATCGCGCCGTCGTTGACCACTGTGCTTACGCATCGCGTAGAGGATCGCATCCACGTAGTGGTGGTAGGGCTCCGGTCTGGGGTCGCAGTCGGTCATGGATACAGAGAATGAACGGTCACAAGATAGCGGAGTCCGACCCGGGATCGTCGAGCGATTTTCTGTAGGCGGGGACCGGAATGCCGATAGGTTGAAGGAAGTGACCAAGAGCGAAATCATCGTTGTCGCCGGCGCGCGCCCCAACTTCATGAAGGTGGGGCCGCTCTGCCGTGCGTTATCTGCCGACGGTCGTCTCGGCGTGCGGCTCGTGCACACCGGGCAACACTACGATCCGATTCTCAGCGACCGGATCATGGCTGACCTCGAGATCCCGACGCCGGACCATCACCTCGAAGTCGGATCGTGTCCCGCCTCGCTCCAGACCGCGAAGATCCTCGACGCGATGGAGGGATTGTTGAAGGACCATCCGCCGCGAGCTGTGATCGTGGTCGGCGACGTCACGTCGACCCTCGCGTCGGCGCTGGCCGCTTCGAATCATTGCATTCCAGTCGTCCACGTCGA
>CAYYAQ010000029.1:2583-40143 GCA_964469555.1 uncultured candidatus Brocadiaceae bacterium | reverse complement strand
CACCGGACCCTTCGGATTCGCCTGAGAACCCGACAAAAGCCGACACGCTCATCAGCGTCGTCGTCGTGAACCTCGATGGCGGCGAAATGCTGAACGAGAGTCTCGAGTCCGTATTCGCCCAAACCTGGCCGAACGTCGAAGTGATTCTCGTCGACAACGCCTCGTCGGACGACTCGATGGAACAGGCCCAGGCGCGGTTCGGCGATCGCCTCGTGACCATCCACAACGACCGCAACAACGGATTCGCGAAGGGCAACAATCAGGCGTTCGCGGTGGCCGAGGGGGAGTGGGTCTTCCTCCTGAACAACGACGCCGTGATGGAGCCGACCGCTCTCGAGGAGCTCATGAAGTTCCTGGATGGAGACGCGGCCAGGAGCAACGAGGATGGCGGCAAGATTGGCATGCTCGCCTGCCGCGTCCTGCGCTACGGCGAGACGAACTACTTCGATTCCGCCGGGCTGCTCCTCTACCCCGACGGCGTCTGCAGACCGCGCGGATGGGCAGAGAAGGATCTCGGCCAGTTCGACCGACCCGACGAGGTCATCGCCCCCCACGGCTGCGCCGCGATGCTCGAGAAATCCATGCTCGACGACCTCGGCGGCTTCGACGAGCGGTTCTTCGCCTATCTCGAGGACTTCGACCTCGGCATGCGCGCGCAACTCTGCGGCTGGAAATGCTGGTACGTGCCCACCGCCATCGTCAGCCACCGCAAGTCCGCGCTGTTCGGCAACTACTCGAAGTTCAAGGCGTACCACGTCGAACGCAACCGGATCTACTGCGCGGTCAAGCTGTTGCCTCGCTTCATCCTGTTCGTCAGCCCGTTGTTCACGCTCAACCGCTACTTGATGCAGTTCTACGCCGCGCGGACGCAGGCCGGGCTCTCCGCGGACTTCATGAAGGAATACTCGTTCTTCCAACTCGCCTGGATCCTGACCCGCGCCTACTGCTCGGCATTCTCCCGGCTGCCGTCGCTCATTCGTGACCGACACCGGCTGTCGAAGATGCGCACGCTGACGACGAGGGAGTGGTACGACCTGATCAGCCGGTTCAAGCTGGACGCGATCGAACTCGCGCTGAAGTTCTGACCCCGGGTCGGTCGTACCGCCGATCCGTGGTACCCTTCTTCGTGAGCGCCCCCACGCGCGTCCATCTCGCACATCGCGTCCATTTCCGTGGACGCCCGGCTGGAAGCCCCCTTGATGCCGGTCCGCCGCGGCACGTCCCCCGTCGATGTCGATTCTGATGGACATCTGAGCCCGATCCCGAGGGCGACGGTGATGCGCCGGGCGCGCAGCGAGAGCGCCGATGGTACCGCGCCCACCGAGATTCCCAAGGACGCACCGCCCGGTTGGCAACCCGCTTGCTTCTAGAGGGTGCGGTCAGAACAAGAAACACACACAAGCGAGGGAAACACGATCATGAAGCGCGATTTCAATACTGAGAAGAAGTGGTGCGAGAAGTGCGACTGCTACCAGCGTTATCTGATGAGCATCGACCATTCCTTCTGCGCGGAATGCGGCGACAAGGTCCGTCTCTTTAGCAAGGCCGACGCCCTGGCCTTCGGCGAAGAGCTGACTAAGCGCCGCTGGCGCGGCACCGGCTCCTGAGTCACGACACCGCTCCCGGTCACCTGGCATGGCTGGGAGTTGTCGTACCTGGCGAGCCTCATCGAAATCGGTCCCCATGCTGACGCCCGGTTGCCGAACCGTCCCGACCCAGGCCCCCCCCGCCGGCCTCCCCAACGCAATCTGGCCGACCTCCCGGTCGGGTCGGAGCGTGGCCCCGCCCGAGCCTCCTCCAGTAGCAGATTCTGAAGTTGGCCAAGGTGAATCCTTCGGGCTAGACTCCGCGCCTCAAAAAACCGACGCGAGCGCCCAGTGCCCTACACAGACTTCAAGAACGAGCCGTTCACCGACTTCTCCGATCCCGCGAACAAGCAGGCTTTCGAGGCCGCTCTCGCCGAAATCCAAGCCACGTTCGGCCAGGATCACCCGGCCTGGATCGGGGGCGAAGAGATCAACGATCGACCTTCGATCGAAAGCCGCGACCCAGGCAACCTCGACACGCTGATCGGTCGCTACGCGAAGTGTGACGTACAGGACGCCGAGCGCGCCGTCGTCGCCGCGCACGAAGCGTTCCAGACCTGGCGATTCGTAGCGGCTGAAGAACGCGTGGGCTATTTCACGAAAGCCGCCGCGGTGATGCGCGAGCGCAAGCACCTGTTCTCCGCGATGATGGTGTTCGAGGCCGGCAAGAGTTGGGCTGAAGCCGACGCCGACACAGCCGAGTGCATCGACTTCATGGACTACTACGCCCTGCAGGCGTTGGCGCTGGCGAACCCCCCGGCCCTGACCCCGGTCGCCGGCGAGCAGAATCACATCCGCTACATTCCACTCGGAGTCGGCGCGGTCATCCCGCCCTGGAACTTCCCACTGGCGATCATGGCGGGCATGTCGACCGCAGCGCTGATCACGGGCAACACCGTGGTGTTGAAGCCGGCGAGCGCGACCCCTGGCATCGCGGCGATGTGGGTCGACCTGATGTTCGAAGTCGGCCTGCCGAAGAACGTCCTGAACTTCTGCCCCGGCTCCGGCAGCATCGTCGGCGAGGTGATGGTCAACCACAGGCTGACCCGGTTCATCTCCTTCACCGGTAGCCGCGAAGTCGGCCTCGGCATCTTCCAGAAGTCGGCGTTCACGAACGAAGGCCAGATCTGGATGAAGCGACTCGTCGCGGAGATGGGCGGCAAGGACGGCATGCTGATCGACGCGGATTGCGACCTCGACGCGGCGGTGGACGCCACGCTCGCGGCCACATTCAGCTTCCAGGGTCAGAAGTGTTCCGCGTGTTCCCGCGCGATGATCCACGCCGATATCTACGACGAGTTCGTGACGAAGTTGATCCCGAAGGTCGAAGCAATCACCCAGGGCCACCAGGCCGACAACTCGAACTACATGGGCCCCGTCATCGACGAGGGCGCGCGGCGCAAGATCACGGAGTACATTGAGATCGGCAAGGGCGAAGGCACACTCCTCGCCGGCGGCGGCGCGGCTCCGGGCAACGGCTACTACATCCAGCCAACGGTCATCGGCGACGTCGACCCGGAGGCGAGGGTTTCCCGCGAGGAGATCTTTGGCCCAGTGCTAGCGCTCATCAAGGTCCGTGACTTCGAGCACGGTCTCATGGTCGCGAACAACACCGACTACGGGCTAACCGGTGCGGTCTTCACCAACAACGACGCACACAAGAAGTCCGCGATGGACCGGTTCCACGTCGGCAACTTCTACATCAACCGCAAGTGCACCGGCGCCCTCGTCGGCGCGCACCCGTTCGGTGGTTTCAATATGTCGGGCACGGACAGCAAGGCCGGCGGCCCCGACTACTTGCTGCTGTTCACGCAGGCGAAGACGATCAGCGAGAAGGTCAGCTGACGCGCGGGGCCATCCCGGTGATGGACTGGTCACGACGCAACCTCTGCTTGCTGTTCACTCCCGAGCTGTGCCTCGGGGAACCGTGGTGGACGTTGGACACCGCTCTGGCCGCAGGTGTTCCCCTAGTCCAGTGGCGCGTGAAGTCCTCTGACCCAGACGGGCTTCGCCGGTGCATGGCAGCGTGCGCGGCGTGCGACGTGCCGGTGATCGTCAACGACCACATCGATCTCGCGGTCGAGTCGCGCGCAGCCGGCGTGCACGTGGGCCAGGATGACACGCCGGTGGCGACCGCCCGCGGTCGCCTCGCCGACGGACAGATCCTGGGAGTCAGCACTCACGACATCGAACAGGCGAGGCAAGCGCACGCCGCGGGTGCCGACTACATCGGGCTCGGGCCGTGCCACCCGACCGAGACGAAGGGCTACGACGCCGGTCTGGCCCGCGCAGCGCTCGCCGACGTGCTCGCATCCGCGACCATCCCGGTCTTCGCGATCGGCGGCATCACCGCCGACAACCTGCCGCCGCTCGCTGACCTCGGGTTCCGGCACTTCGCGGTCAGCAGCGCGATCCTCGCGGCGGATATGCCTGACGCGGCGGTCGAACGGATGCTCGACGCGATCGGCGGCTGACACGTGTCGCAAGCTCGGGCAGGTGCAGGTACGATCCCTCCCGTGACCTCCCCACCGACCCTCGCCGACATCCGCGCCGCCGCCGACCGAATCGCGGGCAAGGTGCACCGGACGCCGTTGTGGCGAAGCACGCGCATCGACGACATGATCGGCGCCAAGCTCCACCTGAAGTGCGAGAGCTTCCAGAAGACCGGGTCGTTCAAGGCGCGCGGCGCGCTCAACAAGATCCTGACGCTCAGCGACGAAGAACGCGCGGCTGGTCTGATCACTGTTTCGGCTGGCAATCACGCGGGCGCCGTCGCCTGGGCGGCCCACCTGGTTGGGGCACCGTGCGCCGTCGTCATGCCGACCGCCGCGCCGCAGTCAAAAATCGACGCGGTGCGCGGCTACGGCGCAGAAGTGATCCTGCATCCGGACCGGGCGACGGTCTTCGACAAGCTCGAGGCGGAACGCGAAGCGCGCGGGTCGACGTTCGTGCACCCGTTCGACGATCCTGTCGTTCTCGCCGGCGCGGGCACGACCGGCCTGGAGATCCTCGAAGAGCTTCCGGATGTCGACGTCGTCGTCGTGCCCCTGGGCGGCGGCGGAATCATGGGCGGCGTAGCCACTGCCGTGAAGGCGCTGCGCCCGCAAGTGAAGGTCGTCGCCGTCGAACTCGAGGACGGACCGGGCATGCAACCGGCGCTCGACGCGGGCGAACCGGTGCCGGTGACGCGACCCGACACCCTGGCAGATGGCATGACCCCACCGTTCGTCGGGGCGCTCCCGCTCGCGATCGCCCGAGACAAGGTCGATCAGCTCATCGGCGTGAGCGAGACCGAGATGCTCGACGCGATGCGACTTCTGCTCACGCGGTGCAAACTCTACGTGGAAGCGTCCGGCGCCGCAGCGACCGCAGCCCTTCTCGCCGGCAAGGTGTCGTTCGATCCTTCAGCCAAAGTCGTCGCACTGGTCTCCGGCGGCAACATCGACGTCGAGAAGTTCGCGGCGGCGCTCGCACCCATCACGGGGGCGTGACGTCCGAAGGACTACCGACGCAGAGCGAGTCGACGACCCTGGAGGAGCTCCAGGTAGTCGCCTGAGATGGCGAGGACTTCCTTCAGGTACTCGTTGAGTTCGATCTCGCGCTTGATCTCGTCGATGTTCCGGGTGTCCTCCTCGACCTTCTTCCTGTCGGACTCCATGCTCTTGCGCAGCGCCAGGAACTTCTTCAGGTTGAGGGTGACGCTCTTCTTGTCCTTGCGCGCGTCGTAGCGATCGATGTCGCGACGCAAGCGTTTGAAGTAATCGGACTTGGCGAGTCGCGCTACGGACCGGCGGTTGAGTTCCTTGAGCAACTTCGGATCGACCATGCCGAGTTCGTCGTGTTTCTTCGGCGAGACCGTGCCAAACGGCACGGCGTTGTCCAGGGCACCCTCGCCCTCGCTAACCTCGTTCGAGAAGGATGGCAACTGCACATCCGACATGACGCCGCGCACCTGTGTGCTCTGTCCGTCCGGGAGGAAGAACTGCTGCACGGTCAACTTCAGGGCACCTAGTTTCTCGGGTCTCCGACCGAAAGCGCCGAGGTCGAGAACGCGCTGCACCGTCCCCTTGCCGTGGCTCGACTTGTCGCCAACGATGAGGCCTCGACCGTAGTCCTGAATGGCGCCGGCGAGGATCTCGCTCGCGCTCGCGCTGAACTTGCTCGTCAACACCACGAGCGGTCCGCCCCAGGAGAGGCCTGCGCGCTCGTCCGCGAGCACATCGACAGTGCCTCTGAATCCCTTGACCTGCACCACCGGTCCCTTGTCGATGAACAGCCCGGTCAGCTTCACCGCCTCGGCGAGCAGACCACCACCGTTGTACCGGAGGTCGAGAACGACGAGATCGACGCCCTTCTTCTCGAACCCTTCGAGCAGGATCCTGACGTCCACCGAGCAGCTGCGATGTCCAGACGTCCCGCCGCCCATGTTGCCGTAGAACGCGGACAGGTCGACGACGCCCACCTTGATCTTGGCATCGCCAGAACCGGCCTCGAAGACCCTTCCGATCGCCTTCTGATCCTGCAACTCCGTCTTGCCCCGCGTCAGCGTGACGATGATCGGTTCCTTCTCGCCCTTGCGCCGGATCTTCAACCGTACGACGCTTCCTTCCTTGCCGCGAATCAACTGCACGGCGTCGTTGAGCCGCATCCCGACGATGTTCTGGAACTCGCCATCACCCTGAGCGACGGCGAGGATCTTGTCCTTCGGATTCAGTCCGCCCTGCCTCTTCGCCGAGCCGCCGGGCATGATGCTCGTGACCATGGCGTAGCCGTCCTCGTCGACGAGGCGCGCACCGATGCCCTGATAGTTCAGCCGCATCCGGATCTCGAAGTCCTCCAGGGTGCGGCGCGACATGTACGACGTGTGCGGGTCGTAGCCGGTCGAGATGGCCGTGATGAATATCGCGAGCACATCCTCGTCATCGAGTTGCTTCATGCGCCGCAAGAATGACCTGTAGCGGCGCTTCACCGTGTCTTTGGCCTCGTCCGCGGGAGTCTCGTCACCCTTGAGCCGCAGCAGATCGTACTTCACGCGCTTGCGCCAACGCTCCTTCGCGGCCTTGTTACCCTTCGGGTAGTCAACCGAGTCCGGACCCGAGATGAACTCCTCGTCGATCGTGAAGTCCTGGCCGGTGTCGACGAACTCTTGAGTCCACTCGGCCCGCTCCGACAACCGCGTGACAAACCGGTCGAAGACGACCTTCGCGAACTTCATGTCACCGTTGCTCAGCATGTCATCGAGCTTGTCATTCGACTTCGCGAACTCGGTGACATCCTCTTTACGGAAGTAGACCTTCAGGGGATCGAGCGACTCCAAGTACTCCGGCAACGCGCGCTTCGAGATCTCGTCGTCGAGATCGTGGCGGGTGAGGTGGGCGCCTTCGAGAAGAGCGGCGACGCGTCGCATGATGCGACCGGTGTCGACGGGCTTGCGGGTCGGTTTCTGCGCTTGCGCTTCTGCAACCAGGAGAGCAGAAGCGGTGAGAATCAGAAATGCGCAGCGCCGGACGGTGTGATGCATTGTCTCTCGTGGTGGGGAGGAGTTCTAGTCCCTGAATCGGCACTTGATACGGGGTTCGCCCAGGAATCACGGCTCGGATCGCGACCGTTTGATGATTTCTTTTCCCGAACTCCCGGCATGAACGAGCGAGAGCCGCATCATCGAGCGGCCTCACCATCTTCAATTGTCCTCCGCGTCGTTCTACCTACTTCCCGAGCGTCAACAGCACGCCGTTCGTCAGGTCCCACGCCGCGGACGCATCCGTGTGCAGGTACCCGCCCGCAGCGACTGCGTGATCGGATGAACCACAGTTCGCGGAGTCCGGTTATTGCGCCGAGCCGTGCGCTGAGCGACGCTGCTGCATCCACCCCACCTCGCCGTGTCCGACGGTTGTCGCCTCTCCAGGCGCTGCGGGAGGAGGGATAGCCATGGCTCTGCTGCCGTTCCAATACAACCTCCGCAGCATGTTCGTGCGCAAGAGCACGACACTGTTGACGATCTGCAGCACCGGCGCGACGGTCGCCGTGCTCGCCTGAGTGCTCTCCCTCCAGCAGGGATTCGCCACGACGTTCGTCGAGAAAGGGCGGGAAGACCTGGCGGTCTTCATGCGACCCGGCGCCGTGGCGGAGGGAGAGAGTTCGATTCGCCACGACCTGACGGAGACCTTGATCAAGGGCACGCCCGAGATCGCGCTGAACGCGAAGGGTCAACCGCTTGCTTCTGCTGAGCTCTACGCGGCGATCTTGTACGCCAAGATCAGCGGTGGGGACACGAACGTGCCGATCCGCGGCGTGCAACCGATGACGTTCGAAATCCACGGCGATGAGTTCAAGATCGCAGAGGGTCGCAACCTGACGGCGGGGAACGACGAAGTGATCGTCGGGCGGTTCCTGGTCGAACGGATCAAGGACTGTCGACTGGACGCAACGTTCACGATCAATACGACACCGTTTCGGGTCGTGGGCATCTTCGAATCGAAGGGCGCGTATCAGTCGGAGATCTGGGGCGACGGGGATCGGATGCTCGAGGCGCTGTAACGGAGATCCTACAACCGGGTCATCGGAGTCTTGAAGGATCCGATGACGATCGAGGCCTTGAGTGAACGCATCAAGAAGGACAAGCAGGTGCTCGCCAAGGTCCTTTCCGAAAAGACCTACCTGTCCAACCAGACCGGGACACTGTCCGCGCTGTTCATCATCCTGGGGTCATTCCTGTCGGTCATCATGGGAATCGCCGCGGTATTCACGGGCACCAACTCCATGCTGTCGGCGCTCGCCGGGCGCGTGCACGAGATCGGCATCCTGTTGTCGATGGGATTCCGCCCGATCGCGATCTTCGTCGCGTTCCTGCTAGAATCGGTGCTGATCGGATTGCTCGGCGGCATCGTCGGGTGCCTGCTCGTCCTGCCCTTGAGCGGAGTGCAAACGGGAACGACGAACTTCCAAACGTTCTCCGAGGTCGTCTTTGCGTTCCGAATGACGCCAACGGTCCTTGTTTCGGCGGTGTTGTTTGCGATGTTTCTCGGGCTGGTGGGTGGCGCGGTGCCGGCTTGGAAGGCTTCGCGACTTCGACCGACTGAGGCTTTGCGTCGAGGGTAGGAACTCGGTCGGCCTCCAGTCCGAGGGCTGCGAGGACGAGCGAGCAACTCAGCAAATCAACATCGCATCACCAAACGAATAGAACCGGTACCCCTCCGCCACCGCCTCCCGATACACATCCAGAATCTCCTCTCGTCCCGCAAACGCCGCCACAAGCATCAGCAGCGTGGACCGCGGCAGATGGAAGTTCGTGATCAGCGCATCCACGACGCGCAACTCCCGACCGGGATAGAGAAAGATCTCCGTGTCCCCAGCGCCCGCGATCACGTGCCCCCGTCGTTCAGGGTCCACGTTCGACTCAAGCGTTCGCGCCGCCGTTGTCCCGACCGCGACCACCCGCCCACCGCGCTCACGCGTCTCCGCAACGGCATCCGCCACTTCACTCGACAACGAGAACCACTCCGAGTGCATCTCGTGCTCCTCGACATTCTCGACCCGAATCGGCGCGAACGTCCCGGCTCCGACATGCAGCGTCACCTCAACCGTTCGAACCCCCACCGCCCGAATCGCGTCCAGGAGCTCGGGCGTGAAGTGCAAGCCCGCCGTCGGCGCGGCCACCGCCCCCGACACTTCGGCGAACACCGTCTGATACTGCCGGCGGTCCGACTCCGGATCCTCGCTCCCATCCCGCGCTATGTATGGCGGCAACGGCGCTCGACCCACCTCGAGCAACGTCGCTTCGACATCTGAACCATCCGGCGTCTCGAGCACGAACTCGAGAATCCCGCCGCCCGTCGCCGGTCCTTTCGCGATCAGGATCAAACGCCCGCTCTCCAGCGGGACACGCTCACCCGGACGGACCTTCTTCGAGGGCTTCACGTATCCGCTGCACGTGTCCCCCGCCCGCGTGAGAATCAGGACTTCTACCCTGGCGCCGGTCTCCCGCCGACCGTGCAACCGGTACGGCATCACCCGCGTGTTGTTGACGATCAGGACGTCGTCCGGCGACAGGAATCGAGGCAACTCGGAGAACACCGCGTGATCGATCTGCCCACGACGACGGTCGTACCGGAGCAACCGGGAGGCGTCCCGCGGACGCACCGGCGCGTGGGCGATCAGGTCGTCAGGAAGCTCGAATTCGAAATCAGAGACAAGCACGGGCCACCACTCTATAAATCATACCGGACCCCCATGACGACCCCTGAGATCATCCTGGCCATCTGCCATCTGACCTTGCTCACGCCACTCTGCGTGCTGGGTCTGCACAAGGCGTGGATGATCCTCCTCTGGTGGCACCGACGCCAGACCAAACAAGAACCCGCGACGGTCACACCCGCCGACGACAGCACGCTCCCGAGAGTGACGCTGCAACTGCCGATCTACAACGAACGCTACGTCGTCACCCGGCTGCTCGACGCCGTGGCTGCCCTCGACTATCCGCGCGACCGATTCGAGATCCAGGTCCTCGACGACTCCACCGACGACACTCGCGAAGTCATCGAGGCGCACCTCCGCGACCTGCCCGCGGATCTGCACGTTCATCATGTCCGCCGCCCCGATCGCAGCGGCTTCAAGGCCGGCGCCCTCGATCACGGGCTGCAGTCGGCCACGGGCGAGTTCATCGCCATCTTCGACGCAGACTTCGTGCCACGCCCGGACTTCCTCCGCGGGACCATCCCCCAGTTCGCCAACGCTCGGGTCGGGTTGGTCCAAGCCCGCTGGGATCACACCAACCGTGACCACAGCACGCTCACGCAGATGCAAGCCCTCCTGCTCGACGGACACTTCGCGATCGAGCAACGCGCGCGCGCGACGAACAACTGCTTCTTCAACTTCAACGGCACCGCGGGGATCTTCCGCCGAACCTGCATCGAAGAAGCGGGCGGTTGGCAGTCCGACACACTGACCGAAGACATGGACCTCTCCTACCGAGCGCAGCTCGCCGGATGGGAGTTCGTCTACTTGCCCGAACTGAGCTGCCCCGCCGAACTGCCCGTCGACATGAACGGGTTCCTCACTCAGCAACACCGCTGGGCCAAGGGCTCGATCCAGACGGGCCGCAAGCTCATCGGCAGGATCTTCGCGGCACGGGTGCCCTTGCTCACGAAGATCGAGAGCGTGTTTCACCTGTTCGGGAACATCGCGTTCCCCATCCTCCTCGGGCTGATCCTCGTGGCGATGCCGCTGCAACTTCTGCGCTGGTACACCGGACAGCACGTGTCGGCGACGCTCGCGTGGATCGAAGGCATGCCGCTCATTCTCGCGACGCTTTCGGTGTTCACCTACTACGGATTGTCGCAAGTGACGCTACGGCGATTCGAAGCGCGCACGCTACTGCGCTTGCCCCTGGTGCTCGTGCTCGGCGCAGGCGCGAGCCTCAACAACACCATCGCCGTCTTCAGCGGTCTTGGACGCGACCCCGGCGTGTTCGAACGCACGCCAAAGGTCGACGCCGAATCGGAGGATGAACACCGCCACTCCTATCACTCACCCCGCGGAATCCTACCTCTGTTCGAACTGTTACTCGGCGCGTGGGCGAGCACGACGTTCTCTCTCGCCGCTATGCAAGGTCAGTGGAGCGCGGCAGCGTTCCACGCGCTGTTTGCGTTCGGCTTCTTCTGGGTCGGCTTCCGGTCGTGGTCCAGCAACCGACGATTCCGCGCCCTGATCCCGGTGGCGGTGCTCGCCAGTTGCACCGGCGGAAGCAGCGAACAGACGCCCTTCATCGCCAAGGATCAGGACCCCGAAATCGTCGCGTGCCGGGCACAGATCGACAAGGAATTCGCCCTCACCGAGATCGTCTACGCGACGCGTAGCGGCCTGGGTCTCGACGACCTCCCGTCGCGCTCGGGCGTCGAGTCCGGCGTGCGCGTCCACCCCGACGGGAAGCGCGTCGTATTCGCCCGCGAACGGCAAAAAGACCGGAGGACGAGCCGCGAAATCCACATCTCCTCCATCGACAACTCCGTGTTCGACAGCCGACTCACCTCCAACACTGCGGTCGATGACGGCCCGTGCTGGTCGCCTGACGGCAAGTCGATCTTGTTCTCATCGGAACGAGCCGGCGATCGCGATCTCTGGCGCATGGACGCCGACGGCGGCAACCCCGTCCAGTTCACGAGTGGTGCTTTCATCGACCGTGATCCCGATTGGCACAAGTCGGGGATCGTCTTCAGCCGCACGGATCCGGCCACCGCGAAGGCCCGACTCTTCCTGACCGACTCGACCGGCGCGACGCCGACGCCGATCACCGACGGTGGACCCGGCACAGGTGACTTCGAACCCGCGTGGTCACCCGACGGCTCGGCGATTCTCTTCGTGCGCCAACTCGCCGTCGGTCGACAGATCCTGCTGAAGCAGCAGCTCGGCCATGTCGTCCCGACTCCGGTGGGCGATGGCCTGGGTGAGGATCGCTTCCCGCGATGGTCGCCGAGCGGTGACCGGATCTTCGTCGCGCGCAACCGACCGGCCAAAGGGATCATGGGGCTGCGGTTGTTCAGCATGAACCCGGACGGCACCCAGCCGGCGATGATCTTCCCCGACCAGCGGTTCGCCTACCTCGGATTCGACGTCCTCCCCACGATGCGGCCCTACCCGAAGACCGAACAAGACGACACCGTCGTGGACATCGGAGCCGGCTCGCTCGACATCCTGTTCGGGAGCCTGTCCCGTGGTCTTACCCGCGAAGTGCTGAAGCTGGACGACCGCGTGCTCGGCGTGAGGATGAAGGAGTTCAACGGTCGCATGGTCGGTGGCGTGCTCCTGACCCTGAAGCTACCTGTGAGCAATCCCGATCGGATCGCGTCCCTGACGATCGATGTCACGGGCGCGATCACCCGCCCGAGCCAGGACTCGTACATCCGGCTCGCGCTCCGCAACTTCGTCCTCCTTCGCTACGACTCGGCGGTCGAGTTCGCGCCAGCTGACAAGAACCTCCTCACGTGGACCTTCCGCTCGGCCAGCCTCGCCCACGTAAGCCGCGCCGGGGAAATACGCTTCGAGGTCATCGGCGACGCCAGTGGCACCGACCCTGTCGAGTTGCTAGTCGACCACATCGGCGTGAAGTTACGCCTCCACGCTCCAGAGTAGTATCCTACCGGGATGCCGATTCCGCCCCCCTCGAGTGACACCAGCGCCGACGCGTCGCACCGTATCCCGGGGCCGCGCCACCGCGACGGGAGGGACGTCCTCGTGGTGATCCCCGCGTGCAACGAGGCGGGCCGGATCGACAAGGTCATTCGCGGTCTGCAGAGCCTGCCGACCGCATTGCACATCGTGGTCGTCGACGACGGCAGCACGGACGACACCCGCGAGGAAGCCCGCGCGCTCGGGGCAGTCGTCCTCCGTCACCCGTTCAACCTCGGCTACGGTACCGCGCTGCAGACGGGCTACATCTACGCACGGCGCCACGGCTTCGCCCGCCTCGTGCAAATGGATGCCGATGGCCAGCACGACCCCGAGTCGGTCCCCGTGCTCCTCGATGCGTTGGACGATGGCGCCGACCTCGTCGTCGGCTCACGTTTCCAGAATCCTGGGGGAGCCCCGGCCACCACATTCCTGCGCCGCCTCGGCAGCCGCGTGTTCGCGACCATCGTCACGATATGGACGGGCGTGAAGATCACCGACCCGACATCCGGGTTCCAGGCGATGTCCAGCCGTTCGATCGAGCAGGTGGCGCGCGACGGCTTCCCAGAGGACTACCCCGATGCCGACGTCCTCGTGCAACTATCGAAGTGCAGATTGAAGTTGGTTGAAGTACCCGTGAAGATGCACCCACGCTTGGGAGGAGTCAGCATGCACCGAGGCACGCGCGCCGCCTTCTACGGCTACAAGATGTTCATGAGCCTCGCACTGCTTCGAGTCCGGCGTCGCTCCCCCTACCGCTCCGCCCCCTAGAGACCCTTGCTTCTCCTAGAATTCTTCACCCCGATCGACCCGCTGAAGACGCCGCAACTCGTGCTGGCGCTAGTGGTCGCGTTCAGCATGCTCGCGATCGTTCTCGAGTTGGTGCGCCGGCAGAAGCTACGGGAAGAGTACGCCTTCCTCTGGATCTGCACGGCGCTGGTGCTGATCACACTCGCCCTGTCGACGAGTATACTCACGTGGCTGAGCAACCTGCTGGAGGCGCAGTCGCTCGTCTCGATCCTCTACTTCGGCGCGTTGGTGTTCTTGATGCTGGTCGCGCTGCAATTCTCGGTTCGATTAACGAAGCTCACTTTCCGCGGCAAGACCGTGAACCAACGCATCGCGCTCCTCGAGGCCGAGATCGAAGAACTTCGCGATCTCGTCGACGACCTGAAGGCGGGCGGATCCAAGGACGCCAAGAAGCCAACGGAGACGCCCTTGGAGATACCGCGGTCCGCCACCGAGATCGAGGTCCCCAAGAAGAAGGGACCTCGCAACAAGGTCTCGTGAACTCGGAGGCAAACGACCTCGCTCGCGGCATCGCCCTGGAGTTTCGCCGCCGCGTCCTCGAAGAATACGTTCCACGGATCCGGCACTGCGTGTCGTTGCTGAGTGAAGAACAGCTGTGGCACAAGCCTGGATCCCACAACAATTCGGTCGCGAGTCTGCTCCTTCACCTCGCCGGCAACACGCGGCAGTGGATCCTCTCGGGAGTCGGTGGCCAGGACGACGGTCGAAACAGGGACGCAGAGTTCGCTGCGGTGAGCGACACCGAAAGTCTGTCGGGAGAGGAGATGATGTCGCAGTTGGTGGCGACGGTCGAAGAGGCTGTCGGCATCGTCGACCGGCTTTCACCGACGGATCTCCTCGAGATGAAGAGATTTCAGGACCGGTGGGACCACACGTGCTTGTCGGCAACACTGCACGTAATGGAGCACTTCTCGGGCCACGCAGGCCAAATCTACGCTTACACCAAACAACTCCTCGAGGTCGATCTGAAGTTCTGGGACCTCTGATTTGCCGTGAGGGGGTGAACCGGGAATGATCGTCACCATGGACGTGCTGCGCGATCTCGGAATTGAACCCTCCAACCCGGGCGCGTACGACGGCGACTGGATCGACACGACGGGCGACGTCCTCGTCTCAGACAACCCGGCGACCGGTGAGCAGATCGCCAGCGTCCGAGAGGCCTCCGCCGCGGACTACGAGCGCGTGAGCGCGGCGGCCCACGACGCGTTCCTCCGATGGCGTGAAGTGCCGGCGCCACAACGCGGCGAGTGCGTTCGCCTGATCGGCGAGAAGATGCGGGAGCAGAAGGAAGCGCTGAGCCGACTGGTGACGATGGAGATGGGCAAGATCCTCGAGGAAGGTCGCGGGGAAGTGCAAGAGTGCATCGACATCGCGGACTTCGCGCTGGGCTTGTCGCGACAACTCTACGGGTTGACGATTCAATCCGAACGCCCACAACATTCGATGCGCGAAACGTGGCACCCGCTGGGCACCGTCGGGATCATCACGGCGTTCAACTTCCCCGTCGCAGTGTGGTCGTGGAATTCGATGCTGTCTCTGGTGTGCGGGGACGCGAACATCTGGAAGCCGTCGCGCAAGACTCCGCTGACCGCGATCGCATTGACGCGCATCGCGGCGTCGGTTCTCGAGCCCGAAGGATTCGGAGCGTTGGTCGGTCTGGTCATCGGTCCCGACGAGACCGTGGGCAGCGCGCTGCTCGACGACCCGAAGGTTCCATTGGTGAGCGCTACGGGATCCACGCGGATGGGTCGCATCGTCGGACAGCGCGTTTCCGCGCGACTCGGCAGGACCCTGCTGGAACTGGGCGGAAACAACGCAATCATCGTGTGGAACGACGCGGATATCGACATGGCGATTCGTGCGATCGTCTTTGGCGCCATCGGCACTGCGGGGCAGCGCTGTACGAGCACGCGGCGTGTCTTCGCCCACGCGGGCGTGATCGACCAACTGCAGGAGCGCCTGGTGCAGGCGTATTCGCAGGTGCAAGCAGGGGATCCGATGGACGAGAGCACGCTGCTCGGCCCACTGATCGACCGAGGTTCACTGGACGCGTTCACGCAGGCCGTCGAAACCGCGCGCGAGCAGGGCGCGGAGTTGGTCTGCGGCGGCTCGGCGTTGCAACTCGACGGACCGCTGAGTTCAGGGGCGTTCGCGCAGCCGACGATCATGCGAGCGAGCGCCGATCTGCCATTGATGCAGGAAGAGACTTTCGCGCCGCTCCTCTACCTGGTGTCGATCGATTCGATCGACGACGCGATCCGAGTTCACAACGACGTGCCCCAGGGATTGAGTTCCGCGATCTTCACGATGAACGTGCGGCTCGCCGAGCGCTTCCTGTCCGCAGTCGGTTCCGACTGCGGCATCGCGAACGTCAACATCGGGACGTCCGGCGCAGAGATCGGCGGGGCGTTCGGCGGCGAGAAGGACACCGGCGGAGGGCGCGAGTCCGGCTCGGACGCATGGAAGAACTATATGCGGCGTCAAACAAGTACGGTCAACTGGGGCGCGGACCTACCGTTAGCCCAAGGCATCAAGTTCGGCGAATAAGTGACCACATTCGAATTCGACGTTCCTGCGACGTGCGCACATCTCGGCCCGGGCTTCGGCGTGCTCGGGCTGGCGGTGAACCTGTCCCTCAACATCACTGTCGAGGAGATCAAGTCGGGCGGTTTCGAGGTCGTGCGTGAAGGCGTGATGAGTCACGAGCCGAAGGATCCGAGGCACGACGGGATCCTGCGCGCGCTGAACGCGGCGAGTGAGCGATTCGACATCAAGCTACCGGGTGGTCTGCAGATCACGGCGCGCAACAACATCCCCGCATTCTCCGGTCTCGGGACGAACTCCGCCGCATTCGCAGCGGGCCTCGGGATCGCTTGCCACTACGCGACGCAACAGCCCGGCGCGGACGCACTGCTCGATCTGTTGGTGCATCTCGGCGGAACGCCCGCGCACAGCGGTGCGGCGCTCTATGGCGGTCTCGTGGCGGTGTGTCCCGTTCAAACACCGCAGCAGAACGTGCAACACCTCGTGCTCCGCTTCGCGCTCGCGGATTCGTGGCACTTCGTCATCGCGCGACCGGACCACCACATCGGCGCGGCCGAGGCTGTGCGATTGCTCCCGGCGAACGTGCCACACGGGGTGATCAAGCGGACTTCCGGTCGACTCCTCGGTTTGCTTCATGCGCTTTCCGTCGGAGACGTCGAGCTCCTGAGGAACTGTCTGGTCGACGAGGTGCACGTACCCTACCGACGCAAGCTGGTCCCTGGCGTCAATCGGGCGTTGCGCGCGATCGAAGAAGGGACCATCGCCGGTGCGACGATCTCCGGCGCCGGCCCCGCGATCGTCCTCTTCACCAAGTCCGAAGACGACGCCGCACAGAGCGCCGACACTCTGCAGGCGGCTTTCGACGAAGTCTCTGTCCCGGTCGAAATACTCCGCCTCCGGGGAACGCAACATGGCGCCATCCCCGATGACCCCACCCGCTAACCCTCGCCGGGTGTCAGTTGTCGTAGATCGCGGCTTCGAGTAGGTAGGCGAGGTTGAGGCTGTTGAAGCGGGTGCCGCTGTCGAGCGTCCCGACGTACGAGATCGACGGGGTCATGATGTTGATCGCGTTGCCCGGGAAAATCGTGATCGGCATCTTGATGTGGCCTTGCGAAGAGCCGGGAAACACGGAGACGAGGTTGCCGTAGAGGCCAGCGGGCATCGCGGTGTTCTGGACGAGCCCCATCGAGTGTCCGCACTCGTGGGCGACGATCACTGCTACGAACCGCGCGAAGTCCCTGATCGCAGTGGCGATGCGCCCGGCGCGCGTGTCGAGAAGCGGGTTGTTGAGCCGAGCACCGTCCTTGCCGTCCGAATGCGATCCGACTGGTGTCCCGCTTCCCCCACCGATCTTCGTCGGCGTGAAGAAGTTGAACGTCATCGCGAACGACGTCGCCGACGGCGACAAGTACGCGCTGTTCACCAAGGTCTGCGGGAAGACGCCGAGGCGGTCTCCCCCAGCAAAGTTCAACAAACAGTCGTCCACGTGGACTTCGTTGTGTGGGTCGAAGATCGCGAGGCCACCGACCCCGGTCGCCCCCGTTGTCGTCGCCGATCCGCCGATGCACATCTGCGAGAACGTGAACGAGTTGTATGCGATGACCTGCGCGCCTGCGGGGAATGTCCCCGGTGAGGTAAACGTAAAGGTCACGTTCACTCCCGCGAAGAACGCGGCGAGCTCCAAAAGCACTCTGGCCCGGAACTGACTCATGATGACCTGGTTGCTGTTCAGCAACCCGCTGACGTTCGGGATCGGGCTCGAGACCCGCAGACCGAGGATCTGGAACACGTCCTCGAGGTCGGGTATGGAATTCGCTCCCGCCGAGACCTGCACCGGCGTGGTCGGATTGGCGAGGTTGATCGACATCGACTCGACGTCTCGGCTCGTGTCCAGGAACCAGACCTGGCTCGCATTCACGGCCTTCTCGAACGGCTGCAGCGCGTTCGTCATCGTCCTGGTCAGGAACGAGAAGGTGGCCGCCGCGGACACCCTGCCCGTGCTGTCTACACAAGAGCACGTGACCACCACCGATCCCACGGGAAACACGACCCCCGCAGGAACCGCGTAGACCGCCGATGTCGCCCCCGCCGCGGTCGCCGTCAGGTGCGGTACGAGGTTCTGCCCGGCGAGGAACGACGTGCTGTTGACGAGCACCGCGACGTTCGCCGTGACGATGTTCAGCGCTGGATCCACCACGTTGGAGGCGTCCTGGTAGGTCATGTCCACGGAGAATCCGGTGGTCGCGACCTGGAGCGTGCCGCCTGCCACACCCGTCCCGTTCAGCGCACCGACCACGCCGCTCAGCGTCACGTTCGTGACGACGGGCGCATCGCCATCGGCCTTCTTCAGTGTTCGCGCGGTGCCCGCGATCGCGAGCTGCCCGGTCGTGTCGGAGACCGCGTCATTGTCGCCACTGAACGAAAAAGTCGAAGTCCCCGTGACGAGCGCGGCACCCGCGGCCAACGTTACCTCCACCACGTGCGTCGAAATCACCGTCGGCAGGCCCGTGACAGCGATCGTGCCGCCGACGATCGTGAGATCCGTGCCGCTGAGCGCCACTCCAGCGACCAGCGCTGCTGCATCGGAAATCAGGAACCGCAGCTTGTCCCCATCGACGGGATTCGCCCCTGCGCCGAGAAACGTCACCGACACGAGTATCGGCGCAGGGTTGTTCGTCGGAACACCGCCGCCGCCACCTCCGCCGCCACAACCGGCAAAGGTCAACACAAGCGAGAGAACGGCGGCACTGGTTCGATGCTTCATGATCATGGGTTGGCACGCATCCTAGTGAGGATCCCGCGTAGCTTGATCGACAAACTCGCGCACACGGGCGGGATCCGTGACACGCAACTCGTATTCGTCCGGGACGGTTCCACATCCCATCGAACACCTGCTGTTCCTGAACTCCATCGGACTCTCGAGACTCGCGCCCGCGGCGAAGTGCACTTCGGTCGCCTTCGAGAGTTCCAGCACGCGGCGGATGTCGGACTCGACGATTCCGCCACCCGGCATGATGCGGATCCGGTTCCCCGCCTGTTCGACGAGCTCTGCGATCAGCGCGATTCCGTCCAACGCCGCGTCCTCCTGACCGGACGTGAGAATCCGATCGACGCCGAGTTCGACCAACTGCTCGAGCGCCGCGCGAGGATCGATACACATGTCGAACGCCCGGTGGAACGTGACCTGCATCGGGCCCGCAGCCTCGACAAACGCGCGGGTCCGATCCACGTCGACCGTCGCATCGGGCCGCAGCGCCCCCACGACCACGCCGTCGACTCCCGCATCTCGCAGCGATGCGATGTCACGGCGCATCACGTCCATCTCACCGTCCGAGTAGACGAAGTCGCCGCCCCGCGGTCGGACGAGGACCATCACCGGGATGTCCAGCTGATCCCGGACGTAGCCGACAGCGCCCGCGCTCGGAGTCACGCCGCCCTCGAGGAGGTTCGCGCAAAGCTCGACCCGGTCCGCGCCGCCGTCTCGTGCTGCCACGGCACCCGCCGCGGTTTCGACGCACACCTCAAACAGGATCCGCCGCCCAGATCTCATAGCCAGAGTATGCCTTCGGTAACGACACAGGCAACGATCTACCGAGAGAGGCATTCCTCAGGGAGTTTCGCTACCCTTCTCGTCGACCATTCCCTCCCCCCCCAAAAGGCCATGCGAAAGACCGAGACGCTCAACATCGTTCTCACCACCCTCCTCTGCATCACGCTCTGTGGCTCTGTCGAGGCTCAGACAAAGCAGGGCAAACAGAAAGCGCAGAAGAAGGAGGGCTACACGAACACGCCCGTGATCCCCGGCCAGAAGTGGAAGGTGCACGACGCGGACAGGCCTCACCCAGAGATCATCAAGCCCGGCACCGCCAGCACCGAGTCGGTCGCGGGGAAGGCACCCTCCGACGCGGTCATCCTCTTCGACGGCAAGAACCTCGACGCGTGGAAAGGCCGGAAGGGTGACGCACGGTGGCTGCTGAAGGGCGACCACATCCAGTGCAAACCAGGATCGGGTGCGATCTCGACACGCCAGCAGTTCGGCGACTGCCAACTCCACATCGAGTGGAGCTCGCCGACTCCCGTGAAAGGGAAGTCCCAGGGCCGCGGCAACAGCGGCGTCTTCCTGATGGGCAACTACGAAGTGCAGGTCCTCGACTCATACAACAACGTCACCTACGCCGACGGCCAGGCCGGCGCGATCTACGGCCAGACCCCCCCACTCGTCAACGCCAGCCGGAAGCCCGGGACGTGGCAGATGTACGACATCATCTTCAAGGCCCCGCGATTCAAGGACGGGAAGCTCGTGTCGCCGGCGTACGTCACCATCCTGCACAACGGCGTCCTTCTCCACCACCACCGCGCGCTGATCGGCGCGACGACGCACAAGCGGGTGGGAACGTACAAGGCCCATGGTCCGAAAGGTCCCATCCAGCTTCAGGATCACGGGAACGCGATCCGCTACCGCAACATCTGGGTCCGAGAACTGAAGGGCTACGACCAGAAGTAGCCTCGCCCCGCGAGAACGAATGGCGTCGGAATCCCCTCCAATCGAAGCAGACCGCAGCCGCAAACGCAGCGGTCGCGTTTTCGCCTGGATCACGGCGTTCGGACTGTTCTTCGCGGGCCTGCACGTGGTGCTGCACCTCACGTGGTTCGGCCCGAAGATGTGCTTCCACGTAGGCGACTACGTGGGTTGGTTTACCGGGCAGGACATACTCGTGATCACGGACGTCCGCTGCGACTACGGACCGAACACGTGGCTGTCCGTCCTGGCGATGTTGTGGACCGGCGTCGCCGCGTTCAGGCTCGCGGGACTCCGAGACGCCTCCGAACGCAAGGGATGGATCCTCGTCGGCGTGCTGTTCGTCTACCTCGGGATGGACGACGCGTTGATGATCCACGAGATGATCAACGACTGGGCACGCCAGTACGTCGGCGACGAGTTGTCTTTCCCGTGGATCAAGGTGCTGCTGCCGATCTTCGTGATCGCAGGTCTATTCGCGTTCCGCTTCCTCGCCAAGACACTGTGGAACGATCGCCCGCGGCTGATCGAGATGGTCCTGGGATTCGCGTGCCTCGGCGGCGCCGTCGGATTCGAGATCGTCGAGCGCTGGTTGAAGGACTCGTCCTACAAGCCTCGCGGCTTCCCGATCGTCGACTATCCGGTCGTCCCGGAGGAGTTCCTGGAGATCCTCGGTCCCGCGCTGCTCCTGCTGTGCTTCATGCGCATCCAGGAGTCGGAGCGCGTCGCATCCCCGAGCTGACGCATCAACGGTACCTCCACTTGAATGTCCGGCTGGCAATGGCAGTTCTCACAAGCACTGCGGGCGGGTCAGAACGCCCCGGGCAATTCTTCGAGCGGAGCATCCAGTTCGAGCAGCGCCCACAACAACAACCCGACTCCGTTCGTCGTCTCGTAGTAGGGCTTGGCGGGATGACCCTTGAACAGCCCGTTCTCAAAGAGCTTCTCGACGGCCTCGCCGGCGAGTCCTTCCGCGAGCCGCAAGTGCTTGGGATCTTTCGTCGCGCGGTACACATGGACGAAGAACGAGATCGCCCGCCCGTAGTCTTCCGCGTACGCGCCGCCTGTCTTGATCACAGCGGGCATCGCGGCCTCGAGTTCTTCCTTCCAGCGGCGTCCGGTGTGTGGCGGCAGCGCGCCCTCTACTACTCCCGCCCAGCGCAAGGCGACCCGCAACAGCTCCGGGTCGCGCTCGCCGGGTTCCTTGGCTGACTGCTCCCAGGCGTAGATCGCCGCCTGCGCCGCTGCGAGCGTGAACTCGTACGAGAAGATCGACGTCCGCCAAACGTTGACGTGTCCGGTCGGTGACCAACGGTCGTAGCCCGATGCCTTTGCGCGCGCGGGGACGGGCGTGCCATCGAGTTTCAACATCGCGTGGAACGTGGATGATTTCGGGTCCCATCCGTACTTGTCGAATGTCTTGATGTAGGCGATCGCGACGTCTCGAAAGTACGTATCCGCGGTCATCTCGTAGGCGCCCAGGAGCTGGCTTGCGAAAAGTCCAGCCTGGTTCGTGAAGGAATGGCGACCGTCGTAGCGATTGCGAGACCCGGGCGTGTCGGGCGTGAGACCTGTTTTCTTGTTGCGAGCGTTCCAGTGCCAGTCAGACACGAGCCGCGCTCTCTCGAGCCACCGGGGCTCCTTCGTCGCCTTGTGCATGAACGCAAACGCGAGAATCAACGAGCCGCCCGAGAATGCGAAGTCGAACCCACGCCGACCGTCGTCGTGTCGATTGTGGTATCCCGTCTTCTTGTCGATGACGTGCCACTTCCAGATGCCTTCGATCTCCTCTCGTACAGCCACCGGATTCACCCGGTACATCTCCTCCCACTCGGGTTGGAAGACCAGAATTTCGTGCGGTCCCTTGCCGCCTACGTCACCGCTCGCCTCGTCCTTGTAGCAATCCCAGTAGATGTGTGATCCCCACACGAGCAGGCCGTTGCTCTTGCGGCAGTTCTTCAGCGCATAGGCCGCGCACGAATCGGCAGCTGTCGCGTACCTGGCATCACCGATGAGCCGCGACAGCCGGTGCATGCACTTGAGGGTCTTCTGGTCGTACCAGAAATTCGCGCCTCGCTCGCCTCGTCGATGCAGTCGATTCTCGAGCCGGACAAGGCTGTCCAGGAGCTCCGGCTTTTCCGGGGACTCGAGCGTCCGCACGTCGATCACCGCCATGATCAGAGGGGACTCTACCGGACCGTACCTGTCGGTCCCGTGCTCGACCAGCGTGCCGAGACACCGCTCTACGTATCCCCGCCACTTGTGACTGTCGGTGTCCGCCGTCGAACACGCTGAGGAAATCGCCATCAAGCCGAGGAGGAGAGATCGCTCGAGGACTTGGTTTCGCATGGCAGCTGACCGGATCGAGTCGTAGGCGACCATCAATGTGCCATCTGCGCGAGCGACAAGCACTGGTTGGCTCCCTTTTCCGGCGAATCCTCGACGCGCGCGATCGCGCTTCCTCGGAACTCGGGTTGCGACGCGTCAAGTAGGACTCGAGCCCGAGAAGCGAATTTCCAGGCAGATTTGTGGCGCGTATCCCGCCGATTTGGATTCACTGGGGCAACCATGAGCAGCGGTCGCAAACACGAATGGCGTGACAACATGCCTGACGGGGAGGTGCGGTTGGTCACCGCCAAGAGACAAGCTGGCAGGTGGCAGTTCCAATCCCGTCTCAAATCGGAAGACGAGTGGACACCGCTCGACCCCTTTCCTCTGGATGATCTCCTGCACCTGCGCGAGCTTCTCTGGAACAAGTATCAGCGCAATCGACTGCCGTACGAGCAGGTCCAGGAGATTGACGCCCTGATCGAGAAGGCAGACGATCAACCGTGACGCGTCTTCTACTTCAGGGTCCTCAGGTATCTCAACACGTCGCGGATCTCATCGTCCTTCAGCAGGAGACCCATCGGCGGCATCGGTGAGAACTTGCCTATATAGCCCTCGGCGATCGTCGCATTGGGATTGATCAAGGACTCGAGGAGATACCTGGCGTCCTTGCGAGCCGCGATGCCATCGAGGGCCGGAGCGAGGATGCCGCCCTCGCCGCCTACCTTGTGGCAGCGGAAGCAACCGGCGATCGCGTGCGTGAAGAAGACCTTCTTGCCGCGGGCTGCGTCGCCTCCGGTGAGGAGCTTCGCGGTGTCGAGAGCCTTCTCGGCCTTGATCTCTCCGCCGGCGACCTTGGCAGAGTTCATGACCGCAGCCAGGATGCCCCCCGCTCCGGGTCCGGATCCAGACTCGGGACCGAGTTCGATGAACTCGACGTCGTCGAAGTACGCGGTGCCCGTGGAGTGGCCCCAACCACCGAACAAGCAATTGATGGAGATCTCGTTGCGGCTGCCGGACCGGACCGTGCCGGTGACCCGACGCCAATCCGCCGTGCCCTTGAGGCTGGTGGTCTTGGCCCCCGCCGCGTGAGCGTTGAAGAGCGCGCCGTGTGCTCCACCCTTGGTGCCGATCTTGACGGTCTTGATCCAACCCGAGAGTTGGTATCGGGTGCGGGGCTTCACTCTGACATTGGTGAACCAGCTCGTGTCGGAGCCCTTCTCGGATGAGATCTTGACGCAGTACTCGCCGGTTCGTCCGCCCGTCGCGAGCGCGTGGCTGGCTGGGCCACCGTACGTGCGCACCTTCCAGTTCTTCGGCCTGTCACCGTTCCGCTCTTCGAAGGAAGGGTTCGAGATCAGGTTGGGCCGAGCCTTCGGCTCCGACTTCTCTTTCTTCCCGTCCTTCTTGGCGGTGGGCTTGGCGGCCGCCAGGAAGCCGACGTAGTGCACGGACCCTGCGATCTTCAACGCGTCCGCCATCCACGGGTCGTCCGCGTCGCGGGGTTCGACGGAAACCGAGTAGACGACCGCACCGACGGCCACGGACGGTGGCATGTCCGCGAGCGCCAGGAGTGCGGCGAGGCGCACTTGCGCGTCGTCGTCGGTGAGGGCACCTGCGGCGAGGATCGCGTGGGCCGAGGCGGCGGAGTGGGGAAGCACCGCCAGTGCGTTGCGTCGAACACCTGCCGACGGGTGGCTCAAGGCGTCGACCGCGGCGGCGAGCGCGACCTTGTCGGTGCCGTCCAGTGCTCCCAGCCCGTGCAGGGTCCAGAGCCCGTGAATCGCGCCGGTGTTCAACCCGACCACGTCGACTCCACGGTCACCGACCAGAGCGATGAGCGCACCTGTCACGTCGGTCTTGCCCCGCTCGACCAACATCCGTTGGGCGTGACGGCGCCAGAGCATGTTGCCGTGGGTGAGCGCGGCGACCAACTGCGTGGGGCTCGCCTTCGACAAGTCCGGCTGAGGCTGTGGCTTGGCTTCCTTGTAGACCACGCGGTAGATGCGAGTGTGCTTCTTGTCGCGGATCTTGGTGATGTAGGCGTTGCCGGGACCACGCTTGTGCCCCGCGGGAGTCGGGTTGTGTTGGATGATGTAGTTGTAGAAGTCGATGAACCACACGTGCCCGTCGGGACCGACCTCGGCCATGATCGGACCGGTCCACTCGTCATCACTGGAGACGAGGTTGAATGGGTTGGTCGTGGTGACGTTGGCACCCTTGCGGATCAGCTCGAACGTGCCGATCAGCTTGCCGGTCGAACCGGTGACGAATGCTCGCCGGTTCCAGTAGGACTGCGGATAGGTCCGCGCCGTGTACACGGCGTGTCCGGCTGCCGCCGTGTAGCCGCCGTGCACGTCGACCTGACGGTACCTTTCCGTGATCGGCAAGAACCGTGACGAGTCCGCGGACCGGCCCAGGGTGTTGGCGCGCATGCCGCTGGCGAGCATGTAGTAGCGGTTGGGGATCGGCATGTAGCAGCTCGGATTGCCGTTTGCCGTCGAGCCGAACACGAGGCCTTCCTCGGTGAAGCCGATGCCCCAGGTGTTGTTGTTCGTGGAGCGAATGAACTCGAGCGTCGAGCCATCGGGTGCGAAGCGGTAGAAACCCGACCCGAAGCGGTTGCTCTCATCGCCCACCTTTCCGTTGAAACCCGCGTAGCCGATCATGCCCCAGACCTGGTTGTCCAGGCCGTACTGCAGGTTGCTCGGGCCAGCGTGTGTGTCGCCGGTTCCCCAACCGGTGATCAGCTTCTCGCGGACGTCGGCCTTGTCGTCGCCATCCGTGTCCTTCAAGAACAGGGTATTGGGCGCCTGCTGCACGATGACTCCGCCATTGGCGAAGGTGATCGCCGTGGGGATGCTCAGCTTGTCCGCGAAGACCGTGAACTTGTCAGCCCGCCCGTCACCGTCGGTGTCCTCGCAGATCTTGATCGAATCGTGGCCCTTGCCTTCGCCTTGGCGCCGGTTCGGGTAGTCGATCGACTCGCAGATCCACAGACGACCGCGATTGTCCCAGGTCATCGCGATGGCCGGGCGGATATCCGGCTCGGCGGCGAACAGCCGCGCCTCGAAGCCGGCGGGAGTGATCATGTGCTTGACGGATTCTTCGGCGTCGAGAGGCAACTGCATCTCGGGCCACTTGCCGTCGCCCTTGCGCGGGCCGCGGGGCGGGTAGTAGGCGACCTTGGCCTTCTTGAACTGGAAGGGCGCGAGGATCTTCCGCCTGGCCATGGTTCCCACGGGGTCGTCATCACCGGTCGCCCAGCGAAGCCCCCGTTCGACCAGGTCGCAGAATCCCGGGTTGCTCCAGGTACGCCGATCATGTCCCCAGGCGGTGTAGAACACGCGACCCTTGCCCTGCGACCGCACCCAGGTCCACGGCTCGTCTTCCCCGTCGCTGCGGCGTCGCGACAGGATGGTGCGGCCCTGATCGTTGTGCCGGTGATGGACGTAGGTCTCGTCCCAGCTCTCGAAGCCCTCGAAACCCTTCATGATCGGGTGATCGGGTTTGGTGATCGTCGTCCGGAAGGTGCCGGTCTTGTGACGACGGAACTGGGCTCCCGTCAGCGCGATCATCTTCGGATCGTTGTTGAAGCAGTACGACGCGCAGTGAAGCGGCACGTAGCCCGCACCGCCTTCGATGTAGTCGAGGATCGCCTTGGCCCGCGCCGGATGGATGCTGCCGATGTTGGCGTACACCATCAGCGCGTCGTAGCGCGCCAGGTTGCGAGGGGTGATGTCGCCCATCGACTCCGTGTAGTGAACCTTGATGCCTCGGTGCAGGAGGTACGGGATCAACTGTCTGGATCGCTCCGCGGGCTTGTGGTGTCCCCCGTCGCCGAGGAACAGCACCTGGATCGGTTGCTGGCCCAGGGCCTGTGCGGCAAACAGCAGGGTGACAACGGCGACGAGACGACTCAGTCTGATGGCTTGTGGCATGGGATGGCGTTGGGGGTCTTGGATCACCGCGGCACGGAGCTCGCTGGGACAATAGGGCCAGGGGCTCCCAGAAGCCTCGGGCTAGATCCGCTAACCGCCACGAATTCGGAACCGGGAACAAGTCGGCGTTTGCGGTACTGACCCTGTGCGATCCCCAGCCATCGCGCGGTTTGACCACCACGCGTCCAGGCATTCCTCGCAGAGGAACGGGTGGACGGGTGGTGGGCCGTGCAGGACTTGAACCTGCGACTTCTACCGTGTGAAGGTAGCACTCTAGCCGCTGAGTTAACGGCCCACCCAGAGGCACGGGAACGTAGCGCGGAGCCGAGTTCGCTGCAAATGCAATTGGCGCGATCCGAAACCCACCCGCCGGCGTGGAACCACTGGTGCTGAGGGGGTTTCGACGGGGCGCTTCAGAGCCCCGGATCGGGTGAAGAAAGCGCGTAGGAATCCCCGATACAAGGATCAACCTTAACTACCCGAGTACCGCCCAGTGATGATTTCCACGACAGTCGCCAGCCTACTGCTTCTCGCCGCGCCGCAAGTTCCCGGCACACCGCCGGCAGGTGCAGCGAAGCAGCCGACCGACACCTCGAAGTTCGCGCGCCCGGCCCCCGGCCAGAAGAAGACCAGGAAGCGCAAGCAGCTTCGCAACCTCGACATCATCGCGAACGCGGAGATGCTTCCGGGCGACAGCCTCGCCGTCATGTCGATGGCGCCGATCGGCAAGCACCGCGTCGATCTGATGAAGACCGGGGTTGACGACATTCTTCGCTTCGTCGGTCCGGCCTGGAAGTCATCCGACCTCCTCTCGTGGACGGCGCTCACGCCCGTCGACATCAACAGCCTGACGCTGAGCGGATTCAGTCTCGCCATCTCCGACGTGGACATCTCCGGCGAGACCACCACGCTTCGCTGGATCCTCATCGCGCCGACGGACCATGCCGCGAAGATGCGTGGCGGCCTCGTCGAATCCCACAAGGCTCACGAAGACCGCGGCTGCGAGCTGAAGGTCAGGGCCGTCGGCGGGGACAAGGCGTGGACGGTCACCAGTCCTGACGGCAAGACCGTCAGCTACATGATCACCGAGGACTCGGTGCTGATCGGGGATTCGTACGCGTCGATCAGGGGTGCGGTCCACCAACTCGAGGACGTTGACTCGTCATTCGCGGCCTCCGGTCCGTACATGCGCTACGTGCGGAAGTGCTCGGAGGAGGGCATGCCCCTCCTCACGCTGCTCATCCAACCGCAGCCAGTGCTCGAGATGGCGATCAACTTGCTGCCGAACGCCAACGCCAAGAAGACCGTCCGCGCAATCGCCGAGAGGCTCGAATTGGACCGGATCAGCGAGCTCGGCATCAGCTTCTTCGCCGAGGATGGCCAGGTTCGGGACTTCACATGGCTCGGCTACCCGAGTCCACGCACGGGCCTGCTCGCCGCACTCATCGACAGTGGCACACAGGTCAACGTGAATCAGCTGAAGGTCGTCGCACCGGACGCGGTGTCCGCGAGCTTGTTCACCATCAACCCGAAGAACGTGTACGCCCAGGCGCTCGACCTGGCCGGGCTCCTGCACCCATCCGTGTTGAAACTCCTCGAGTCCACACTCTCGAAAATCGAACCCCAAACGAAACTGAGCCTGCAGCGGGACATCCTGCCGCTGCTCGGTTCCCATGGCGTGCTGCAGGAATGGCTGCCCGAAGGACACACCAGAGCCTGCAGCTTGTCGATCGAACTGAAGGACACCAACGCGATGCGCTTGGCGCTGAACAAGATCGCGAGTGGCCTGAAGCTCGAGAGCGTCATGATCGACTCCGTTCCGACGCTCGTGATTCCCGGCGGCTGGAATCCGGGCTCGACGACGCTGCTGACGGTTCACGGCAAGACCCTGATCCTCGCCAGCACGAGGCGATCCATAAAGAACGTCGTCATGATGCTGGAATCAGGGATCGACGGACACACCCATCGGTTGGCGAGCTTGATCGACAACGACTCGATCGCGCAGTACTTCGCCTGGGGTGATTGCGCGAACATCAGTCGGCACTGGTTGCGCACGGTGAGCACGTTTGCCGGTCACCGACTGCTGGCTCACGACCTGGACCAGGTCGTGCGGACACGCGGCGGATCGATCGTGTCATCCGTGAAGACGGACAGCGACGGAATCTCCAGCCGGACGCAGTCACCGTTCGGGAACCTGTACCTCACTCTCGCGGCAGCCTACCTCGTCAAGATGTCGGAGTTCGAAGGAAACTCAGAGTCAGCGGTGCTCGCTCACCGTCGCTCGATCGTGCGCGACATCATCGCCGCTCAACACGACTTCCAACGCCGGGCCTACAGGGACGTGGACGGTGACAAGGTCGGCGAATTCGCCACGATCGAAGAACTGCTCGCCAAGGGTCTCGTCAGCTCGCGCTGGTTTGCGAAGACCGGAACGGTCCCGCACTCCGCCATCGGGTACCAGTTCCAGATCTTCAAGCCGGTCTCCGTCGATGATCAGGAGAAGGGCTTCCTGTTGCTCGCGTGGCCATCGCTCCGTTCGTCCGGTGACGCATACGCTGCGACCGTCGACGGATCGATCTATCGCAACGAAATCATCGGGCAGACGATGAACCTCAAGTCCTGCGACCCGCGAGACTTCTTCGCCGAGGGCAAGTTCGGCTCCGAGGTCCTCCCGAGCTGGGAACTCATCGAAACCAGCATGGTGAGTTCTTTGATCGCGGACACGGTCACGGAGAACCGTGAACCCACTCCCGAAGAGAAGCAAGCTCTCGACGCACTCGACGCGGCAGAGGACTCCGGCGCAGTCACGCCGAAGATCGTCGCGCTTCTCAACTCGCAGAGCCCATCCATCGTGGCGCGGGCCGCACACCTGCTCGGCAAGTTCCGTCACAAGAAAGCAGTCCCTCTGCTCTGCGAAAAGCTCCGGGGTCACGTCAACACCGAGGTCAAGCGACAGGCCATGGCCGCGCTTTGCAAGATCCGCGATCCCAAGTCCATCGAAGCTTCGATCGACGCACTCTCCTCGACGGATTCGACCGTGCGGACGTGGGCCGCTCAGAACCTCGGCTATCTGCACGCCAAGTCGGCGATGCCCAGGTTGCTCGACGTGCTGGCCGTGGATCCGAACCCGGACGCTCCGGACCGAATCGCCGCTCTGCTGGCGCTCGCGGACATCGGCCACGCCGACTGCCTGGTCCCCGCGGCCGTGCACGTGAAGGGTATCGGCAAGAAGGACGACAAGGCGATCGTCTACCTGTTCCAGACGCTCTCGCGCAAGCTCCCGCCAAAAGTCGAAGCCGAGACGCTGATGGCGATTCTCGACGACGACAGCCAACTCCTGCGCCGCTTCGCCATCCAACGCCTGGGCGTGCTCCAGCTTCCGATGGCCGAGGTGGCACTGCGTGAGAGATTGGACAAGGAAACGGCGCTCCGCGCACTGATCGACGTGTCCCTGCAGTCCATCTCCCGGGGAAAGACATCGGAGAAGCTCAAGGGATACGTGACCAAAGCCGCGGCCCAGGGCACAGAGCTCTGGAACTCGCTGTCGGCTCACGTCGCCTACGGAATCGGCGGAGGATTGCTGTTGATCACGATCCTCTGGCGAAGAATCGCACGGCGCCGGCAACTGACACGTGACGGCGAGCGAGTCGTCGCGATGGTCGCGCCGAGCGACGGCTTCGGTTACGACGGCGAGGAGTACGAAGGCGAAGACGTCGCGGATTACGATGACGAGGAGTACGACGACGGCGAGTACGATGACGGGAATGCGTTCTTTGAGGATGAGTACGTCGGAGACGACGAAGACGCCCCCATCGACCCGGCCCCGGAAGTTGATCAAGCCGAATGCGACGCAGGCTACTACGGCAAAGCGGACGAAGACCGGTACTACGGCGACGATCCGCTCGACGAGTTCTACGTCGACGACGAGATCATCGTCGAGTGATCCGGGCTAGCGAGGGCTAGCGAGCGACGAAGTTCACCAAGCGCTTCACGACGATGGCCTTGATCACCGTCTTGCCCTCGAGCTGGCTCGCGACCTCCTCGCGCGCCGTGGTCTCGACATCGCACTGCGCCGCGTCGGTCGCGACGGTGATGCGTCCCTTGTTCTTGCCGTTGATCTGGACCACCATCTCGACCGCGTCGTCGACCAACTGGCTCTCGTCCACGGTCGGCCACGTCGCGGTGAATGGGCTCCCCTCCAGCTGCAACTTCGACCACAACTCCTCGGTGATGTGTGGGGCGAACGGGTTGAGGATGCTCAGGAATCGCTCGATCTGACTGCGGTTCAACTTGTCGACAGCCTTCGTCGCTTTGTTGACAAAGATCATCATCGCGGAGATAGCCGTGTTGAACGCGAGCTTCTCGATGTCGCCACCGACCTTGTGCACGGTCCGGTGCAGCACCCGCTCGAGATCCGCATCCGTCGCGGTGTCCTCGACGAGGTTCGGGCGGATCTCAACGCCCTCTTCCTTCGGAATGACCAGACGCCACGCACGGTTCAGGAAGTTCCGCACGCCGGGCACGTCCTTCGTGTTCCAGGGTTTGGCATCGGCCAGCGGCCCCATGAACATCTCGTAGAGACGGAGCGCGTCGGCGCCCTCGCGCATGATGACTTCGTCGGGATTGACGACGTTCTTCAGAGTCTTCGACATCTTGGCGACGATTCTCTTGAGGGGCTCGCCAGTCTCTTTGTGCTTGTACTCATCCTCCCCCACCTCTTCGGCGAGGTCGACAGCAATCGTCCCGCCGCGCTCGTCCTGGTAGGCGAACGACTGGATCATCCCCTGGTTGTAGAGGCGCTGGAATGGCTCCTTGGTCGTGACGACACCGAGATCGTAGAGCACCTTGTGCCAGAACCGCGCGTACAGCAGGTGCAGAACAGCATGCTCCGTGCCGCCGATGTAGAGGTCGACCGGCCCCCAGTACGACTCGGCTTCCGGTGAGCAGAACGCTTCGTCGTTCCGCGGATCCATGAACCGCAGGTAGTACCAGCACGAGCCCGCCCAGTTCGGCATCGTGTTGGTGTCACGCCGAATCTTGCGACCATCCGCGTCCGTGAAGTTCACCCAGTCCACGGCCTTGGCGAGCGGCGGCTCTGCCTTGCCGGTGGGCTTGAAGTCGATCATCTCAGGCAACTCGAGGGGCAACTGGTCGTCGGGAACGAGCTCGATCGAGCCATCCTCGAGGTATTGCACCGGGAACGGCTCACCCCAGTACCGCTGCCGCGAGAACAGCCAATCGCGCAACCGGTAGGTCACCTTGTGCTCGCCCGCGCCACGGGCCGCGAGCCAATCCGTGACCGCCTTCTTGGCTTCCGGGATGCTCATCCCGGCGAGGTCGAAGTCGGCGTTCGAAGAATTGATGTAGTCCGCGTCCCCCAACCAGTTCGCTTCGCCCGCCCGAACCTTCGCGTCGAGCTCGGCGTCACCCGAGTCCGGCGAGAAGATCGGCGGCACGGGGAGGTCAAATTCGGCGGTGAACTTGAAGTCACGCTCGTCCCCGGCGGGCACGGCCATGATCGCACCCGTGCCGTAGGTGACGATGACATAATCTGCGATCCACACGGGAAGGCGAGCGCGAGGATCATCCGCGGGGTACAGCGGGTTGAGCGCGTACGCACCGGTGAACACACCTGTCACTTCCTTGGCGAGGTCGGTGCGGTCGAGCTCACTCTTCGCGGCGGCCTTCGCCTTGTACTCGTCGACCACGGCACGCTGTGCATCGGTGGTGATCCCATCGACGAGCGCGTGCTCGGGCGAGAGCACCATGAACGACGCGCCGAACATCGTGTCCGGTCGCGTGGTGAACACCCTGATCTTCGCACCATCCGCGCCCGCTTCACCAGCGAACGCGAACTCGGCCTCGGCGCCCTCGCTGCGTCCGATCCAGTCGCGCTGCATCGTCTTGACGGACTCCGGCCAATCGAGACTGTCGAGGTCGTCGATCAGACGCTGGGCGTAGGCCGTGATCTTCAGCATCCACTGACGCAACGGCCTGCGGACGCACACGAAGTCCCCCCGCTCACTGCGGCCTCCGATCACTTCTTCGTTCGCCAAGACGGTGCCGAGTTCTTCACACCACCACACCGGGACCTCGGACACGTAGGCGAGATCTCTCTCGAACAACCGCGCGAAGATCCACTGGGTCCAGCGGATGTACGTCGGATGTGTCGTGCTGATCTCCCGGCTCCAGTCGTAGCTGAAGCCGAGCGATTTCAGCTGCCGGCGAAAGTTTTCGATGTTGCTGTTCGTCGACACCGCGGGCTGCGTGCCGGTCTGGATCGCGTACTGTTCGGCAGGAAGACCAAACGCATCCCAACCCATCGGATGAAGCACGTTGAACCCGCACTTGCGCTTGTAGCGCGCGACGATGTCGGTCGCGGTGTAGCCCTCGGGGTGACCAACGTGCAGTCCTGCTCCGGACGGGTACGGGAACATGTCGAGTACGTAGTACTTCGGCTTGCTCGCATCGAAGCCGGGATCGCCGGGGTTCGCGGCGCGGAAGGTCTGTTCGTCATCCCAACGCTGCTGCCAGCGGGGTTCGATTTCGTTCGGGTCGTAGTTGGTGCCCATGAGTCGGTCAAAAATGGTGGGCGGGAAGTATGACGCCCGAGCGCGACGCGTCCACCGGTGAAGCGCCGAATCCGAGCAGAGAACCCGACTACGGTCGCTTCACGGGCCCCAGGGCGGTGTGCGTCAAGACCCGGGCGTCGTCGTACCAGTCCGCGTACGCCGTGCCGGGAAGGAACTCGTCGTGCGCCTCCGCCATCAACCCCTTCAGCCGCTTCCGCAGGCGGGCGAGGATCGATGCGCTGCCGGCTTCATCGACGAGGTTGCGCATCTGGTACGGGTCCACCTTGTTGTCGTAGAGCTCCTCGCCGCCCTTCAACCACTTGGCGTACGTGTAGCGCTTCGTGCGCACGCCGCGCCATTCCGGCCATTTCGTACCGGTGTCGAAGTAGTCCCAGTGGGAGACGTAGTTCATGATCATCTCCCCTTCATCCGATACGGACTCGGCGGTTCCCAGCGCCGCCGCGCTCCGGTCCTTGCCGTCGACGCCGTCGGATGGGCGGACACCGGCCAACTTGCACAACGTCGGCAGATGGTCCATCGCCGTGAAGACCGAATCCTCGCGGTGGCCTGATGGAATGCGACCGGGCCAGCGCATGATCAGCGGAATGTCGATCGCTTCGGCATAGGGGACCATCTTGTTGCGACGCCCATGACTGCCGAGCATCGTGCCGTGATCGGAGGTCAGCACGACGATGGTGTTCTTGCCGAGCTTCGACTTGTCGAGATAGTCGAGCAGACGACCGACGTTGTCGTCGGCGTTCTTGATCATCGCATAGTAGCAGCGCGCGGCGATCTGGTTCCGCCGCATCGGGTGGTCCTCGGGGACGTTCGGACTCCAATGCAGTCGCTTCGGGATTTGCTTGAGGTAGCCCTGCGGGCACCACTTCGTGCGGAACGGCGGGTGCGGCGGGTGTGGAGCGACAGTCAGGAAGAACGGCTTGCCGGATGTCTCGCGCCTCTTCATGAAGGCAATCGCCTGGTCGATCAGGACATCGGTCTCGTAGCCTTCCTCACGGACGCGGTCTTTCGTGTCGCGGTAGAAGTAGTAATCGTTGAACGCGACGTGGAAGTTGTAGGCCTCCCAGTGCTGGAAGCCGAGCCGCGCGGGACCGGGGGGAACAAACTCGGTCTCGAGGTTGCGCTTGCGATACGCGGCACGGTGCACCTTCAGACGCGCGCGGTCCTCCGCCGTCGCGACGCTGTCGCCGTCGAACTTCTTGAAACCTGCGGCGAGGTGCCACTTGCCGAGGAATCCAGTGTCGTAGCCGGCGTCGCCGAACGCGTGGGCGATCGAGCGTTCCTTCGGATTGGCCTCGACCCAATTGAGCACGAGCCCGGTGTGCGTGGGGTAGCGACCGGTCATCAACATGCCCCGGTACGGTGTGCACAGCGGCGCGGCTGAGATGGCGTTCGTGAACACGACGCCCTGCTTGGCGAGGCGATCGATGTTCGGCGTCGAAATGTTCTTGGCGCCACCGTACGCCCCGATCGCGTCGGCTCGTACCTGGTCGATCAGCAGGAAGATCACGTTCGGACGCTCGGCAGGTTTGACCGGAGCACCCGCACAAGACACCAAGAGAGCCAGCGTCGACCACAGCGACAGAGACGAGCGGGGGTTCATTGCGCGCATTCGCGCAGCTTACTTCTTCTTCTTGCGATTCCGTCGCGCCCGCTTCTTCCGTTGCGGCAGGTTTTTGAAGAATGCCTCGTCGAGTTCGGCGCGGCCTGGATTCGCAACCGTCAACGGCTCAGGATCGTCGAACACTTTCTGCTGCTCCTGCATCAACGCGAACATCTTGGCGACGCGTTCGGCCCGTTGGGGCCCCTTCGCGAGGTCATGGATCTCGTCTGGGTCAGCATCGAGATCGAAGAGAAGGTGACGGTCGATCTTCGGGAAGCGGTAGAACTTCCAGCGGCCCTTCCGGACCGCGCGCTGCCCGTCCTTGTAGGCGAGGAACACCGAGCTTCGCACTCGATCTTGCTCGCCGTGGATCACGCGCGCGAGGCTCTTGCCGTCGAGGTCATCTGGGAACGAGAGCCCGCACAGGTCCGCGGTCGTCGGGAAGATGTCGAACAGGTAGGCAAACGCGTCGGTGCGACCCTTGCGGATGCCAGGCCCCGCGAAGATCAACGGCGCCCCCATCGAGTGCTCGTACAGGTTCTGCTTTCCGAACAAGCCGTGACTGCCGACCGCGAGACCGTGGTCCGCGGAGAAGATGATGATCGTGTTGTCGTACTGCCCCAGATCCTTCAGTTTCTGGATGACGCGTCCGATGTGGTGATCCATCGACGAAATGCACGCGTAGTAGTCGTGGAGATGCCTGCGAACCTCGTCCTTCGTGCGGGGCCACTTCGCGAGTCGCTCGTCGCGCACGACCAGCTCGTCGTTGTCGAGCGGATGGAATGGGAGGTAGTTCGCAGGCAGTGGGATGTCTTGGCGCTTGTAGAGCTTCTTCCATTCCGGCGCGGCGACGCGCGGGTCGTGAGGGCCGGCGAAACCGATGTACATGAACAGAGGCCTGGACTTGTCCCACGTGTCGGAGAGAAACGCGATCGCGTGGTCGGCGGCGTCCTTGCCGTGGTGGCCGCTTCGCCGCACCTTGCCATCATTCAGGTAGCCTCGATGCGTAAATCCCTTGTGGTATTTCTTGGCGGAGTTGCCGGACTTCGTGCGCTGGTAGGTGGCGTAGCCGGCCTTCGTGAACACATCGCCGAACGTCCCCTTGTGGGTCGGGCGCCGTTCCTTGTAGTGGTAGAGAGACATTCCGCTCAGCATCTGGTGCCGACTCGGATTGCAGACCGCACCGAGCGTCGCGCCCATGCAGTAGGCGTTGGCGAAGACCATGCCTCGATTCGCCAGCGCGTCGAGGTTCGGTGTCTTGATCACGGGGTTGCCAAGCGCACCAATCGTGTCCGGACGCTGGTCATCCGCAAACAGGAACAGGACGTTTGGACGCTTCGCCGCAACGGAGTCCTGCTGCGCGAGCAGGGGTGCCGTACCGAGGAGCGAGACGAGGACCCAGGGAATGACTCGGTTCACGGCGGCGAATCGTAGACCCACACGGGTCCCGCACCAGACGAAAACGAAGGACCTCGGCTAACGGCGCCGGTCGCCACGACAGGCGTCGCGATCGTCGCGGCTCTTCTTGCGCTTGATGGGCTTCAGCCCGAGTTCGGCGCGGATCGCGTCCTCGAGTTCGTCAGGCTTGAATCCGCGCGGGCCACGGGCGCCGGCGAAGGAGATCTTGCCGTCCTTCCCCACAAGGAACAGTCGATCCGGGTGACCGCTGTACGCGGCGCCGACCTTGTCGTCGATGCGGTCGACCAACGCGGTCATCGGAAGCTTGAGTTTCGAGACGCAGGTCTTCGCGACACCAGTGCGCTCTTTGTCCGTGACCGGGTCTTCGATCTTGTTCTTGCCCATCGGCCAACCACCGTCGATGGCGTGGGCTTCGCGAACGTAGACGAGGAAGAACTCGACCTTGGGCCGTGATGTCCGCCGACACCAGCGCGAGAACCGTGATTGTCAGCGGGAACCGAATGATCATCGTGATACCTCTGTCATCTGGGGGCCAGCGCTCAGAATCCGCCGCCAGTGCTGAAGCCTCCGCCACCGCCGCCGAAGCCGCCGCCGCTGCTGAAGCCGCCGCCGCCACCGAAGCCGCCGAACGAGCTCCCGCCGCTGCTTCCGCCGCCGAAACCAAACCCACCAAAACCGCCGCCGCCGGAACGCGACGACGACGAACCGACCGTGAGCCCCGAGGACAGCAACCCGCCGAGTATGCCCATCGCGAGGTTGGCTCCCGACGACTGACGGCGGCGACTGCGCAGGAAGCGCTGGTTCCGACCGAACTGCGACCACACGTTTCCGAACGCGAGCGCGCCGATCGCCAGCCCACCGAGCAGGCCCCCGATGTCGAAGTCATCGTCGAAGATGGAGTTCGACGAGTCGTAGCCACGATTGCGGAATTCGCGGCGCAATTTCTGAACCTCCTTGAGGTTCTTCATCGCGCTCTTCAATTCCGTGCGCAGTTCTTCGAGCCTGGGTTCGAGATCGTTCTGTTGGTCACGAAAGCTCGCGATCGCCGACACCGCGG
>CAYYAQ010000029.1:0-2573 GCA_964469555.1 uncultured candidatus Brocadiaceae bacterium | reverse complement strand
TGGCTGTGGGCATGATACTCTGTTGCCAAGTTACCTGTCGTGACGTTTTCCTTGGGAGCTCTCCTCGTGCTCGATCTGCAACTTCAGCGCCGCGAGCGCGCTCCGACTGTGAGCGTCGTCGCCTGACTCCAATTCCGCGCGCTCCTTCAGCAGCGAATCGTAACGGTCTTCCTCTGCGTCGAGCTCTTCCACGGCGCACGCGAGTCCCCCAACCGATTTTTCGAGGGCTTCGGTGAGCGCGGGAACACCGTCCGCCGCGAACGCCGCGTTCTCGATTTCCGCGAGCGCGATCGCGTCGTTGCTGGCCTGTTCGACGAGCTGCTCGGCGTGGGCACGCAATCTGTCGGGGATCACGAGAAGCATGCCGTAGTCACGGTGCGCAGATTCGTAGCGACACAGTCCAGCCACCCACGTATCGAGAGTCCGGATGAGAGGCATCGCGCGGTAGTCTGGAAACTTGAAACGTCGACGCCACAGGTAGGAGAACAGCTTGTCGCTCTCGTATGGCTTGCGCTTCTCTGCGCGGTCGAACTCGGAGCGCTGCGCCTTCTCCGTCGCGAGCGCCGCCTGGCTCGTCCCGCGTTCAACGCGAGCGAGTTGTGCCTGGTACGCATCGGTCTCGCCGAGTCGATCGAGCGTGGCTTCGGCCTGATCATCGCGCGCCGACACCGCGGCGTCCCGGGCAACGCACGCGTCCTCGCGGGCCCGATCGAGCGCCTGCTGGCGCGTGGTCGACGTCGCCAGGGCATCGGCCATTCCCGCGATGTCGGCCTTGCGTTGCTCGAGAAGCTCGAGGGCCCGGCGATCGGCCGCGTCGAGACCGCCGGCGACCCGGTCCGCGGCGAGTTCCTCGAGGCGGATGCGGGCGAGAGCCGCGAGTTGTCTCGCTTCGCCAGCCTTCGCCTGTTCGACCTGCGAGTGTAGGCGCTTCGACTCGAGGGCGATGCGGTCTACCTCGTCCTGGGCCTGGCTGACGTTCTTGGTGATGTCCCGATAGATGTCGTCGCCGCGTGCCATTCTACCACCTCGTGATCATCCCGCCGGAGACGGGGAAACGGTAGTCGATCTTGCGCGCGCCCCGGCGCTTCACGCCGAACAGACGCCTGTCGATGATGCCATTGTCGGTCTTGTCGGCCTTGACTCCATCGTAGACCTTCTTCGGTACTCGGACCCCGAAGATCGACACCCTGCTGACGCGGTTGTTCTCTTCGTTCTTGATGCGAAGGCGCAGTTTGCGACCGCTCGAACTGATCGCCTCGACGATGATGTAGTAGTTGCGTTTTCGACCAGGTGTATTGCGGAAGATTCCGCTCTTCTTGCCTCGCCCCGTCGCGATGCGGAGCTTGTAGCTGCGGTCGAGAAGCGCGACGAATCCCGCCAACCGGGTCAGATCTCGGGATGCGACGGCGTCGTCGTTGGTGTCGATCGCCTGCCGAACGCTCGACGTGAGCGTCTCGAGTTCGGACTTCGTCGCGGAATCGAGCGCGACGCCTCGCAGCCGCGAACTGAAGCGGTTCAGTTCCTTGATTCGGCCCTGGCGCTCGTTGTGGGAACGCACGAGGCCAGCGACCCGGATCTTGAGACCGCGAAGTCCGGTCCACGCCTCACTCACCTTGCCCGCATCGACCGAGGCGAGAATCGCGGTCTGGCTCGCCTGGAGATCCCGACGCTCGTCGCCCGGAACCGGAATGCCGTCGAGCCGAACCAGAGCTGCCTTGGCCTGGGCGCCTATGTCCCTGAGGCTGTCGAGAGATTCGAGCTTTCCGGCGACGCCGCCGAGATCGGTGTTCACGAGATCGAGGAGTTCGCCGTAGTCGGAGAGCACTCCATCCAGTCGCTCACGGTCGTCGGGATACATCTCAGGATCCGGACCGGGATCGAGTGCCGACTGCACCCGATCGAGGTTGTTCTTGGACTCGTTGAGGCTGCGCTTCGCGGCGGCGAGGATCTCCGCGGCAGCAGCCGACTCCTTCGACACGGGCGCGCCAGCGACTCGACCGCGAAGTTGGGTCGAGAGACGCTCGAGATCGTCAGCTCTCTGCTCGAGAATCGTGATCGACACACGAAAATCGTCGATCGCCCCCTCGCGCTTCAGGTGCGCCGGGATCGCGAAAACCGCAAATGCGGCGGCGGCCACGAGCGTCACGACGAGGAGCCGAAGCGCCCACTTGCCACGTTCGACGTAGACCTCCGCGAACCGAACGGCAATGGAACGTTTGGGCGGATCGTAGGTGAAGCGATCCTCGACGAGCGCCTTGACGCCCTCGGCGATGACGCCGGGAGGCACGTCCATGCCCTGCGATTCGTAGATCGACTGGATGCGGGCGATGAGCTGCCGCTCGCGTCTGTCCTCATCGAGCTCCGCTTCGACCTGGGCGCGCTGATGACGCAGCGTGTCGACGATGTCCATCGCGAGCATGACCTCGTCGAGAGGCACGCTCGCGATCCTACCCGCGGTATCCTCCACGGGCTGCGTCGTCGCGTCTGTGCTCACGCTGGGCTCACTCTGACGTGATGGCGGGGACCGTAGCCGCGTTGGTCTGCAACGCGACGAAGCGACGCTTGCCGTCCTC
>CAYYAQ010000028.1:41237-41448 GCA_964469555.1 uncultured candidatus Brocadiaceae bacterium | reverse complement strand
GTTCGCCGCCAAGACACCGACGCCGGGCGGCGGCGCCGCCGCAGCCATGTCTGCGAGCCTCGGAACCTCCCTTCTCTTGATGGCGACCCGTTTCAGCCGCGGCAAGAAGGCGACCCTCGAATTCGACAGCCAGCTGGAGGAGATCGAGAAGAGACTCGCCCAGAGTCTCGCGCATCTGCTGCCGATGGCCGAGCGGGATTGCGCGTCGTTC
>CAYYAQ010000028.1:38857-41227 GCA_964469555.1 uncultured candidatus Brocadiaceae bacterium | reverse complement strand
AGGCGATCCGGGCTCGGGCCATCGAAGAAGGCATGTTGGGCGCGATGGTCGTGCCGGAAGAGGTGTTGTGCATGGTGCGGGACGTGATGCGGGCGATGTCGTCGATCCTCGAGCTGGTCAGCCGCAACATCGTCAGCGATCTTGGCAGTGGATCGGAGATCCTGACCTCCGCCGCGGAGAGCGCCTTCCTCAGCGTCCGCATCAACGCGAACTACCTGAAAGACAAGGATAAGGCGTTGGCCGCGCTGCAGACGAACGACGTCGTCATGACCGACATCCGCGAGCTTCACCGCGCGTTCCGCGCGAGGGTCGATCAACAGCTCTCCTAGACATGGCCGGACCCGTCGCACTGATCGTCTTGGACGGCTTTGGCGAAGCACCGCCCGGCCCATGCAACGCGGTGACGCAGGCCGAGCCCAGGTTCCTGCTGGATTTGCGCGAAAGGTATGCCTGGGACACCCTCGACTGCAGCGGTGCGGACGTCGGCCTTCCGTGTGGATTGATGGGGAACTCCGAAGTCGGCCACATGAACATCGGCGCGGGGCGGATCGTGTATCAGGAGATCTCCCGGATCCACAAGACCATCGAGGACGGGTCGTTCTTCGCAAACCCTGCGCTCACCGGGGCGGCGAAACACGCGGTGAAGACCGGCAGCACGTTGCACCTGATGGGCCTCGTGAGCGATGGCGGCGTGCACAGCTCCGACGTGCACCTGGCCGCGCTGCTTCGCATGTGCAAGAACGAGGGATTGACCGGTGACCGAGTCGTTCTGCACGCGTTCCTGGACGGACGCGACACGCCTCCGCGATCGGCGATTCCGTACCTGGCGGCAGTTCAAGAGACGATGTCGGAACTCGGAGTTGGCCGCATCGGCACGGTTTGTGGGCGCTACTTCGCGATGGACCGCGACAAGCGGTGGGATCGGACAAAGCTCGCCTTCGACACACTGGTGGGTCGGGGTGATGCCGCTTCTTCGGAATCAGCGATTGCTGCGATCGAGGCGTCGTACGCCGCAGACGCCGGTGACGAATTCGTCAAGCCGGTGGTCATCGGGGACGCGACGGGCGGGCGCATCCGTGATGGAGACAGCGCGATCTTCTTCAACTTTCGCACCGACCGCACGCGTCAGCTGACCGAGGCGTTGACCGTCGACGCATTCGAAGGATTCGAGCGAAGCGCGCGACCCGACGTGCACATGGTGACGTTGACGCGGTACCGCTCGGACTTCACCTGTCCGGTTGCGTTTGATTCACAGCATCTCAAGGGCATCTTCCCCGAGGTCGTCAGTGATGCCGGCCTGACGCAGCTGCGCATCGCGGAGACCGAGAAGTACGCGCACGTCACGTTCTTCATGTCCGGCGGCGACGAGAGCGAATTCCCCGGCGAACGACGCATCCTGGTACCCAGCCCGAACGTCGCGACTTACGACCAGCAACCATCGATGTCCGCGCCGGAGGTTACAGACAAGTTGCTCGCGGCTCTCGACGATGCCGCGCCGGACCTGACGATCTTGAATCTTGCGAATGCCGACATGGTCGGGCACACCGGAAACATCCCCGCGGCGATCGAAGCGGTGCGAACCATAGACCAGTGTCTCGTGCGTATCGTTCCGCGCTACCTCGAGCTGGGTGGAACCGTCGCGATCACCGCGGACCACGGCAACTGCGAGAAGATGGTCGACGAGACGACCGGCAAGGCGCACACGGCGCACACGACGAACCCGGTGATCTTCCTCGTCGCCGGAAGGGACGTGCAGGGGCGGACGATGAAGTCCGGAGGCCGCCTGTGCGACATCGCGACCACTCTGCTACCGTTGATGGGTCTCCAGAAACACGCCTCCATGGAGGGCGTCAACTTGCTATGAACGCGATCCTCGTCGGTGTCATGCTCTTCGCTCCGGTTCCGCAAGATCAAGGAACGCCGGCCAAAGCGGTCGCCAAGACAATCGACAAGAAGATCCAGTCGATGGTCGGCGACATCCGCGCGGCGGAGATGGAAAAGACGGTCCGCAGGCTCGTGGGTTTCGGTACGCGTCAGGTCCTTTCTGCGACCGACAAGCCCTACGGCACCGGTGCGGCACGGAACTACCTGCAGAAGAGACTCGAGAGCTTCATTCCGTTGAGCGACGGTCGATTGACAGTGAAGCGCGAGACCTACGAGATGCCGGCACGACGGCTCCGACAGACTGTCAAGCTCGTGAACATCGTGGCGACGCTGAAGGGCGTCTCCGATCCGGCTCGCGTATACGTCGTCGGGGGCCACTACGACTCGATCAATAGCAACGGACGGGATCCGAAGGGACTTGCCCCCGGCGCGAACGACGATGGTTCGGGGACCAGCGTCGTCATCGAAGCGTGTCGCGTGATGTGC
>CAYYAQ010000028.1:35544-38847 GCA_964469555.1 uncultured candidatus Brocadiaceae bacterium | reverse complement strand
GCAGCGTGCCATTCGCGGCGACCATCAAGTTCGTGTGCTACGACGGCGAAGAACAGGGGCTGCTCGGCTCAGAGGGTCACGCCAAGGCCTTGGCCGATGCCGAGGTGAATGTCGATGGGATGATCACGAACGACATCGTCGGAAACACGCTCGGCATGGACGGCAAGCGCCGCCGCGGCTACCTGCGCTGTTTCTCGTACTCGCCGAGCGGCAACGACTCTACGGGGCGAAACCTCGCGCGAGTCGGGACGTTTGCGACACGCCGCTACGTCGGTGGTTTCGAACTGCGTCTCATCTATCGTGGCGATCGTTACGGGCGTGGCGGTGACCACAAGTCGTTCAACAAGCGGGGATTTCCCAGCATTCGCTTCACGGAGCCACGGGAGGACTTCTCGCGCCAGCACAAGAACGTCACCGAGCGTGATGGCAAACCGTACGGAGATCTGCCGGAGTTCATGGACTTCGAATACATGATCAAAGTCGCGGCGGTCAACGTGGTGCTGCTGGCCCAACTCGCATCCGCACCCCCGGCTCCCGTATCGGCGTGGGCACGCGGCGTGCGCTCGGCGTACGACACGAACTTGTCCTGGTCAGAGGTAAAGGGCGCAAAGCATTACGAAGTCGTGTGGCGGCAGACCACGTCGCCGGACTGGGAGCGTTCCAGGCTCGTCGAAGAACCCCGGAAGTCGCGGGGAGGGCTGTCGTACACCATGAAAGGTGTCTGCCTCGACGATGTCGTCGTCGGTGTTCGCTCGGTCGCGGCAGACGGCAGTCGAAGCCGGGTGAGGACGCCCCCGGAGCCGGACGCGGTGAACCAACGTCGAGTCAGGAGGAATCGGTGACAGCAATTCGAGGGGGAGTGTTTGCGATCGGTGGAGCGGGGGTCCTTGGTTGGGGTTTCCTGCTCGCGTCGTTGTTGTCGATCCAGGGTTGCAGCAAGGGAACCGGTTCTGACATCGGGCCCAAGCTCGACACCGCGCCGACGTACGACTACCGAGTTCTGGTCTGCGACGATTCGGGCAAGCCGATCGTGGGCGCGAAGATCTCGGTGTCCGGTGCCGCATCGACGGCGACCACGAGTCACACGGGGCGGGCCTTCTTGTACGAGCACATCGTCGGCGTCCGGCTGTTGACTGTCGATGGCGCGAACGCTGCCGCAACCGACAGCAGTCGACCCGGCACCTGTGTGGTCGCTGCGGTGTTGCCGGACGGTGACGAGTTGCCATACGCAGTCTACCTGCCGGATCACGGCCCGAGCGTGGGCTTGTCTCTGATGACCGGCGTGCAGGGTGGCGGGTTCCTCGACGACGACGACGCGACGGTCACCACGCGGTCCGGCGCGAAACTCACCGTGCAAGCCGGCGATACAGTTACCTTTGGCACGGCGACCAGCGTCGAGGTGCGCACCGGCAAGCTGTCTCCCGGGCACCTTCCTCGGACCCTGGCCGAAGGCGGTGCGGCGATCCTCGCTTCGAGAGCGATCTACATCCATCCGGTCGGCGTTCAGTTTGCGACCGGCGCGAGCCTGTCGATTCCGGACGACCTCGGTCTCGCCACGGCGGAGTCGGTCGACGTCTACTGGCTCGATCCTGCGACGGGTCTGTGGGCGAAGATCGGGACGGGTGCAGAGTCTTCCGGTCGCATCGTTGCCGCGCCGCCGCTCGCGCCGATTCGGAATGGCGGGTTCTACAGCTTCGGCAAGCCAGCGATCGCGACGACGACCATCTCGGGTTGGGTGCGCGACGCCAACAACTTCGCGATTCCAGGCGCGTTGATTCGTGGCCCTCAGGCCAGCACGCGGGCCGGAGCGGGTGGGCGGTTCACGCTCCCCGCTCTCTCGCGCACGGACAACACCGGGGCGAACCGGGACATCACGATCGAGGTTCACGGAGGTCGTTACCACCTGCCGTCCAAGGTGTCGGTAAAGATCGACAAGGCGTTGCTCCTGGGCACGACTCACGAACTGGCCGACATCCTCGTCCTCGATACGCCGCCCGCGACCAACCTGCGGCTCCTCGTGCTCAATCGTGGAGGCACGATCACTGGCAGGCGCATCCGCGCGAGCGCGCGCACGTCACTCAGCGACAGCAGCGCCGTGATCGACGAGCGAGGCATTGTCAGGTTCGAAGAGATCGCGGCGGATGTCTTCGGGTTTATCGATTCGATCCCGCGAGACATCCTGGCCGTCTACCGCATCCGACAGATTCTTGCGTTGCGTCCCGGGCTCGACAACGCGACGAACGTCTTCGCATTCGAGATTCCCTGGCGGTGGGCGCAGGTCGGCGGCACGTTGATCGCAGCGGTCGACAAGGCCGGGACGGGGGCCTTGTTCCTCGCGCACGTCGTACGCGGCGACATCCCGGGCAAGGGTTTCCTCGGGCAAACGGACCTCAACGGGTACTTCGGTCTCGGCGTGTCGCCGAGCGACTCGTTGACGACTGTCATGAAGACCGAGATCGGTGGGCGCACGGTGACGAGTGCGTTCACAGCGGAAGAGCCGGACATCGGTCGCATCGAGACGCCGCTGGAGCGGGCGCCACGACAGTTTAGCGAGTTCGTTCGGTTCGGCGTTGTAACGGGTGACTTGACCGGAGTGGCTTCGTCGACGACGAAGACTCGGAGGGTTCGCGCGTCCGGGAGGATGACGCGGCAGGACTTCGTCGATGCCGCGGCGTTCGGGCGACCGATGCGTGATACGCCTTCGATGGTCATGCCGACGTCGACGAGTCCGACGTTCCGAGTCGGTGTGCCAGCGGGCTTCGGCCACGTGGCCGCCGCGGAGGGTTCGACGGAGGCAGGTGTGTTTCATCTCGAGCGGCTTGGTGTCGTGCTCAATACGAAACCCGTGGAGGGGGCGCAAGTCACCCAGAACATCCCGCTCATCGCGATCCCCGCCAGCAGCCTGTTTCACATCGATAACGGCCTGAAGAACAAGGACGCGGCGTTCCTCACGACGGACCTGCGTTTTTCCGTCGCCGGTGAGTTGGAGTCAGGGTTGCTCGTCGATCTGGTAGCCGACGTCGGAATCCTGGGAAGCCAGATCAGCGGCGATGACGTGTCGCTGCTCTTGCCGCCGCGACCGTCGGGCATCCAAAAGTACTGGGCCGTCTTCGGTGGTTTGAAGGTGACCGGCGGTGTCACGACGAAGCAGTGCATCGTTGTCCCGCTGCACGAGGCCGCGGTTCCGGACGTCGCACAACTCGCCTTGCCCACGATCACCTCACCGCTTCCCGGGGCCACTCATCCGAAGACGGGTTTCAATTTCAAAATCGAGTTTATCCTGCCGCCGGAGTGCCACTACGG
>CAYYAQ010000028.1:0-35534 GCA_964469555.1 uncultured candidatus Brocadiaceae bacterium | reverse complement strand
CGAGACTGATGTGCGTGACTGGACGGTGGTGGTCCCTCGCGACCGGACGGAGGCGAACTTCTTTACGTTCAGCCAGAACATTCCCGAGGTGCTGGTCGATGACGCAGATCGCACCTGGACGGTGACCGTATCCGCCGCTCGCATCGATTCCGGACCCCTCGTAGATCCGATTCTCGAGTACCGAAGGACCTACGTCCGCATCCTCGCGAATTGGGTGAGCATGAAGGAGGTCGGTCGCGAGGCTCGGGCTTTCTCCAGCGTGAGCCAGACCTTCAAGACCAAGAAGTAGCGGTCTGTCCCGCGGGAAACCAACTCATGCAGACCGCGCTTGTTCCCCAGGCCCTACTTGAACCCGGTGATTTGGCCGATAATCACAGGATGGTCAAGCGGCTCCGTGTACTGATGCTGGGAGCGGTGGTGTTCGCGGCCCTTGGCGCGTGCAAGTACTGGGGGAAAGAGCCGAACCCCGCGCTGGCGTCGGACTACGTGGTGGCGGCGGTTCGGGAGTTGGGCAAGGGGAACTTCGACGAGGCTGAGGACATCCTGTTGCGCTCGCGGGAACGCTTCCCGGACGACGAGGTTTCGCTGCGTTGGCTCGCCGAACTCGATCTCATGCGCTGGAGAGACGACTCGGCGCTCGACTATCTGGTCGAGTTGACGCGGGCCGACCGCGTGGAGACTGTGTCGTATCGCGAACTCAAGGGACAGATAGGTGATCTGTTGTTCCGCCTGGGCAAGTACGGCGAGAGCGCGAACTACCTCCGCGCTGGCCAGGTTGGCGAGGCGGAACAACAACGCAAGGCGAAGGCCTTCGTCACGCTTGGATTGCCCTACGTCCGCGGTGATCCCGAAATCGAACCGACGAGGCTCCGACTGTTCGGAGGGATATGGCCGTCGATGCTCTGCACGTTCGGCAAGAAGGATCGCCTCTGCATCCTCGACACCGGATCGTCGATGTCCGCATTTGCGGACTCGATGGCCCGCGACGTCGGCGTGACGGACATGAGCACATTCGGACTTGTCAGCGACAGTCTCGGTCGCAAGCACTCGGCGTCGATCGGCATCATGCCTCGGTTCGCGATCGGCGGCGCCGAACTCGGTCCGCTCCCTGTGTTGGTCCTGGATGATGAGCGTCTCTCCCTACGCAACTTGTCCGGAGGCCCCGACAACCCATTGATGGGCATCATCGGAATCGACGTTCTCTCGAGGTTCCGGTTCATCCTGGACATGTCACAACAAGTCGCTCGCCTTGAACGCCCGCGTGAGCTTCTCGATCGAAACACCGAACCGTGTCTCGCGGTGGAGGGATGCCTCGCGATGCCAGTGCGCGTCGATGGCGTGACGATGTGGTTCATCCTCGACACCGCGGCGAGCCACAGCAGTTTGACGAAACGAGGTCTCGCGGACTTGCCCGGGGGCGATCGCCGTGCCACGCCGGACTACCGTTCGCTCAAAAGTCTTGGCGAGTCGTTTGTGTCGAAGAAAGTGTCGGGAGTCATCGTGCAGACCTCGGCCGTCAAGTTCACGGGCATCGATTTTCCGGTCGTCGACCGCGTGAGTGTCGGAGTGTTTCCCGTGCACGGGGTTCTCGGCGTGGATCTGCTCCGGCATTGCCGGATGACGCTCGACGGTGGCCGGATCCTCCTGGAGCAGGTCGCCTCGGTCCCGGCGAGAAAGAAAGGCGAGTCGCGTCAGCCCCGCTGATGAGACTGCGGGCGCGGATTTCCGGTCGCGTGCAGGGCGTCGGGTTCCGATATTTCACGCTGCGTGCAGCGCGCCTCCACGGCGTGGTCGGTTGGGTTCGCAACGAGCGTGATGGTTCAGTGTTGTGCGAGGCGCAGGGTGATTCTCCCGCGTTGGACGAGTTCCTCGCGACCGTGCGCCGAGGTTCGGAGTTCTCTCGGGTGGACGAAGTTGTGACCCAAGCCGTCGACGATGAGCCGTCTGCCTCCCTCGAATTCCAGATACGATGACTCGATGAGAACCCCCGCGCGAATGAGTGCCGTTCTTCTGGGAAATCCCCGAAGGCCCCGCCGGCGGGGAGTTCGCTTCTCAACCGCATCGGCTACATGGGTCGTCGCAATCCGGACCTGTCGCGGTAGCTATTTGGCCAGGGCGTCGGTCGCCGCTCGCGTCACGGGCGACCTACGGACGAGCCACGGCATGACCTCGAGCGCTACTCGGAGGTCAGCTCCTTTCGAGGACACGCCCGCGGACCAGGTGATGGTCCCGATCTGCAAGATCATGGGGTGACCGAATCCGAAGATCGGCGAGCGATTCGCCACGATCGTCTTCGCCAGCGAGCGCGCGGTCCTCAAATCACCCTTTGTCTGGGCTTGCCGGATCTGCCACCGCCTCACCTCGTCGCGCAGGTTCGTCCATTGCGCATTGCCCGAGGCAGTCGAGAGCGACGAGAGTGCCGCCGCGTCGGGACTCGGCGTGCACGTGATGGCGTTGAGGCGCGCGGTGTTCTGTCCCTTGGGATCAGCGGCGATGGCGTCGGCGAATTCGCTGAGCGCCTCTTGCTTTCGTCCCAGGTAGTAGAGGCATATCGCTGCGTTGTTCAGAAGGCACGCCTTCCGGCCGGCGTTCAGTTTCTCGATCTTCAATCCGCTGCGGAAATGACCGATCGCGAGTTCCCATGACTTGGCACCGCCCGTTTCATCCGCTGTCATGGCTGCCTCGACTCCGAGGAACACGTGGCGTTCCCAGGATGCCTCCGGCAATTCGCTCATCGTGGCACGAACCAGTTTCCTCGTGGCGTCGTCTCGCTTCTGCAGCCGGAGTTCGTATGCGAGCACGCACATCAGTTTGGCCAGGCCGAAGTCTGTTCTCTCCGCGGCTGTCGGATTCTCGAGCACGCGGCGGAAGGTCTCTGCGTCCTGGATTGCTGCGATCGCGGACAGGGCGACTTGCCGCAGATCGAGGATACCGAAGTTCGTCCCGCGCAGCTCCAGCATCCGCGCCTTGTTTCGAGTGAGGATCTCGATCCCCAGACTCATGTCCTTCTCACGGATCGCCGGCTCGAACTCCGTGGCGAGATCGAGCACTAGCTTGGGGATCGCGAGGGCATGGAGGTCGTGTTTCGAGACGAGGACACCGACGTCCGCGCGCAGAGCCGCGACGCGCTTCATCGCCCGCTCCGGATCGCCCTCGCCGCGGAACAGGAGAATGCACTCTTCCAACATGGGCCGAACGAGGAGCCACGCCCGCAGTTGGCGGAACGTCGAATCCTGATTCGGCAGCTTCGCGGCGATCTGCAGGCACTTGACCGCCTTGTCGCGGAGTCCTCCGTGGATGCAGAGCAGGCCGAGGTTGGAGTAGACGCGAGAGTCGTGAATCGGGACATCATCGAGCTCTTGCGCGAGTTTCCCGGCTTCGATCGGGCGGGAGAGTGTGCGCAACATGCTCAGCGTCCGGATCTTGTCCTCGGTGCTGTGAGACTTGGCCGGGTGCCTCGCCACCGCGGCGAGGTCCTCGGCGACTTTCACGAGCTCCTCGACCTTGGCGATGCGCTGTTCGGAGTTCTCGCGAATCGCAGCTGTCACGTCGTCCGCGGCTAGCGCGGATCTCGCGACCTTCAGTGCGCGGCGGGCACGCTTTGTGTCGAGGGCTTGCGCGTAGTGCTGACCGAGGAGAATCCAGTCGCGACCGTCGATCTTCGCCTTGCGTCGCATCGCTTCGCGCAAGAGCAAGACGGCTGCCTGGGGTTTGCCGTTCGCGCCGTAGATGTGGCTCAGCTGCCGGAGGGTGCGGGAGATCAATTCCGGGTCATCAGATCGCCGCAGGATGATCGAGGCAGCGCGAGAGTGAAGTTGACGCGCGCGGGTCGGCAGCTTCTTCAAGTAGTCAAAGATCTGCTTGTACTGATCGTTGCTGAGTCGGTACTCACGCGAGAGGAGCAGGGCGAGTATCGGTTCCCATGGCGTCGTGGAAGTCAGGATCCCTAGATACCTGCCGGGGGCATTCAGGAGGCTGTAGACCGTCGCGAGGCTGCGGAGGTCTTTCAGGCTGAGTTCGTCTTCCTTCTTACCCAACCACTCGCCTTCCAACGCGACGATCCGGGACGCCGCGCGGCGAGCTAGCACTTCCGTGATGCCTTGCGCCAAGCCTCCGTCGCCGAGGAGTCTCGACAACTGTTTCAACAGACCGGCAGTCGTCTTCTTCTCCCACGTGCGCCGAATGAGGGTCCGCATCCAGTCGGGCGTATGTTTCGTGAGACTCTCGACTTTTCCGGGGTCGAGGCCCTTCGTGATTTTTGTGAGGTCGGCCTTCTTGCCCAGCAAGAACTCGAGGTCTTTTACCGAGACCTGCGCGGTCGCCACTCCGACTAGGAGCACTCCGGTGGCGACGGTCAGCAGGGGGCGCATGGCCGCAACATAGCCAAACAACCCCGTGCTTGGCACAGTATCGAAAGAACTAGCGCTCCTTCCAGGCGGGGCGGTAGCTCTGGCCGAGGGTGAGGATCTTCTGGACGAGCCCTGTGTAGTTCAGGCCGTGCATCTCCGCGGAACGCGACAGGTCCTCGTGGGCACAGAGATCGGGGTTGGGGTTTGCCTCGATGACGAAGACCTCGCCGGCTTCGGTCATTCGCAGGTCGATGCGCGCGTAGCCGGACAGATTGAGCACGCGGTAGATCCGCTTCGCCATCTTGGCGATCTCCTTCGCCTTGTCCGCACTCAGGTCGACCGCAGGCCCCGTCTCGACGCCGAGCTTCTGCTGGTACTTGATGTCCCACTTCATCTTGGACGTCGCGATGTTCTCTGTGCCTGGGGGGAGTCTCGTGAAGAACATCTCCCACACCGGGAATGTCTCGAGCCGTTCGTTGCCGATTACGCCGATCGTGAGCTCGCGGCCTTCGATGTACTCCTCGGCGATCGCACTCGTGCCGACGTAACGGTGGATGAACCTGACTCGTTCCTTCAGACTCGCGTCGTCGCTGACGATGGAGGCCTGTGCGATCCCGACGGAAGAGTGCTCCACCGTCGACTTCACGATGAGGGGGAAGCGCAGCCGTTTCGGTTTGGTGATCCGCGCACGCCGCAGTTTGTAGACCGAGAAGCCCGGTACCCGAATGCGGTGGTACGACAGCACCTTCTTCGACAACGGCTTGTTGCTCGCCAGCATGATGCCGCGCGGGTTCGACCCGGTGTACGCGGTGCGCAGTAGTTCGAGGTAGCTCATCACGTGCGCATCGTAGATCCCGATGTCCAGGAAGCTGACGAGGAGGTTGAAGGCGATATGGGGCTTGTGCTCTTCGATGGCGCTTCGAATGGGCATGAGCTCTTCCTTCACGGGGACCGGAATCACTTCGTGTCCCAACTCTCCGAGGGCGGCGAGTACGTCCAACTCCATCTTGAACGGGTGGATCTCCTTCTCGGTCAGCCCCTTCACGGAGTCGGGCGGCACGAGGTGTTTGTGCATCAGAACCAGGACGCGGAGTCGCTTCATCGTCGGTATCTGGGCCTCTTCCCGGTCACGAAACGCATGGTCATGATGGTGAGCAATATCGTGGCGTCGACGCGCGACTCCTGGGTTGAGCGGGTTACGCGCAGGTCGAGTTCGCGGCACCGCACGATGAGGACGTCCAGCGCTTGATCGACGAGGTACTTCGGTTGCCGGGTCAAGTGCGCAATGCGGTTGCGGAGTTCGATTTGGAACCGCCGCAGGAAGGCGGCCGCTTTTTCGCGTTTGATGGACGGGTCCTCGCCGGCGGAGAACAACCGGAATAGGTAGGCGTCGACGGCTTCGGGCGTCGCATCCGCGTACGTCTGCTGCTTCTCTTCGTAGTACTCGCGCAGCGTCATCTTGAGGGTCGGCAGCGAGTCTGGCCGTGCGCGGCTGTTCACCACCGGCTTCTCACCCGCGATCGATTGCATCATCTCGTTGAGCGACTCGAGTTTCTTGCACACCGGCCAGCCCTTGTAGCGTGTCCGCCACCTCGCTCCCGGGCGAAGCCATACGGCGAACGACTCCGCGTAGTCTTCCGCGGGGTGGCTTTGCGAGTACCAGTATCCGAGATGATGCACGAAGTTCCGGCTCTCCGGGTCCGGCGCGTACTCGCTCCCGTACTTTTCCGAGAACCGTCCGAACGTCTTGCGCCACTTTTTCTTCCAGTGCAACCGGTACGCGTTGTCGATCGCGTGTCCCGTCTCGTGCCGCAACAACTTCATGCACCATGTCTGGGTCCCGCCCTCGACCTCGAGCATCTTCGTATGCTCGAGTTGCACGAGTTTCTTGTGTGCGAGAAAGAACGGTACCGCGATGCCGCCGACGCCATCCGGCGTGAACCAGTCCGTCGACAACCACACGTGCGGTCGGAACGAGAGACCTGCGCGGCGGAGTTCTTCGTGGAGGCGGTCGATGCGCGCTTGGAGGGTCGAACCCTGCAGCGTCAGGTCGAGGTCGCAGAGCCGAACGTCCAACAGCTCGTCGAATGACTTGCGATCCCACCACAGGCGCTTCCGCCGCTTGCCCCGAGGCGAGGGGTTGACCAGGGAACGGCGCTTCTTGCTCGCCACAACCGCACGGTACGGTGTGGTGCACAGCAAGTCGATGTAAACCGGTACTGGCACGCATTTCCGTGGATCAGCCTCGAATACTCGGAATCTCTGTTCGGTCCGCCTCGCCGGGGCCCCGGGGGCACTGAAACCTGTCGTGGGGGCGCATCCTATTGCCGCTGCACCTGTCCTTTCTGGGAGCGCCGAACTGCTACTGGCGGACTGACAGTCTGATCGAGGTGGTGTTGACGGCAGTCAATGGCAAGGCCGCGATTCCAGCGACCCTCCCGTACGACAAGTCGTTGATCAACGTCCACGTTCATAGCCAGTACCTCACCGCTGAGCCTGGCGCCAATGTTGCTGGCTTGACTGCGACGAATGGAATTACGACGAAGATCGGCGGTCAGAAGTAGTCAACTCGACGGCAAGGGGGAAAGAGGCGGCAGGATCGGCATGGTCGATCCTGCCGTTTCCTTGATCTGGCGAAGAGCGCCTCCTCGCCTAGCAGGCTATTTCTTGAACGTCGCCTCGACCGCCCAGGGTGATGGCGATGCCGGGCACCTGCAGGTTCATGATCCGTGATGTCGGTCGCCGCCGCACGATGCGTGCGGGGCTCCGACAATGCCCGACGCTCGGCCTAGTTGTATCGAGTGATCGGGTTGCTGTAGAAGTAGTTGTACGGACCGTAGCCAGTCGGCAAAGAGTCATGCCGGTAGACGCTCTTCTTCAGGGGCACGGTTGCATTGAACTTGCGAGCGAAGTCAGGGGTGCAGCGTTCCGCGGTCGTCAGCATCGTCTGGCCCGACTTCGAATCCGTCCACGCAGCCTGGGACCAGATGCTCACTGTCCGACCGAGCGGCGCCAGAATGGACAGATCGGCGATTGGCACGTACAGCCATGCCCTGCTGCCCGCAGCATTCGTGGCGATGTTGTAGATGGTCAACAGCTGTGTCATGTCGAACATCAGGTTGTAGCAACCCACCGCCGAGATCGCCAACCCGGGTGTCGTGCCGCCGATCGATACCGATGGCGTGCAACACGAATGAGTTGGGTGCTGTCCTTGCACCGAAGATCTGCATCACGGCCTTGCCCGTCCATGCCGAGTTGCCGGTATATCCCTTTCCGTACAGACCGACTTGAATGGAACCCGAGGCATAGCCGGAGGTGTGCGCCGAATCGGTGCAGTTGGCGGACGTTGTTCCGATGAACCTGTACACATTGCGACCGTAGGTCGTCGCGGTCAGCGTGTAGAGGCCATCGAGGTAGTAGTTCTTACCGGACGTCCCGCTCCAGGCAGCGTTGTTCAAGAGGGTGCCGCCGGTGAAAGTGAAGTCCAGACACAGGCCCGTGTTGGCCGTGTACATGTAGATCCCCGAACCACCACCCGTGCCGAATGGGAATGCGTACTGGGAGCTCCACGGAGCGGGCTGCGAAGTCGGATTGCCCGTGATGTGCGGCCAGGTCACCGAGCCCGAGAACACCATCGACGGCGTGCTCAGCTGGTTAGCCGCAAACGTGGACGACATGGTAGCGTGGTCGCCGTCGGACAGTTTCACCGTGACGTTGCTCCAGTTCCTACCGGCTGCGCTGCTGATCGTGTGATTTCGGTAGTCGGGCCGGAAGCCGACAGACGTCAGGACCTGGATCCCCTTCTTCTTGATCTCGGCGTCGACCTGTTGGTAGTGCTGGACGGAGGTGCGCCCGAAGTAGTACGAGTAACCGTTGTACGTGGCGATGTTCTGCCAGGTCTTGCCCTCGGTCGAGAGGTACCCGGCTGGAGTCGTGAACTGTGCCGCGAGGGGAGTCGAGGATAGAGCGAGCGCGATGAGTGTTGTCTTCAGGTTCTGCATCGATTTCAGGAGGGGTTGCGAAGAGGTGGATCTTGCTGAGTCACCGCACTTCGCGCTGTAGATCAGAGCGTGGGGCGTTGCCGGGGAAGGCGTGGTTATCCGCTCGGCGTATTTCGGCAGCGGGCATCACCGCTCTTCGGCCCGGGTCGCTCAAAACTACTCAAACCGTTGTCCGCACCTCGATTTGATGCTCTCGCCGAGGCGGTCACCTTTGGTTGGGAGGCGCGAGCTTCGGGATCGTCAGCTTGAAGGTGGCACCCGGTCCAGACTCCGCGACGAACTCGAGTCGACCGCCGAGATCCTCCGCCAGCGCCCGGGCCAATGCCAGGCCGAGGCCGACGCCAGGAGCTTCGTTCTCGGCGGGACCGCGTTCGGCGCGTTCGAAGGGACGGAAGATCGCGGTGCGGAACTGTGCGGGGATTCCCGGGCCGTGGTCACGGACCGTAATCGACACGTCACTTCCATTTCCATCCGCGACGAGTTCGATGCCAGGGTTTTCGGCGTTGCTCGCGTATTTGCACGCGTTGTCGATCAGGTTGAACAGGATCTGCGTGATCGCGTCGACGTCGACTTCGAGTTCGACTCCGTTGTGCACCGCGATTTCGAGCCGACCATCCGTCTCCCGAGTGCGCTGCTCTAATATGGGGCGGACGCGCTCGAGCAATTCGCTGAGTCCGATCCGCTCCGGATGCGTGTTGAATCGCCCGTCCTCGATGCGCGCGTAGCTGAGGACGTTCTCGACCAGCCGTGACAGCCGATCGGCTTCGCCCTTGAGCGTGTTGAGGTATTCGGTTTGTTGGGCGGAATCGGTGACCATGCCTTCCGCGAGCATTTCGGAGTACATCCGAAAGGTCGTCAACGGAGTACGAAGCTCGTGCGTGACCGCCGACGCGAAGCGAGCCCGGCGTTGACCGAACTGGTTGGTCGAGTGCAGCGCGAAAGCGACCGCGATGAGGGAGATCAACAGCCCACCCCAGGCGACGCCGAGGACCATGACGGTGCCGGCAGACACGGGGGATGCGATCTCGTGCCTCACCGCGTCCAATCGTGCGGGCACCGTGATGAGCATGCGATCGTGTTGCGATGCGGTGGTCTCATCGAGGTGGGTCAGCGTCGCGGCAGGTCCGTCGGTGTCGAACAAGTCATCGACTTGCGAGAGGAGCGCTGTGCGGAGCCGCGGCCAGTCGGCGACGAAGCCCTGGAAGAACTTCCGGTCGGAGAGCTGCACGTGACGCGCGAAAATCAGCCACGGTTCGGCGGGAGTCTTGCCTTCGATCCAAATCGGGAGCAACGGCCCGACTCTCACCTCTCCTTTTGCAACGGACTCCTGTGGTTCCCACTTCCGACCGGCGGCCATCGACTGCTTGGCTTGATCCATGCTCCGGGCGCGGGACGCGTAGTCGTGTTTTCCACTGATACGCCCCACGTTGTCGATGCACGGAGCGTTCGCCGCTGCCAAGGCATACCGGGTGTCCAGTTCGAAGCCCTGGCCGCGCAACTTGGAACGAAGCCGCTCGAGGTACGCGGCCTTGGCTGGCAGATCGAGGGGGGCCCCGATCTGCGCTTCCGTGAGGTCGCGGTAGTTCCCGGCGGGAACCTGCGGGGAACTCAGCTTGCCGGCGACGATTTGGAAGTGCAGCGGGAAGATCTCGGACCGAAAGGTCAACAGCGGCGATGGCGTCAACACCCAGCCGGGTTCGATCTCACTGAGGACCTTGTTGTAGGCCTGCTCCTGGGGGTAGTACGCCTGGTAGACGAAGTGCGGACGCGCGGCTTCCCGCGCCAGCTTCGGCGCGAGCCAGGAGTCCATCCGCCATAGCGCCTTGCTCATCGCGGTCTGGTGGTCGGAAGCGAGGCGCGCCGCGGCGTTCTCCCGGTCGAGTCGAAGCATCACAGCCGTCAACCACACCATCGCGGTGACCAACACCGCAGCGCAGAGGCCGAAGATCCACCAGTTGCGTCGGGTAGGTCGGATCACGGCGCCAGACCTCCGTCGAGGTTCGGGTTGGCGAGCATGTAGCCCTTGCCGCGGACCGTGACGATGATCCGCGGGGACTGCGGGTCGTCGCCGAGCTTGTCGCGCAACCGAGCGACGTGCATGTCGACGGTTCGAGTGTGGACGCCAGACGGGTTGAAACCCCAGACGCGCTCGAGAAGCTCGGCGCGCGTGATCACGCGACCGGGGTTGCCGACGAGATAGCGAAGGATGTCGCCCTCGCGTTCGGAGAATTGAACCGTGGTGCCGCCCGGCAAGTTCGCTTCGCGCCTTTCGAAGTCGATATGGCGCCCGTCGATCTCGGCCACCTGGACGTCGAGAGGACGTTCGGCGGAACGGCGCAACACCGCCATGACCCGGGCGAGCAGTTCTTTCGCGCTGAACGGCTTCACGACGTAGTCGTCGGCGCCGTGTTGGAGACCGAAGACCCGGTCGGACTCCGCGCCCTTGGCGGTCACGAGAATGATCGGCAGTCGCGGTCGGCTCTTGCGCAGCTCCTTCAGGATCTCGAATCCACTCCGGCCGGGTAGCACCACGTCGAGGATGGCGAGATCGAACTCGGCGCTCAGGCCGAGCTCCAGCCCCTCGTTGCCGTCGCCGGTCGCGATCGGGTCGTAGCCACCGAACTTCAGGGTGTCGACGAGACCCGTGCGGATCGCGGGGTCGTCTTCGACGACGAGAATCCTGAACTGTCGACTCATGCTGGCTTGCAGCCTATCACTTGGATCGCGGCTTCGGCTGCACACCCGGCTTCTTGTCGGTTGTCTTTGCCTTCGCGGGCTTCTTCGCGGACGGGTACTTCAGTCCCTTGGCCTCGGCTTGAGCCCGCACGGACTTGCGCACGGCGCTCTCGAACGACGTTTCCTTCCCATCTCGGCGCTTCTCGAGTTCCTGGGTGCACCAGGCCGATCGCTTCGCGGTCAGGTCGATCACCTTCTTCTGGATGTCTGTGCGCTTCTTCTGCATCTCCGCGGCGTAGACCTCGCGCTCCTTCATGGTCATCTTGCGCATGTTCTTGGGAAGGTCCGTCACCTTGACCTCGCTGATCTTGAGCTTCTTCGTGCGCAGGTTGTCGATCAGGTCCCAGGAACAGTAGTAGTTGCCCGAGGCCTTCGCCTGTCCGCGCTGCGCGGACGCCTGGGAGTTGAGATGGACGGCGTTCCCGTCCTGCACGATCTGATTTCGGTTCCCGCGAGCACCAGCGGCGCCGAGCGGGATGTAGGTCGTGTTGAGTGCAGAGCTGAGGCTCGTGATCTGGGCGTCGAACGGCGACTGCAAGGCGACCGTACCGTGTTGGTTGATCGTGTCGAAGTGTCCATCGGCCAGCTTCGCGACCATGTTCCACGCGGGCGCCAGTTGGTCGCCAGGGTTGCCGCAGTAGATCGAGTTGATCATGATCCCGCGCGAGATCGCCTTCTTGCATTGGGATCGGAAGTCGACCATTCTGTCCTGGTCGGCGCTCTCGTTGCCGGCGACGACGATCAGCTTGAGCGCGTTGCTCGACGACGTCCACCGGAGTTGCTCCAACGAAGCCTGCAGAACGCGACCGACGAGCTCGGTGCCACCGTTGGTCTTCAAGGCGAACAGTTTCTCGCTGACGAGATCCAGGTCTCCCGTGAAACCGGTGTCGACACGCACCCAACCGTTGGCCTTGGAGTGACCGTCGTTGCCGAAGGTCAACAGCGCGATCCGCAACCGCGGCGCCGGCTTGGCGAGGGCCAGATCGTTCACGATCGCCCAGATGCTCTGTCGGGCCGAGTCGAGCAGTCCGCGCATACTGCCGCTGGTGTCGAGGCAGATCGCGAGGTCGACGTAGCGTCGCTCGTCGAGGGCCTTTTGCGCCCCGAGTGTCGTCGAGAGGCCGAGCCCAGTTGCCGTTGCCAGGAAGAGGAGTGCGAGTGGCGTGGTCTTTTTCATGATTCGTTTCGTCCGTCGGTTGGTCTTGGTTTGTCGGGTTGGAATGTGTGGTGTGATCTCAGCGGTTGATGATGCGGATGACTTCGCCATCCACCTTCAGGAGGATGTCGCCCTTCAGGCTCAACGTTGCCTGGCGACCGCGACGGATGAGCAGCTTCAGCAACTCCTGGTACTCGGGGCTCCCTAGCGTCACTGTCCTGTTGTGCTTGAGTTCTCCGCGTCGTACGAGTCGACCGTCGATCCAGTTCTTTCCGCGCTTGAAGAACGCCCGGTCGGAGATCTGCTGCACGTTGCTGACCTCCACGCGTTCGAGTTTGTCGTTGAGGTAGTAGTTGCGCCTGTTCTGTGAGAATTGGAGCTTCTGTGCCCAGAGGTTGGCGCCCTGGTTGACGGCGCCCATGCCGGATCGCGTCCGGATGGCCTTGCTGTTGAGGTTGTTGCCGCACTGGATCGAGAGTGTGTCCCAGTTGTCGAGCCGCGTCCCCTCTCTGGCGAGGAACGACGTGTACTCCGAGAGCACCCCGAACTCGGTCGAGAGCCGGAGGATCTCATCGCGAAGTTCGCGCATCTTGGGGTCGCGGAAAGGGTCGTCCCCGCGCACCATCGGCAACCTGCTCACTGACGCGCCAGCCAGTCGAATATGGTCGACGAGGTACGCGATGTGCCTGGTCGCCCAGAGTCGCGACACGAACGAATTGCGCGTGGTCGCCTTGTCGAGATCGAAGCGGAACTCGAAGGTCCTGGCCTTGCCGAGATAGTTGCCGCTCAGTCGGAATCGGAGCGGTTTGTCGCCACGGTATTGACCGAGAATCACCAGCTGGTCTTGGCCGAACAGGTCCTGCAACTTCTGCGGTTGCAACTCGCGCACCCGCCGCGTGTCGACCTCACCGTTCTCGGCGAGGGTGGCGAGTTCTGGATCCGAGAGCACCGGTCCGTACAGCTTCTGGAACACCTGACCGACCTTGATCTCGACGTCTTCCTTCGGCTGCACGTATGTCGTCGTGGCGCGGCTGAGCTCGGCGATCCGGTCCAGCAGCGGAACGTTGACGTCGTTGCCGACGCCGAACGTGAACACGCGGCGCTTGTGGGGGTTTCCCTTGGCGAGGAGATCGCGAATTGCCGCCTCTCCGGTTTGCCCGACGGTCGGCAGTCCGTCGGTCAGGAAGAGGATGATCGGCAGCGTGCCTTCCCGGGGTTTTGGTCGCAGCGCCTCGACGAGTGCGTCGTGGATGTTCGTCCCGCCGTTCGAGCGGAGGCTGGCCAGGTATTCACGGGCCGCGAGTGTTCTCTTCCTGTCTTTGACGACCGGTTTCGCTGCGAAGCTCGCCACGTTGGTCGCGTAGTCGATGATGTTGAAGCTCTCTCCCTCTTCCATCCCCTCGATGACCTGCAACGCTGCGGTCTTGACTTGATCCATCTTGGGGCCGGCCATGCTCCCGGAGCGATCGAGGACGATCGTCACCTCGCGTTTCAACCCGTTGCTCCTGACAGTCGGTGGGAGCCCGGCGATCAGCAGGAAGTAGCCCCCACCGATTTTCGGATCCGGGTAGGCGAACATCGACGCTGTCAGGGCGTCTGTCTTGGCCAACAGATACGACAGCCGAAACGAGCCGGGGTCGCGCACGCTCTTTGGATGGAGCGACACGGTCAGGTGTCGGGCAGACCGACGCTTGATCGCGAGCTCGTGACTCGGAGAGTAGATCATCGAGATCGCGTGCTTCGCCTGGACGTCGGCCAGGATCGTCCACTTCGCCTTCCCTTCAAGCGATTCGCTGCGCGGCAGCACGTAGTCGATCCGTCCACCGTCGGCGGTCAGCACGTGCTCGTATGTGAGCCTCACTTTCTGCGTCCCGCCCGCGGGAACTGGAAACACCGAACTCCGGATCAGGCTGTGTCCGGCGAACTCGAGCAGCGCCGGGTCGCGCAGTTTCCGCACGATCTGGTCGTAGGTTCGCCGCGCCTCCTCTCGTGATAGCAGGCGCGCGGTGGGTTCGCTGGACGTGCCGTTGAACGCGAAACCACTCACGGCGGCGCCGGCGGGGACCGGAAGCAGAAGCACGGCTTCCTCTTGCTGCCTCGACGGGTTTCGGATCACGATCTCCATCGTCGTCCGCGCGGTTTGTTCGAGGATCTTGATCTGCGCCGTCACCGCTTCGATGCGGACGGGCATCTCCCGAGTCGTCATCGCGAACGCCCGACTCTGCGGGACGATCACGTAGTTGGCCCGTCCGAAGAAGGGCACCGAGCTGGGCTGCTGGGCCGCAAGGACCGATGTGATGGAGAATGCCGGCAGGGAGAGAGCCAGCAGGATCGCGGCGCCGCGGAGTTTGGGATGCATCGTGTGGTTGCCTTCGTGTGGTCAGTGTCTCGGTGAGCGAATGGCCCGGGTGGGGGCTGTGCTTGCTTCGGACCATTGAACGTTCGAAGGCGCCACACTTCGGTAACCGCTGTGTAAAGGGGTGCTTTGACCCCTGGGGGGAAGTGCGCGGATGGGCGGTGCTGGCCGCGAGGGCCGACCGTCGGTGATCGCGCCGTACACTCCACGCTGTTCCTGCAACCCGCTGTGGGAGTGGTACCAGTAGGTCCCTGACTGGCGCAGCTTGAGCTCGAAGACGCGCTTCCCGCCGTGCGGGATCGGCGGTGTTGTCAGGTAGGGCACGCCATCCATCGCGTTGGGCACCAGGAGACCGTGCCAGTGGATCGATGTCTTTTCGTGGCGAAGGGCGTTGCGAACGGTAATGCGGACCACGTCGCCTTCGCGAAACCGCAGTACGGGAGCGGGGATCGCACCGTTGACTGTCAGCGCCTGGACCGGCGGATTGAGATTCCGGTGCTTGTCGAATTTGGACAAACCCGGGTATCCCAAAAACCGAACCGCATTCGGATTATCGTGCCTGCGTGCATTAGCTCGCGCGCGTCTGTTCAGCCCGCTGGGAATGAAAGGCACGGACTTCCGTGACGCGCCAGATCAGGCGATCGAACATTCAGTCGTGGGACACGATCGAGCGGTGGGCGGGCACCGCCCGCACCCGACGGAGTTTCATCTTGTCGGTTCAGGTGGTGTTGTCGCGCCAGCAGCGGGGCTGGCGCGATGGGTTCTGGCGCAGGAGCAGGGCAGACCGAACGGCGTGGACTTCGTCACGAAGCTGCGGACACCGATCGCTCTCACTGCCGATCAAGGACGCAACCCCCTGGAACATCAAACCCGGAAAACAACGGTCCCCTGGGGTCGGGGGAGGGCGAGCCGTTCGTGCTCGAACCAGACGTCTCGGTACCTAGCCCTGCTTGCGTCCGCTGCGTCGCCGGCTCTTTCGCGGTCGACCCTGTTGCTTGGTCCGCGCCTTCTTCGCTTCGCGCCCGAGTTGCAGATGCTCTGGCGTGAGCTCGAGCGAAGAGTGGTACGGGTGGTCGGTGACCGGTTCGATGACCCGCCTGATCAGGCCTTCGATGTCGCGCAAGAACTTGCGTTCGTCGATGGCGCACATCGTGATCGCGATACCCGAGGCGCCGGCACGCCCCGTTCGGCCCACGCGGTGGACGTAGGTCTCGGGAACCTCGGGCACGTGGAAGTTGATCACGTGCGTGATGTCGTGCACGTCGAGGCCACGTGCGGCGACGTCGCTGGCCACCAAGATGCGGGTGGCGCCATCGCGAAAGCGTGACATCGCGTGGTCGCGGCCCTCTTGCGATCTACCACTGTGCGTGGCTTCGGCCTTCTCCTGGAATCCCAGGAGGTAGTCGGCGACCTCTTCCGCGCTCTTCCGCGTACGGCAAAACACCAACGCCTTGGTAACCGCCTCGTCGTTGAGGATTTCGCCGAGGAGGCTCAGTTTGTCGTCCGGCTCGACGTAGTAGATGGACTGGTGCACGCCTTCGATAGTGGCGCCGGGGCGTTCGGCTTCGACACGTGTCGGCTTCCAGAGGATCTTCTTGGCGAGCCTGGCGATCGCGTCCGGCATCGTCGCCGAGAAGAGCAGCGACTGGTGCTTCTTGGGCAACAGCTCGTGGACCTTGTGCACGGCATCGATGAAGCCCAGGTCGAGCATTCGATCCGCCTCGTCGAGTACGAAGGTCTCGATGGCATCCAACGTGAGCTTGTCTTGTTGCAGCAGATCCAACAATCGCCCGGGTGTCGCGACGAGCAAGTGCACTCCTTTGGCCAGCTCTTCGATCTGCCCGTCGTATTCGATACCGCCCTGGATTAGCGAGACCCGCAGGTCGAGTCCCTCGGCGTACTCAGAGATCCGTTCCCAGATCTGCGTCGCGAGCTCCCGAGTCGGCGCGAGGATCAGCGCCTTCGGGAGGCCTGATGCCGCCGCGCTCCCCGACTCGCGCAGCCGATGCAGGATCGGCAGGCCAAACGTCGCGGTCTTGCCTGTGCCAGTCTGCGCGATTCCCAGGAGATCGAGACCCTTCACCAGGTGAGGGATCGCTTCGCTCTGGATCTTGGTCGGTGTCGCGTAGCCGAGCCTGGCAGCTGTCGCCAAGAGGGTGTCGTGGAGCGGGAGTTCGGCGAAGGTGTCTGGCATCCGTGGCGAGAGACTATCTCCCAAAGGACATCTTTGCCTTTCCCGGATCCGCCGAACATCACGATCCGCTTGCGCCGCTCGTCGCATCCCAGGACCTGTGGCTACGAGGTCGTAGTTTGTAAGGGTGGCTTGGGCTGGCATCATGTGTCGCCATGAACACCCTCGTCCGCGCCGCACTCGTCTTGGTTTTGTCCAACCTCACGCCTCTGATGGCGCAAGACCGCGAGTCGAAGCCAATGAACGTCGTGTTCGTGCTCGTCGACGACCTCGGCTGGACGGATCTGACTTGTCAGGGCAGTGAGTTCTACGCGACGCCGAACATCGATCGGCTCGCTGCCAGCGGGATTCGTTTTACGGACGCGTATGCAGCGTGTGCGGTGTGCTCGCCGACTCGCGCCGCGGTGATGACCGGTCGCTACCCAGCGCGAACCGGCGTGACCGATTGGATCCGCGCGCAGTTCCAGCGCGGACGCAAGGGCACGCCCGCGAAGAATCCTACGGAGTACGTCGGCGGGCGTAATCGCAAGTTGCTCTGCCCTCCCAATCCGTTCTGGTTGGAGAGCGAGGAGGTGACGTTGGCGGAGGTGCTGAAGAAAGCCGGTTACGCCACGTGCCATATCGGCAAGTGGCACCTCGGCGACGACGCGTGGTTTCCCCAACACCAGGGGTTCGACGAGAACTACGGCGGGTGTGACTACGGGCAACCACCCAGCTACTTCGATCCGTACACGAACAAGCGACTGAAGCAGGGGATTCCGCACCTGAAGCCCCGCAAGAAGGGTGAGTACCTCACCGATCGCGAAGCCGACGAAGCCGTGGGTTTCATCGCGCGCCACAAGGACAAGCCGTTCTTCCTCTACCTCGCGCACTATGCCGTGCACACGCCGATTCAGGCCAAGAAGGATCTCACCGATCGGTACGCGAAGAAGAGAGAAGCGACCGTCCAAAAGCCGAAGCAGAAGAACGCCAAGTACGCCGCGATGGTCCACAGCGTCGACGACGCGGTCGGCCTGGTTCTGGCCGCGCTCGAGAAGCACGGCGTCGCCGATCGGACGATGATCGTGTTCACTTCCGACAACGGTGGCCTCCTCGGTCCCACGCACAACGCTCCGCTTCGGTCGGGTAAGGGCTTCCCCTACGAAGGTGGCATTCGCGTCCCGCTGATCGTTCGCTGGCCCGGTGTGGTCAAGCCCGGCTCGATCTCGAAAGAACCGGTGACGAGTGTCGACTACTTTCCGACGATCCTCGATGCGCTCGAGGTGTCGCGACCCCCGAATCGCGCGCTCGACGGTGTGTCGTTGGTCGGTCACCTTCGTTCGAACGGTCGATCGCGGATGCATAAGCGCGCGATCTTCTGGCACTTCCCGCACTATCGCGGACGCAACGTGACGCCGTACAGCATCATCCGCGATGGAGATTGGAAGTTGATCAAGCGGTTCGAAGGTCCGAAGTTCGAATTGTTCAATCTCGCCGACGATCTCAGCGAGAGAAACAACCTCGTCTCGAAGAAGTCGCAAATGGTGAAACGGCTCGACGAACAACTGATGGCGCACCTGAAGGACGTCGGGGCGAGATTGCCGCGGGCGAATCCGAACCACGGACAGAAGAAATAGAGTCGCTACCGCGACTCCGTCCCTGCTCAGGCCCCGGCATCCTTCGCGTTCGCGAGACCGGCCGATAGCTGCCCTTCTCGCCCGTCATCCAGGTGCTTCGCCCCGAAACGCACGTCTTGGTAGGCCCGGAACGCTTGAGCGAGGACTGGCACATCCAGGTCCTTGTCGCCGCGCAACGCGCGGGCGTACTGTTCGAGCGTCGCACGCTGGTGCTTTGGCTGTCCGTACTGCGCGAGCGCAGCGAGGATCTGGTCGAGCAGCCGGCGAGCCCTGACCGAGTCGGGCGTCGGGCGCTCGAACGCGCGACGAGTCGGTCGGTGAGAGCGTCGCGCGACGAGGACGAGGAATCCGATGGTCAAGCAAACCAACACGAACGTCGCGAGCATGAACGCCCCGGGATTTGCGAGCGGGTCGCTCAAGCTTGCGAGGAAGCATGACGAACCGAACATCTCGCCTCCGGAGTCCGCGGCTTCCGGAGTCGGTTGATTCAGCGTTCCCGGATTGGGCCAACCGCGCCTCGTTCGGTCCGCCGGTGGCGTTGGGTCGAGAAGGGTCCAGCCCGGCTTGGTGCGTAGATCGACTCCGTCGCCGGGTAGCGGAATTGCCGGGCCGAGTGGAATCTCCACCCACGCGTGCGCGTGTTGCGAGCCGAAGACGCGTCTCCCGTCGTCGATGCTCTCGCCAGCATGGAATCCCACCGCGATGCGACACGGCACGTCGTGGATCCGCAGCATGATCGCGAGCGACGTGGCGAAGTGCATGCAGTAGCCCTTCCTGTTCCCAAACAAGAAGTTGTGGATGGCGTCCGGGTAGGGTCCGCTCGGCTCGCGAAGGACGTATGAACAGCGATCCTGGAGGCCCTTCGCGATCTTGCGCGCGAGCCCCATCGGTGACCGATTCTTGGCGTTCGGCCCGCCGAGCTGGCGTGCGAGAGTCTTGAGTTTGTCCGTGCGGAGGTCCGGTGGCAGCTCCCTGAAGTTGATCCGATCGTGGAACGGGTCGATGGAGTTCGTCAGTCGACGCAACTTATGGGGGCGTTGGTAGAGGACGCCGTAGCCGGTTTCCCGGGGGTCCAGCGAGCGGAAGAACCCGACGTTCTTTTCGAACACCATCCGCCTGATCCCGAAGATCTGCTCGGTGCCCGGGGGCAGGAACATCTCGCCGTTCGCGGTCGGCTCGAATCGCTTGACTTGGAGTCGGGCTCTCGGGTACCGAGTCAGGGGTTCGATCGGTTCGCGAACATCGAACTTCTCGGGGGAGGTATCGTTCTTCTGCCAGTTCGGCGCCCAGGTCTGCCACTCGTCGGAGAACGCGCGATCGAAGTAGGTCATCCGAAGGTAGAGGTCCGACGGCACTCGATCCCCACTCGGATCCTCGACGAGCAAGGCCCGGTCCGCGGTGAGGCTCAACGGGCTGCCTTCGCCGCCGCTCAGGTCGAACCTCGAATTCAGCCCCATGATCCGCCCTCCGTGTGAGGCCGGCGAAGCGTCTTGGCTGCGCGTACCCGGTCGACTGGGCGACGGGAGGAGATCGATCCCCTGGTACAGCAGGAACGCGACGAGCATCAAGGCGGCGACGACCTGCGTCCGCCGCAGGATCTTCGACGTTGAGGACATCGAGACTCCGCGGGCCGCGTGGCGCATCGTCAAGGCGCGGTTGCTCGCTTCGATCTGCATGGCCCACGCGCAGGAGCAGAGGAACACGATCAGCGTCCAATCGGCTGCGTCGTGGTTGAGCATGATTCCGATCAGCAGGAAGCAGAAGCTCAGGAACAACGACAGACTGGTGTCCGACGGTTCGCGGCGCAGCGTGAAGTACGTCAACGCAGGCAACAGGCTGCACGCGAGCGAGGACTTTTCGTCCAGCGGGTGATGGAAGTAGTAGGTGGAGAAGTAGTACGCCGTGTACGCCGCGAGGACTTGAAACACGACGGCGATGGTGACCCGCGCCCACGTCGGTAGGAGTCGTTTTCTGTTCCCGGTGCTGAGAAAGAGGAAGAGCGCCGCCGGGATGATGAACGTCAGCAACCAGAACGGATGGATCTGGCCCCGGGGTAGGGACGCGACAGAGCTTGCGGCGCACACGATCTGGAGCACCAGCAGCAGTCGGGTTTCCGGGAGTCGTGCGTTGGTTGTCACGGCACTGGTTCCCACTCGGTGACGAGAACTGGTTGCTCGACGAAGTTCCGGTCGTCGGTGGCCTTGAAGCCGCCCGCAGGCACCCAGAGCGTGGTGTCAAACCCCTTCACTTCTTCGAGGAACTCGCGACTGACCCGGCGGTGCAACGCTGGGCCAGCCTGGGCGAGGAAAGCGAGGAACTCCTCGTACTCATCCGGTGACGAGAGTGTCCAACGCCGATCGGTTTCGCCGATCACGAGGCAAGTCAACACGGCGTTGCGTTCGAGCATGGCGTCGACGATCGTCGCGGCGGCGCCGAGGCTCCATTCGAGTCGCCTCGAACCGAGGGTCACGCTCCGGCCCGGCGGTCGGCGCAGGTCGAGGATCAGACATGCCTCGCGCTGTTGCTGGCTGCGCATCACGCGCCGCACGAGGGTGCCCATCGCCGCGGATCGCATGGCGTGAACCATGCGCGCTTCCTCACCGGAGACGTATTGACGTAGACTGTGAAACTCGTCGTCGCCCGGCGTCTGCCGGCTCTCGTACTCGGGTTCATCCCGTTCGAAAGCGTTTACGACATGATGCGGGAGCGGTATGCGGGTCGGCTCGGAGACCAGTTCGGTGTGCGAGCGCAGAAGCGCGCTACGCTGGATGAGTCCGAGTGGGTAGCTACTGAGCACGACGACGGCGCGGTGTCCGGCCAGCCCGCGCGTGCGAGTGCGGGCTGGGATGCGCAGCGTCTCCTTGTTCTCCGGCTCGATGTGATGGACAAACAGCCCGCCGGCGTACGTGTCCGTTCGTGGTTCCCGCAGATGGAGGTCCATGACTGCGCGGCGCCTCGAGAGGTTGTGCAGCGTGAACGACTCCGTGAACGGCGCGCCGGACTCGGTGCGTCGGCGTCGCATGATCAGGCGGAGTTCCGGAAGACGCACGCCGCCCCAGATGAGGTCGATCAAGAGGGGCGCGAGGAGAACGGCAGCGGCGAGGCGCACGCTGCTGCCCCCTGGGTTGATCCACGCCGCGATCGCGGCGAGGATGCCGAGCAGCAGGAGTACTTTCCCGCGGTATGTGACCTCGAGGTTGGTGTTCACGCCAGACGGCTAGTTTGGGAGGGCGGCGGCATCGAAGATCTCGCTGACGACTGCGTCGGCGGCGTTGTCGCCTCCGCGCGTTCGCATGCGGTGCAGGAACACGGGGCGAGTCAGGATGCGGATGTCGTCCGGGATCACGTAGTCACGACCCATGAGGACGGCGCGGGCGCGGCACGCGCGGTGCAGGGCCTGCGTTCCGCGCGCGCTGATGCCGAGGATGACGTCGCCCGACGTCCGCGTGCGGTGGGCGAGGTCGACCATGTGCACGATGAGTTCGCGATCGACCCGTACCTCTTCGACGGCGGCTTGTGCCGTTTTGAGATCGTCGAGGCTGGCTACAGGCTGCAGCTTGTCGAGGTTCCGGTGCCCGTCCTCGCGGCTGACGATTTCGACTTCATCCGCGGCGTCCGGATAACCGAGTCGGACCCGCATCAGGAAGCGGTCGAGCTGGCTTTCGGGGAGGGGGTAGGTGCCGGCGTAGTTGAGCGGGTTCTGGGTCGCGACGACGAAGAACGGATCGGTCAGCTCATGGGTTACGCGGTCGACCGTGACCAGGCGTTCCTGCATGCATTCGAGCAGGGCGGACTGGGTGCGGGGCGGGGTGCGGTTCAGCTCGTCGGCGACCAGGATGCTGGTGAACACGGGGCCCGGTCGAAATGTCAGGTCCCCGGTTTGCGGGTGGTAGACCTGGCCACCGATGATGTCCGCGGGGAGCATGTCCGCCGTGCACTGGACGCGTTGGAAGGGTAGGTCGATGCTGCGGGCCAGGGCCTTTGCCAGCAGGGTTTTGCCGACCCCGGGTTGATCCTCGATCAAGAGGTGCCCGCGGGCGAGCAGGGTGGTCACCGCCATGCCGATGGCAGTTCTCTTGCCGATGAGCACGCGACCAACGTTGTCGAGGATCTTCTTTGCGAAGCTATCCATGAGGGGTTCTCTCGGGAGGCGGTGGTGGTATGGAGGGCAAACGCCGTGGACGCGGAAGTAGTGAGGGGTTTGTGTGGGCCGAATATAACCGACGGCTCGACCTCACGCGCTGTGGGCCAACGGGGTGTTGTGGCCCGGGATCGGTGGGAGTCCGAGAATTCCACGGTTGCGGGAGATCGGTGGCCCTTGGAGGCGGTTCCCCCTCGGTCGGAATGCTCACGATTTCGGGTTCCCTGGCCGATAGCCCCGGTGTGATCGGAATTCTACTCTCCCTTCCGCTGGGTTCAGTCTCGCTGGGTTGCCTATCCCTGGTGGTGGCCCCGGCGGAGATGACCCCGCAGATCATCCCCTCTAACTCGGGGGCGGTGATCGTCGGCAAGGCGACCAAGGACGGCAAGTTGCAGCCGGCGTCGTTGGGTCTGGGAAACGGCGGTGTCCGCGCGGTGCGCATCCGCACGGCGCGGTCTCGGGTCGGATTGGAGCCCAAGGTCGTGCCGGGAGAGCAGCGGACCCTGGGCGGTGTGCTGGTCCGGGTGAAGAGTGCGGGCGTGAAGCTCGATTTTCCCAGCGGTCGGGAATTGCTCATCAGTCCCGACGGGCGGATCCACCTGCGGTCGGGCGAGAAGACCCTGCCGTTCTTTCGCGGAGTGCGGTTGATCCTCGGGGACGGGACGATCATCACGGTCAGGCGGGGCGCCAATTCGCGCTTCCCGCTGGCGTCCGTCGAGGTCATCATCCGCGGTCGCGTGCGCCGTCTGTGGAGTGGAACGAGGCGAGTCGTCAACGCGAGCCACTCCGGCGTGTTCGTCGGGACGACGCTTCTGGCGTTGGGCGACGGCGGTACGCTGTTCAAGGCCAGCGCGGCCGGCCTGCTGGTCGGATTGGAGCGGGTGTTGTGTCCGAAGAACTCAATGCAGCGGACCCCGCGACGACGGTTGGTCATCCTCGGTGGTCTCCTCGCCGAATCCCTCGCCAAGTTGCCGTCGCACGCGCCGCAGCGGTCTGCGCAGTTCCCTCAGGTCAAGGAGGCCGCGCTCCGGTTCGCCGCGCTCGGCTACCTCTTTCGGGGAATGACAGCCCGCCCGCCGGGTGCTGTGGGTGAGTTGTGGTTCCAGCTTCGGCACGAGTACCGGTTGAAGGTCGAGTCGACGCAGAACGGAATCCTCGTCATCGGTCTGTACCGTGGTGCGGCACCCATCCCCGGCGTGGAATGGACGATATCGGGCAAGACGGAGATCCACTTCGTCCGCCCAGTGGGTGGCACCCGCGGCGGTCCGCGCTACTTCCTCCGCGGCATCGACCTCGGCAAGAGCATCAAAAGCCTGCTCCCGGACCGGGAGACGTGCGCAAACCGCGCCCAAGTCAATCGCGTCGTCGCCGCTCTCGGCGGCAGCAGACCCCGCACGCTCAAAGTAAAGCGCCGCTAGTAGGCGCTTTTGTGTGGGGAAGATTCCGCACCTCGCCGCCTACTTGTAGTCGGCGCCGCCGAGGCTCTTCTTGCAGGAGGCGCGCCAGGCTTCGAGGTCTGCCGTGAGCCGGGCGAAGAGCTTGGGTTTGGTCTTGGAGAGGTCCTTCGTTTCGCCTGGGTCGGCAGTGAGGTCGTAGAGCTGGAGCTCCGCGTTCCTCCCCTCGCGGACGAGCTTGTGGCGGTTGTCGATCCAGGCCACCCGGTTGCGCGCCTGGAACCCGATCCCCTTGGGGCGCCGTTGCATCTCGCCGTCGATCAGTGGCAGGAGGCTGACGCCGTCGAGCGGGTGCGCGGGGTTCGTGCCGATCACGTCCATGATGGTGGGGAAGTAGTCGGATGTGCAGCAGGGGATGGCGGTCGTGCGCCCCTCCTTGATCTTCGCGGGCCACTCGAGAAGTCCAGGAACGCGGACGCCGCCCTCGAAGAGGCTGCGTTTGCGACCGCGAAGCCCGCCCGTCGAGCCGGGTGCCTTCGTGTTTCCTTCCGGCCCGTTGTCGCTGCAGTACCAGACCATCGTGTTGTCTGCCACGCCGAGGCTGCGGAGCTTCTTGCGCAACCGTCCGATCTGGTCGTCGATCGCGGAAATGCAACCGAGGTAGTGCTGCTTCCGACCGTTTTCCTCTGTGTACATCGCCAGGTGTTTCTGTCCCGCGACGACCGGAAGGTGCGGCGCGTGAAACCACACGACCGCGAGAAACGGCTTCTTGTTTGCCACCGCTGATTCGAGGAACGGGATCACCCGGTCCATGATCACCCGCGAGTCGTCTCCGTCCAGGTTCTCCGTTGCCCGCCGCGTGGGACCCGTCCAGTACGAAGTGCCGTACGAACTGCCCGCTTTCTTCTTCCCGGTGCCGCCAGCGGTTTTCGCGGGAGTCGTCATCGAATCGAACGTCGGCACCTTCGCCTCTGTCGAGAAACACACATCGAACCCGTTGTCCCAGGGGGGCGCGTAGTGTTGGAGGTTGCGCGCGCCACCGCGATTGCTGTCGTGTCCCTGCTTCGTCAGCGTACCCAGATGCCACTTCCCGAAGTGACCTGTCGTGAATCCCGACGCCCGGAGCGCCTCGGCGATCGTGACCTCCTCGGCGCGCATGTGCCCGGCGTTCGCGCCGAACACGCCGTAGCGGAACGGATGCCGCCCTGTCATGCAGCTGCCCCGGGTCGGGGAGCACACGGGAGCGGCGGCGTAGAAGCGCTCGAAACGGAGGCTCGACGCGGCCATGGCATCGAGGTAGGGCGTTTGCAGCGACTCGTGGCCGTTGTATTTCACGTCACCCCACCCCTGGTCGTCGGTCATCAGCAACACCACGTTGGGCGGCTCGGCTCGATCCTGGCCGGTTCCGGGGGCGGTTAGAATGAGGAACGACACGACAATTCTGGATCGCATGGGCCCGCGATTGTAGCCGGCTCGCGTCGTCCATCGTGTCCGTGGCCGCCTTCGATTGCCTGGGAACCCCTGCCACTACGCGGAATGTTGGGCCTCAGCGTCCTAGGAAGCCGATGAGGAAGTTAGTATTTCTCTCGATACTCGGTGGATCTGGAGTCGGAGAGTCTTCCGGCGCCCACCCTCCTTCGCAACGATGACACAACTGATCACAACCCAGAACAACTCTCTGCAGGCGATGCAGTCGCAGGAGCCGCCCGAGAATCCGCACTCGATGGTGCGGCGACTCGCAGAAGCGGCATTTCGAAGCAAGGGTCTGCTGGTCCTTCTTGCTGCTCTGGGCGGCACGATCGGCGCGGCCGTCGGGATCCTGAAACCCAACGAGTACGTCAGCACGGCGACATTCCTCTTCCGCCACGGAAGCGAACAGGTGGCCGTGCGACCGTCCGGCGAACTGCCGCGAGATTGGGGTCAGAGCATGGGCGTCACCGAGAACGCGCCCCATCTCCTGATAGCGCCGACTCTCGCCCGTCGCACCGTCGAACGCGTTGGCGTCGCAAAGATCTTCCAGCCGTTCAAGCCGAAGGATCCTGAACGTTCGTGGATAACCAAACAGATCCGCTTGCTCCAAGCGTCGATCCATGCTCGCGATCCTTCGAAGTACTCCGTCGGCGATGGCATGTCTCGGTTTCTCGGGAGTCTCAAGATCTCGAGCTTCCGACGGGCCAGCCTGTTGAACATCAGCTACACCGCGAACCATCCGCTCCTGGCGCAGGAGATCCTCCAGGCATATGTGGGCGAGGCGACCAAGTTCCACATCGAGATGTACGACGATCATAAGGCCGTCGAACTCGTCAAGGCGAACTACGCGAACGCCCAAGCAGCCTACGAGAAAGCCAAGCGGGATCACGCTGCACTCCTCCGGAAGTCCGGACTACAGAACTTCGAACTGGAGTTCGCCACGCTGCAACTCGAGTCTACCCAGTCGAGGAGAGAGCTGCGCACCCTCGTGGAGCAGGACATCCCGTCTTTGGAAATCCACATCACGGAGGCGCAGAAGTCCCTGAAGAAGATGTCGCCCCGCATCGAACGGACGTCCGAGATTCCACTGCAGAACCAGATGGTCCCGCTGCTCAACGATCGGATCTTCAAGGCGAGAGACGACTTGATGGCCGCGGAGATCAAGTTCAAGCGGAGCGACGCTGTCGAGGTCGTGCGCGTGCAACGCCGGCTGGCGGAGCTCAAGAGTCAGCTCAAGATCGAACAAGAGCGTCTCCCGAAGCTCGTGAGTCGCAAGGAGATCGTCTCGAACCAGGATTACGCGGTTCTCAAGGCGCAGCTGGACTCGGCGAATATCGAGCTGGTCATCGCGAAACAGAACATCACTCCGTTCACCAAGCGTGCGAAGAGACAAAAGGAACTCTACGACGCAGTAGCCGCCCTCGCACCTGAGTACCGCACCCTGGCGAACGACCTCACGCGTACCCGAGCGGACCTCCGGATCGCGGATGCGCAGCTCGTACAGTCCGACATGAAGCAGAGGTTGGCCCAGAACCAGCTGAGCACCTTGAAGCTCATCGGAAAGCCGACCTTCAAGCCCTCGCGAACCGGACCGCGGCGCGGGCAGATGGCTCTGCTCGGTCTGCTCGCTGGTTTCGGGCTCGCGTTTGTGATCCTCTCCGTCCGCACGATGACCGACACGACGATCCGCACTCCGGAAGAACTGGAGAAGATACTAGGACTGCGCGTCCTCGCGACCGTGCCCGAACTGCGCGGCAAGCACGTTCGTCGTCACGAGAACCGAATTCTGTCAGGTTGCTGATCCCATGAAGCAAATCGGAAAATCAAACGGCTTGGTCAAAAAGGATACTCGGGAACAACGTCTTCTCCGCCAGGAGTTCGGTCACCTGTCCACTCGCCTCATCCACGACTTGCCTACCACCCGGCAGGGCATGAGATTGATCGGTTTCTGCGCGGGCAACCCCGGCGAGGGGTGCACGTCCGTTGCTACGAACTACGCCGTGTTCTGTGGCCAGCAAGGCATTCGCACCACGCTGGTCGAGACCGGTCTGCGCGCCCCGACACTCGCCGGGTTCTTCGGCGTGAGCGAGGGTCCTGGACTGTGGGATCTCCTAGACGGCACGGCGGAACCTCAGGAGATCATTCGCCACGGCGTCGCAGAGGGCGTGAACCTGATACCCGGCGGAACGGCCCCCCGGGACATGGTGCTGGCGAGCGAGAGCTTCGACCTATCCGGCGTGTTCGACTTCCTGTCGTTGCACAACGACCTGGTCGTCGTCGACGTCCCGCCGCTGACGTCGTCGCCTGAAGCGAACCTGATCCTGCCTCAACTCGATGGCATCGTGCTCGTCGTGCAGGCCAACCGTAGCCGCCTGTGCGCGTTGGAGCGGACTGTCGAGGCTGTGAACCAACTCGACGTGCGGATCGTGGGCAGCGTCCTCAACAAGATGCGATACGATCTGCCCTCCGCCATCGACAACATGCTCTAGAAGCGCGATCTGGCGCCCGGCCGCGCCCGTAGGAACCGACGTTGTTACCGTCGGTTAGGCCGGTGGAGTGCCCCATTCTGATACACCGGGTGCTTTGTCTGAACAGGTGCCTTCTCCCTTGCCGATGGATTGCCTTATCCGCGGCTTCAAGAGAACAAAGGGGAGAACAATGGTCACGTTGGGGAAGAGCAGTCACGCAGGTCAGAGACGGCAATATCATGCCGTCGGGCGCCGCGTTGCCAAGAGAACTTGGCTTGGGCTGGTCCTCGCTTTGGCCGGATGCGGGGGCGGAGGCCTCGAATCTGGTGGTACTCGAGGTGGCGGGAGTAGCGACAACGATCCGCCGATCATCACGGAGGTCAAGGCGTCCGTCAGCACGACGACCGCGCTCGTGCACTGGAAGACCGACGAGTTCTCGACTTCTGCAGTCACGTTTGGCAAGACGACGGCCTTGGAACTGGGCACGCTGACGGATGCGATGATGGTCGAGAGTCATCAGGTTCTCTTGACCGGGTTGACCGCTGACACGACTTACCACTTCACGGTTACGAGCGTCGACGCGAAGAACAACGAAGCCAAGAAGGGTGGGTTCACGTTCAAGACTTCCGCCGTCCCTGACAATACGCCGCCGAACATCTCCGCGATCAAAGTGTTCACGGACCACAACATGGCCTTGGTGACGTGGACTACGGACGAGTTCGCGAGCAGCCGCGTTGACTACGGCTTGACGGCCATCTACCAGCAACACGTCACGGGCGCGACATTCACCACCGCTCATCAACTCTTGCTGACAGGTCTGAAGGCGGACACGACCTATCACTTCAGCGTGACCTCGGCGGACCCGCACAAGAACTCTCGTTCCAGCGTCGACACCACGTTCCAGACAAAGGGCGAGCCGGACACGACACCGCCGGTGATCTCGAACATCGTGGTCGTGGCGGAGGAGGACAAGGCGACCGTCACCTGGACAACGAATGAGCCGGCGAACAGCCGCGTCGACTACGGCGAGACGACTGCCTACGCCTCGGGCCCGCAGAGCAGCGCGAACTACGTGACGAGTCACAAGATCGAGCTCACGAGATTGAAGGCGGACACGACCTATCACTTCAATGTCACGTCGGCGGACGCCAGCGCGAACTCGGCCTCGAGCGAGGACCAGACGTTCAAGACCAAGGGCGCGCCGGACACGACGCCGCCTGTGATCTCGAACGTCAGCGTGCTCGTCAGGTACGACTCCGCGACGGTGACCTGGACGACGAACGAACCGGCGAACAGCCGCGTCGACTACGGTCTCACGAACAACTACACGGACAACCGCGCACTCACGACGCGGGTCACGAGCCACCAGGTTCAGCTGACCGGGTTGACCGCGACGACCCTCTACCACTTCAAGGTCACCTCGGTCGATGCGGCGAACAACTCGGCTTCGAGTGGAGACGACACGTTCCTCACCAGGGACAAGCCGTCGGCCGGGTCGAAGTCGGAGATCAGCCAGTTCGGCATCACGTGGACGTTCGACAAGGCATACCCCGCCGGTCAGTTCGCGAACGGCGACTGGTGGGTGGTCGGACCGGTGAAGGTCGTCAAGATCGATCCGCCCTCCAAATCTGGCAGCCGCGTGATGAACGGATCGATGATCAATCCTTCACCGACCCTGGTGCAGAAGCAGGGCTACGACAGCACGATGAAGGACAACGCGTACGTCGGATCCTTGAACGTCGCGCTGGACGTGTCTTCCAGCAAGCCGCTGACGGTCCCGGTCCACTCCTCGCTCGTGTCCACGATCAGCGTCGCCGAGGCGCATCACCGGCCTCAGCTGAAGGGTTGCTCGGTCCTGACGGTGCTGCCTAGCGCTGCGGGTCCCGGGGACTTCCGGCCCTCCTACTCGGGCAAGAGCAAGGCGATCAAGTTCAACACCAGTCAACTGAACTACTCCCTCTTGAAGCGGTTGAAGGCGACGGACAAGACGCCTTCCCTCGCCAGTGTCGAGAGGATGTTCGAACGTCCGTGGCTTGACCACTCCGGGAAGTGGACGGGAAGGGAGTACCACCCCGAAGACAACATGGAATCCTACGGACGTGGTCTGTCTACGCACGTGGGCATCGGCGCCCTGATGCTGCACCTGGATTTCTCCAATGAGCAGAAGGCGAAGCTGATGACGGGATTCGTGCAGGTCGGGATCGACCTGTCCGGCATCGTCGACGATGGCGGCGACCGGAACTGGCACAACAACGGCGGTCACGCGAGTGGCCGGAAGTGGCCGATCCTGTTCGCCGGGCTGGTTCTGAACGACTCGCACATGAAAGGCATCGGTTCGCGGAACGTCTGGTTCGGCGAGGACATGCAGACGTTCTACGTCCTCGAGACGAGTCCCGGCGTCTACAATAATGGCTTTGGGAACTACAACTCGAGCCACGAGGGGATGCCCGAGTACGGCATCCGGCACAGCACGGACCAGAAGCGGGACGACGTCAAATGGGGGTCGAGCTACCGCCAGTGCTGCACTGCAAACTCATGGCTCGGATTCGTCCTTGCAGCCAGGATAATGAACGCGAAGTCGCTGTGGAATCACCCGGCGCTCTTCGACTATCAAGACCGCTACATTCCCACGTCACGGAAGAACAACGATCCTTCCTGGGTCCAGTCGTGGCATGGCTGGCCGCTCGTGATGTGGGACGTGTACCGCTCGAGCTACTGATCCCCTGAAGGCGGCGGTGGGGGGAGTGCATCGTGAGCATTCCCTCCACGCGTCTGCCGGCTCATCTCGGCTGGGCTAGTTCGTAGTCCCCAGCTTGGCGCTCCCCGCACGTCGCAGTGGACGTCGGGCCGTAGCCAGTACCGGATAGCGATCTCGTTTCGCCGCGACCTCGAGCGAGCCGAGCATCGCCATCTGGATCAGGAACAGGAGCAGAGGCTTGCCGAAGTAAGAAACGCCGATGAACGAGACGCAGTTGGCGAACAGGCCGGCGCCGACTGCCCACACCAACCACTTGTCTGCTGGCTCGGGCGAATACTTGATGACGCGACCCACGGCCCGGAACGCAAAGAACAGCATTCCGCAGAACGTCAGCAAAGAGAACAGACCACCATCCGTGCACTGATTGACGAAGTGACCGGTGGTGTCGAAGAGGTGGTGCCCCCAGTGCGCGGTATCGGTGGTTCCGATCAACCACCACTCGCTGAACCGGTCAACCGTCGCCTGGATCAAGCGATACCGGTGGTATCCCGTCGAGCCACCCGTCAGATCGATTCTGGCGATGAGGTGCCAGACCGGTTTCTCCATGACGAAGAAGTGCAAAACGAAGAGCCCGAACAGCGTCGCGTATCGCAGGAGTGGAACGGACTTGTGCTGAGCGAACAAGACGAGGCCGCAGATCCCGGCCACCGCTGCCATGAGCGGCGTGCTCGAGGCACAGCAGATCACCACGGTCATCGCGGAGACCATGCCAGCGGCGCAGAGCATTCTCCCCCCCTTCGACTTCTTCCAGAGGATCCCAATGAGAGGGAGAAGGCCCGCGAAGAAGCAGCCTGCGAGAATTGGGTGCGAGAACGGACCCATGCAGCGGAGTTTCCCCTGACGGAGCCACGTGATCTCGTTCACGCCGCCGAACACGGAGAACATGTTGTAGCGGGTCACCTTCTCGAACACGAAGGCCGCGGCAACTGGGATCGCCAGGAGGGCCGCGTACTTGATGCTCTCGTACATCTCCTCTCGACTTCGCAAGAGGATGCGAAACAGGAAGTACGCGCCGAGGTTGTCGATCATCCAGCCGCAGGAGTAGATGACCAGCCCGTCCCGAATCGAGTTCGCGATGAAGAAGCCGACCCCCCAGTAGATCGTGAACCAGTCCAGGGCGATCATCTTGAACCTGCGTGTCTCGCCGAGCATGAACACGCGCATCCAGCCGAGCATGATCAGGACTCGGAGGAACGGGAAGTCCAGCCCGCCGATCACAAAACGCTGCGCGGTGGTCACGAACATCGCGATGAAGATGATCGGCAGAAGTGCGTGACGGCGCTTGACCACGAACAGCGCCACGCCGGCCAAGGCCAACATCAACAAGCCAGTCGGGTGGAGGTTTTGCGTGTTGGACCAGGAAGCCCCTTGTGCAATAAGGCCGATCACGGCTACGACTCGATTCCCATGGGTATGGTCAGGTGGGGGCGAGCGGACTCGTCTCGCGGTTCGAAATCTCGAGAGGTTCTCGCGGTTCTTCCGTGGAGTCTATCGGCGTTCGGCGGCTTGTCGAAGTAGCGATTGCCGGACCGGGAACGCCGTCGCGATGTGCCTCATCGCGACGGCGCGAGTCATGCGCGGCGGTGTGATCAGTTCGAGGCGGGTGTCGCAGGACTGGACGCGAGTGCCTGCGGGCGTTGCGATTGTCGACGAGCGTCACGCGTCAGGCACGGGGGGCATCTTGCGAGATGATGGGACGGCTGCCGGACGAGAAACGCCGACTTACACCATGTGGACACGGGCGGGGACTGATGGGGATGGGATCCGCGAACACCTTGTGGTTGTTGAGTTTCGGACTCATCCCCTTGGTGCCCATCCAGCGTCCTGGATCCGATGGAGCGAAAATCCTCGGGCCCTCCGTGTGCTGCCGGACGGAATTCGGAGTCTCGGTCGTCGAGATTCACGCGCGATACTTGAGCCGATGGGTCACCTCGCCCGCGTAGACTGAATCAACATGCTATCCACCACGTCCGCCCCGGTGCTCTATTCGCTTCTCCTGTTGGCGGCGGCGAGCGCCGAACTAGGTGCACAAGTCATTTCTCGAAAGCAGGTTTCCCAGTTCGGGATCACCTGGACGTTCGACAAGTCATACTCGACCGGGCAGTTCGCCAACGGCGACTACTGGGTCGTTGGACCCGTGACGATCATCAAGATCGACCCGCCGTCGGTATCTGGGACGCGTGTCATGAACGGCTCGATGATCAATCCTTCGCCGAAACTGGGGATGCGGCAGGGCTACGACAGTTCGATGAAGAGCAACATCTTCGATCGAACCCTGAATGTTGCCCTCGACGTCTCCGCGACGAAGCCCCTGAAGGTCCCGAAGCACTCCTCGCTCGTGTCCACGATCAGCGTTTCCTCGGCGGCACACAGACCCCAGCTGAAAGGGTGCTCGATCCTGACGGTGGTGCCGAGCACGGCGAAGCCCGGTGACTTCCGACCGTCGTATTCTGGCGCCGACAAGTCCATCAAGTTCAACGTCAGTCGACTCGACTACTCGCTTCTGGCGCGCTTGAAGTCGACGTCCCGGACACCCTCGGTCGCCAGCGTCGAGCGTTATTTTGAACGTCCCTGGTTGGACCATTCCGGCAAGTGGTCGGGTCGGGAGTACCACCCCGAGGACAACATGGAGGCCTACGGTCGGAATCTGAGTACTCGGGTCGGGATTGGCGCCTTGATGCTGCATCTGGACTACTCCAATTCCCGCAAGGCCAAGCTGATGACGCGGTTCGTGCAGCTCGGGATCGACCTGTCCGGCATCGTTGACGATGGCGGAGATCGGAACTGGCACAACAACGGCGGCCACGCCAGTGGTCGGAAGTGGCCGATCCTCTTCGCTGGGCTGGTCCTGAACGACTCCCACATGAAGGGAGTGGGCTCGCGGAACGTGTGGTTCGGCGAGGACATGCAGACCTTCTACGTCCGCGAGACCAGTCCCGGCGTCTACAACAACGGCCACGGGAAATACAACTCGAGTCACGCCGGAATGGCGGAGTACGGCATCCGGCACACCACGGACCAGAAGCGGGACGACGTCAGCTGGGAGTCGAGCTATCGCCTGTGCTGCACCGCCAATTCCTGGCTCGGATTCGTCCTCGCTGCGCGGCTCATGGGTGCCGAGACGCTGTGGAATCACTCGGCCCTGTTTGACTATCAGGACCGCTACATCGCCACGTCCCGATCGAACAACAATCCGGCCTGGACGGTCTCGTTCCACAAGTGGCCGCTCGAGATGTGGGATGCGTACCGGGGTCAGGGCCCACAGCTCACGCTGAGCCACACGAACCGGCTCGCGAGCGGCTACTCGAAGACCACCGGCGTCCACGCCAAGAAACCTCATCCGCGCGAGATCCGGCTCAGCTGGAAGAAGGCTGGGAAAGCCGGAGTGCACTCGTATCGGGTCTTCCGGGGCGCCTCCGCTACCCAACTCAAGCAGATCAAGTCGGGCGTGAAGGATCTCTTCCATATCGACCCGGAGCTGGCGGGTGGTCAGCTCTACTACTACGTGGTCTCGGCTGTGGACAGCAAGGGCAAGGAGCTCCTCCGTTCCGCCGTCCTCAAGGTTCAGACCTGAGTCGGTGTTCCTGGTCGTTCGCAGAGTCGGCAGCCTGATTCCAGTGGTTGGACCGGCAGCGGTCGGCCCGTGCGGATTCATGTTCGATGCGAGGGTTCGTCGATAGAACCGGGGTGTAGAGTTGACGTGTCTGCGCGATCGACCGCGTCCTCCGCCATGACCGAGTTCCGAATCAAGCCTTTCATTCTCATCGCGTTGGGGGTGCTCGCCGTATCCTACGGTGTCCTCGTCTTCGACGACGACACCGTCGTGGCGCTCGGAACCGAGGATGGGCTGTTCGAGTGTGCGACCTCGGTGCTGTTTGCGATCACCGGGGGCTTGCTCGCGTGGATGTACGTGAAGTGTCCATACGCGAACGATCTCCTCGTCCTGCGAACACGACGCAACATCTTCTTTCTCCTCCTCGCCCTGGTGTTCCTCTTCGGCGCGGGAGAGGAGATCAGCTGGGGCCAGCGGATCTTCGGCTTCGAGACGCCCGAGTCGATCGCAAAGGAGAACCTCCAGGGCGAGATGAACATCCACAACCTCTCGATCTTCCATCAGTCGGAAGAGTCGGGAGTCGCGAAGACCGGGTGGAGGAAGCTGCTCTCGATCCAGGGCATGTTCGCGCTCTTCTGGATCTTCTACTGCTTCCTCGTGCCGCTCTCGTGCAGGCTGTCCTCTGGCCTGGCGGGCCTTCTCCGGCGGTTCGGCCTACCCATCGTGCCCCTCGGCATCGGCATCTTCTTCCCGATCAACTATGGCGTGAGCAAGCTGCTCGAGAAGACAGTCACGCCCCACGGGATGCGGATCCACTGGCCGGCGATGGAGATCAAGGAGGCTGTGTTCTCGGCGCTGTTCCTCCTGATGGCCGTGGCGTACTACCGGGGGATGCACTCGCTCTCCGGCACCAACGCCCCCGCCGCGCCCTCGAGTTAGCTCATTCTTTCGATACTGCGACAGGCGCAGTTCCGAGAGCGAGTCGGCCCTCGGTCAAGCGGAGCAGATCGTCTGCCTTGCGACCCCACGTGGAGTCGCGGACGGCGTCGCGCTGTGCCTCCCGATCCAATGGCGTCGTGACGGTCGCGGCGAGGGCGCCGACCATCTCGATGAACTCATCGTGGCTGGAGGCCACCCGGACGTGGGGGGCGTAGCGTCGCGCTTCGGGGAAGTCGGAGCTCACTACCGGCAAGCCGAGCGCGAGGTACTCCTTCAGCTTGATCGGGTTGCAGTGTTGGATCCAGTCGTTCGTCAGGTACGGCAGGAGCGCGACGTCGAAGCCGGCGCCGAAGGACGGGATGTTTTTGTGGTCGCGGAATCCGAGCCAGTGGACGTTGTCGCGGGC
>CAYYAQ010000027.1:0-41907 GCA_964469555.1 uncultured candidatus Brocadiaceae bacterium | reverse complement strand
TCGACGGGTCACGCCGTGATCGACCCGAGAGAAGCGCCGCGACCGTGGCGTCTCCGCACCCGTCGCCCTGGCGACCGCTTCTGGCCCCTCGGCGGCCGCGGCCCCCTCGACCTGCGGCGATTCATGCAAAATCGCCGGGTGCCGCGATTCGATCGGAGTCGATTGCCTTTGTTGGTCGATGCCGAAGACAGGTTGCTGTGGATTCCCGGGGTCGAGATCGCCGATCCGAACCGAATCCAGCTCGACACGGAGCAGTGCATCGAACTCAAGCTTTCGATCGTCGGTGGCGATCCCAGCGATCTCGGGTCATACTGAAGGCCCCCTCTAGCTCCAAAGCGAATCGCTCGCCCCCCGCGGCAAGATGGCCGAACTGACAGTCGAATCCGGTCCCCTTCGTGGCCGAACCCTGGTGTTTTCCGAATCCGACCCCTTCGTGATCGGCAGCGCCGAGGGCTGCACCCTGGAGCTTGGTACCCCAGGCGTCGCGGATCGTCACCTCGTGATCAAGGCGCTGAAGAACGGCGGATTCGGCGTCAAGCGACTCGATGCAGGATTTCTGCTGAATGGCAAGGATACCGACGCCGCCCGGCTGTCGGAGGGTGACGTCCTCGAGATCGGCAACGTCCGGCTGCGCTTCGGTTCAGCTGCACAAGATGACCAGATCGACGTCCAACTCGAGCTCAAGGGTTACCGCTTGATCGAAGTCCTCGGCGAGGGCGGACACGGCACCGTCTACCGCGCCGAGCAACTGAGCCTGCACCGGGAGATCGCGCTCAAGGTTCTCCACAATGACCTGACGAAGAACCCCGAGTTCGTGGGCCGGTTCGTCGCCGAGGCCCGCGCTGCGGCGCGGCTGTCTCATCCAAACGTCGTGCAGGTCTTCGACGTCGGGCACGACGGTGACACCTACTACCTCTCCATGGAGATCATGGGTCACGGTTCGCTCGAGGATCGGCTCAAGCGCGGCGGGCGAATCCCGGTCGAAGAGTGCCTGCAGCTGATCATCGACGCGGCGAAGGGACTCTCCTACGCGGAGTCCATGCGGATCGTGCACCGCGACATCAAGCCCGACAACCTGATGGTCGACACCCACGACACCGCGAAGATCGCCGACCTCGGCCTCGCGATGTCGGACGACGCGGAACAGGGCAAGATCGTCGGCACGCCACACTTCATGTCGCCCGAGCAGGTCCTCAACAAACCGTTGGACCACCGCTCCGACCTCTACTCGCTCGGTTGCACGTTCTTCCGTCTCGTCACCGGACGCACCTTGTTCCAGCGCAAGACGACCAAGGAAATCCTCACCGCGCACGTCAAGAGCGAGCCGGACCTGGCCAGCGACGTCCACGACGACGTCCCGATGGTCGTCACCGATATCATCGATCGGCTCGTCGAGAAGGCACCCGAGGATCGCTTCCAGAGCGCCAAAGACCTCATCGACGAGCTCGAACTCGTGCTGCACCCGCCCGCCAAGAAGGGGCCGCTGATCGGCGTCATCGCGGTGAGCGTGCTCATCGCCGGCTACGCGCTCTACTGGGGACTCACACAACCCGGGGGCAACAGTGGGATGAAGATCGTGCAAGTCACGGACCCCAAGCTCGAAAAGGAGTTGCGCGAAGAGAAAGCGCTGACCCGCTTCAACATCCTGGTCAATCGCGACGAGCCACCGATGGCGATGGCGGCGAGTCTCGACGCCTTCTCCAAACACAAGAACTACAGCGGGACGAAGGCCGCGACCGATGCGGTAGCCAAAGCCAAGAACCTGCGCACCAACGAGGGGGCACGACTCGAGAACGAGCGGATTCACGCCGCGGCTGTCGCGACCGCCCGGGACTTGTTGAGAAGCCGACTACAGAAACTCATCGACGACGGGAAGTTCAAGGAGGCCGCGACCGGCTTCAATCCCGGGGATATCTCAAAGGACATCCTGCGCGAAGAACCCCTGCAAGTCGTCCTGACCGAGATGAACGAGAAGCTGTTCGCCGCAGCGGTTGTTCAGTTGAGCAAGCTGAAGTCCGCCGTCGACCAGGCGAAGACAGCTCGCGATCCAGATGCCGTGGAGAAGGCGCTGAGCACAATCGACATCGTTCTCGACACGACCCACGCCGCGAGTTGGCCACGCGAGGCCTTCGCAGATCGCAGAGAACTCTCGAACTACCTGGCCACGGAACGTCGGGCCGTGAAGCAGCTGCGCCAGGATCTCGCGAGTTCACGCGAGTCATCAGCCTGGGCCAACTACCGCCGTCGCACTCTCAGCAAGGACGGGATTCTCCAGAAGGTCCGCGCGTTCGACTTGAGCGCTGCCGCGAGTCTGGCGGCAGCCACGAATGCCGAACTGAAAGATTACAGTCCCGGCCCGCGAGCCAAGAATGTCCTCGACCTCGTCACGTCGGCGGTCGAATACGAGAAGGCATACCTCGCCGCGATCAAGGCAGGCAAGGTCATGGTCCCCGTCGACATCGACGACGCCGTGACCGACGTGAAGGTCATCTCGTTCGCGACCAGCGGCGAGAACGTCGGGCTCACGGTCGAGATCCCCAAGGGCGACACCGACACGCGGACGATTCCCCTCGAGACACTGCGCGGGAGCCGGTTGTTCGAGGTGTTCGTCGACATCGGGACCGGGGACGACATCGCCAGCGCGAACCGGTTGGCCTTCCTCTCGCTGCACATCCTGCTCGATCACATCGATGCAGCGAGCTCGTACATGGCGAAGCTCGACCCTGCCGACATAGCCAGCGGCACCGGGGAGAATCGGTTCGTGGCGAGCACGTCGGGTCTCACGATCCTGCTCCTTCGCATGACCAAGGTGACCCCGACCTGGCGCGAGTTCCTTTCGACAGAGCTACGCGCAGCCAGGGAAGTGGCGCGGGCATTGCGTTCGTTCTCACGTATGCAGTACACCAGCGCCCACGGATACCTCGAAAGAACCCAGCAACGCTACAAGCACTCACTCGCAACGCTGGAGATTCAATAGCACACGGCCAATGGTCTCCCCCAATCGATCCACCACTCGTCAGCTGGCAAGCGAAGCCGCCACCAAGCTCCTCGAAGCGATCGAGACCAAGCCGCGCATCGCGATGCTGCTCGGCACGGGCCACACATCGATCGCCAATCAGCTGAAGGACAAGTACACCTTCTCCCAGGACGAACTGCCGGGCGGGTTGCACTTCGACCGGAAGGAGTCCCAACCGCTGCTGTTCGGCCACCTCGAAGGCGTGCCCGTCATCGTCGGGGACGCCCCAGCGGTAGGGTTCGAAGGCTACTCCGCCGAAGAGGTGACGTTCCCCGTCCGTGTACTGCGCGCCATGGGCGCGGACGTGCTGATCCTGACCGCGGCCGCGGCGAGCCTGTCATTGCAACTCGAACCCGGCACGATCGCCGTCGTCGAGGACCACATCAACTTCTCCGGCGTTCATCCGCTACACGGGCCGAACGACGACCAGCTCGGACCGCGTTTCCCCGACATGTCCGACCCATACACAGAGGGTTGGCGGAACATCGCCCGCAATGTCGCCCGCGAAGCCGGCATCCCGTGCCTGCCAGCCGTGTTCGCTGCGGTGCCCGGACCCAGTCTGCCTACGCGCGCCGAGTATCGGTACCTCAAACTCGCCGGTGCCGACCTCGTCGGGATGTCGCTCGTTCCTGAAGTAGTCGCCGCCGTGCATTCAGGATTCCAGGTCCTGGCTCTCGCCGGCGTCACGCAGGCGATCAGCCTCGAGCGCCATACACCGTCGTCGATCGAGGACATGCTCGACGCCGCCGACGTGGCCGCGCCGCGCATCGCCACGTTGCTGACCGGCATCGCCGCGTCGGTTCGCTGATCCGACAGTGATGGCAGCGACTCGCATCGGCGTCGTGCTCTCCGGAACCGGGCGGACACTTGTCAACATCCTGGAGCACATCCGAGACGGCAAGCTCGACGCGGAGGTCGTATGCGTAATATCCGATCGCGAAGGCGTTCGCGGCGTCGACCACGCCCGGGCGGCGGGACTGCCGACACTCCTTGCGCCCGACTCCGAATCGACGTTCGCGATCCTCGAGGGATACGACGTCGAACTCGTTTGCCTATGCGGCTACCTGCGGTTGCTGAAAATCCCGGACTCCCATCGCCGACGCGTCCTCAACATCCACCCGGCGCTCCTGCCGAAGTTCGGCGGCGAAGGGTTCTACGGCCACCGCGTCCACGACGCGGTTCTGGCGGCTAGCGAGAGTGAATCCGGCTGCACCGTGCACTACTGCGACAACGAGTACGACCGCGGGGCGATCCTGTTGCAGAAGCGCGTGCCGGTACTCGAAGACGACACCGCCGACACGTTGGCCGCGAGGGTGTTCGACGCGGAGTGCGTCGCCTACCCGGAGGCAATCAAGATCTGGGCCGCTACGCAATAGCCCGCATCAGTCGTCCGAATCTCCCTCGATGAACTTGCCGACCTTGCGGGCGGCTTCGAGCGCCTGATTGGCAGCATCGCGGCTGTCCGCCGAAACAAAGACATCGACGCCCTGCAGGTTCAACAACACCTGGGTCACCGCGAACTCATCCATCAGGTTGCCGCCAGAGTTGAACGCCTTGATACCCTCGCTGGCGAGCACGGCGACGATGACCTTGGCTTCGAAACTCGAGCGTGCGGTCGTGAGGAGAACCGGTTCGTTGCTTGCCTCCATGTGGATCGTACTCGTAGCGTCTGTGTGGATTCAGGGCGTGTTCTCAGCTGAGCGTCAGTGTAGTGCGAAACGGCGTGAACCCGGTCAAGTAGACGCTGTCTGCGTCCAGTTTCGGCAGGGCGCCGCGCAACCCTGTCCAGGCGTGCTCTCGACGACCTGGACCGAACTCGATTGCGTCCGCGCCGAATTCGAACCGACCGGTTCCCGACTCGAGCAACCACAACGCGGTCGGGCCCGAGACCTTCGACAGCCCATGTCCCGAGAGAGCCCCGCCCTTGCGAAATCCAAGCTCGATGGCGACCGGCACCCGGGCGGTGCCTTCGATCACGATCTGCAACTCGAACACCCCGGACGTCTCCCTCAAGCGGACCGTCGAATGGAGGCGCTGCACCTCGCTCCTCTCGCGTGTCGTGCGATCGGTCTTCGCCCAGTCGTTGTCGCCGGTACGCCGACTCGCGGCCAGCGGCTGCCAGTACGGTCCCTCGAGCTTCTGGTCCATCACCCAACTCCGACCGTCCTTCCGCAGGTTCGCGCCGGTGAACTGTCCCTTGCCGAAGAACGCCGACGCGAAACGCACGACGACGGCGGCACGACCGTTGTGCAACGAGAACAGCGTCGAGTTCTGCGCGAGCAACGTCGCGCTGACCAACCCTCGCCGAATCCTGACCAGGTCCGAATGCCGGAAGTGCTTCTCGTAGTCGGTGGGCAGCCTGGCATCCGACGGCATCCGTTTCCGCAGCGCCTGGCTCTCGACGAAGAACCCCGCGTCGCGGGTCAATCGGTGCGCAACCGTCGCCTCGATCCACCGCGCCGCCGCAGCAAACCGACCGTTACCGTCCCGCTGCGCCATGAAGCGATACGGATAGTAGTACGGCGCCAGCGAACCCCTCCGATACTGGTCCTGCCGTCGCGAACCCTCCGTCACGACCTCGCCGTCGGCGTGAAGGTAGAATAACGTCATCTCGAGGTTGCGCCGCACGGGTTCGAGGAGCGCCGGACGATCGAGCAACCGCGCCACTGTGATGAGACAGCGGTCGGTCAGCGGCGAGTAGACAGATGTGCTGCGTTCCGTGAACTGGCCGTCGCCGTCGATGTCGACCCCTTCGCCGAGCCATTCGTCGATCCTCGCCACGTAGCGCGGATTCGGGTGGAGCCGGTTGGCTCTGGCCAAGGCCATGCAGACCACCCACCTATGATTCGGGGTGTGGATCCCACCGACCGTGAGCGCGTCCGCCGCGCGCAGCACGAAGCGGTCCAGTTCCGCGATCACGGGTGCAACCGATCCGGCCCAGGACTTCTCGGCCTCGCGCAACAAACTCGTCGCGAGGCACATCCACTCCATCACGAACCCGGTATCTGGCGTCGAGTGGAAGTTCGTCGTCAGCAAGTCGATCGTGCCATTGTCATGCTGCGATCCGAGCAAGAACCGCGCGGCGAGGAGCATCCGGTCGAGAAGCTTCGGCGACCGGAAGAAGCGGCTCTGCGGACTCACGTAACCGACGGCGCACCTGAGAATCAACCCGGAGGCCGAGCCCGGATGATAGACCTCGTAGCGGTCCGGCAGGCCGCCGACCGCCGGGTGGGACTTGTCTCTCTGTTGCCGTGGGAGCATCTCCGAAACCGCGTCATCGTTCTGCGCGAGCAAGATCTCGAATAACGACCGTTGACCATGCGACCCGGGCACCGCGCAACCGAGAAGTGCGTTGGCGGCACCGAAACTCGAGGCGACGAGGAATTCACGACGTTTCATGGGTTCGAGGTGCGAAGTAGATCCCAGAGTAACGTCAGGTGTAGGATCCGGTCATGGCAAACCGAGAGATTGATCCTGCGACATTCGCGAAGGAAGAACGCGCCGCGTGGGATTCAGTGGCTTGGGCCTGGCGAAAGTGGTGGCCGATGTTCGAGTCCGCGGCGCAGGATCTGAACGACCGGCTCGTCGCTCTCGCTGGCGTCGAGGAAGGACACCACGTTCTGGACATCGCGACCGGCATCGGGGAACCGGCCGTGACCGCCGCACGAATCGCCGGTCCGTCTGGACACGTGCTCGCCTGCGACCTCTCGTCGACAATGCTCGAGATCGGTCGCGAGCGAGCGGCGAGCCTGGACGTGACCAACATCGAGTTCGCCGAACAGGACGCGAGTCAGCTCTCCACCGGAAACAGACCCTTCGACGCGGCAGTCTGCCGGTGGGGACTGATGCTGATGCTGGACCCCGAGGCCGCCGTGCGTGGCGTTCACAGCGCACTCCGCGCCGGTGGGCGGTTCGCGGCCGCAGTATGGGGAAGCGCCAAAGAGGTGCCGTTCATCTCGGTCGCCGGGGCCACGCTGCGCCGCGAACTGGATCTCCCGTCGCCGGACCCGGACGAGCCCGGCCCGTTCCGTCTGCAAGATACCGACGTGCTGATCGCGATCCTCGCAGACGTAGGGTTTTGCGACGTCACGACGGAACCGTTCACCGTCCACATGGAGTTCGATTCACCCGAGCACTACGTCCAGTTCATCACCGACATCTCGAGCCCCGCGCGCAAGCAACTGGATAAGGCCGACGACCCGACACAAAAACGACTTCTCGATGCCATCGCGGTCGAAGCCGGGGCATTCGCAAGCGCCGACGGTCGTGTCCGTTTCGAGAACCGTGTAATCTGTACGTCAGGCCTCCGCGGCTGACCTGATTTTCGAGAGTTCGCGGTGTTCCTCCGCTCCCGAGAAAGAAGCCACCACCGGGATCGCGTGGTTCGGAACGTGGGATCGCGGTCTCGCGGAAGCGAAGCGCACCGGGCGGCCCATCCTCCTGATCTCGGCTGCGGCGCACTGCAGTCGCGTCCCGGGGGTGTGGTGACCCGGCAAGCAAAACGCAGACCGGAGTTTCCTGTCCAACCCCACCGTCATCGCTGCCTCGCGCAACCTCGTCTGCATCCGTCTGATGACGTACGAGAACGCTGCCGAGGGTGCGCTGCTGAAGGACCTCTACAGCGGGCGCAATGACAACCTCGAAAACACCGTCTTCGCCATGCTCGGACCGGACGGCAAGAAGCGCCTGACCATGACGGGTCGTAGTCCCAATTCCGTGTACGGCAGCGGCTCCGAATCGGCAGCGACAATGGCGCGCGCGATGAAGCGTCACGCTCGGCGCTACGGCGAGTCAGGCGATACGAAACCGACACTGACGCGGTCGACCGAGCAAAGCCCCGCAGTTCCGACCGCTGCGAACCTGCGCCTCGCGCTCAACGTGGCCTCGTGCGAAAACCGCCCCCTGGTCATCGTGTTTCACCAGGAGGCCCGTTCACGGCGTCAGCTCGAAACAAACCTCGGTGAAGTCGTCTGGAAGAAGCTGCTTGTCGGGCGCAGCGAGTATGTCGTCGTGGACGACCCGAAGGGACTCGCGACTATCGCGCAACTGCGGAACGACCCAAAGCCCGGGATCTACTTCGTGCGACTCAGCACCTTCGGCGACCGTGGACGGCTCATCGCTTCGATCGCCACTGATCACAAGGGCACCGAGCTGGCGAAGGAACTCGATGCGGCGTTCTCCAAGTACCGACCGCGGGAGAAGATTCGCGGCACCCACGTCGCGACCGGTCAAGAAATCGGCGGGAAGTGGGAGACGCAGACGCCGATCACCGACTCCAGGTCCTCCCGCAAGTCACGCCAGGGAAGGACGAGGCGGCGGCGCTGACGCGCGCTTCCACGGCGACGCTCTCTCAGCGACCCAAAGCCGCGAGAAGCGTGACGAGCGTGAGCACATCGAGCCGGTTGTGCTCGAACACGCGATCGACGCGCCCCGAGCCGTCGCGAATCCAGTCGAGGAACGCAATCGGCGCCTCGCTGCCCGGCATGTCGTCCTCCCGGTGGACGCCGAGTTTGTGGCGCTCCACGGTCTGCAGCTTCACGTCCGGCAACTCCGACTTCCATGCGCGTTGCGCCATGTAGTACAGGTCCAGGTGATGCGACGTCAGCACGCGCGACCTGATCTTGTGCACGGCCATCCGCGCCGCGATGCGATGTCGATCGAAGCACTTGCCGACGAACGTGACGAGGTTGGGATACTGCTTCAGGCGACGTGCCGTGTGGATCAGTGCGGACGGTTCGTCGCCGTAACTCCGCAGGAAGGCCTGCTCGAGCACGAACTCTTCCCCGTCGAAGAACCCGAGCCCGACCATGAACACGATCGTGCCGACACCGCCAGAGAGCCCGGTCGTCTCGGTGTCGAGGAACAAACACTTCGAAAGGTCGAACTCCCCCATCTCGGGCAACTTCGCAAGCACCGCCAACCGAGTGGAATCCACGTTGCACGCCGCACCCAGCGGAAGGTCACCGTGGATGGTCTCGAGTGGGTACCGCAGCTCGCGGACGAAACAACTCCCGCGTTCGTTCTCCACCACGCGACCAGCCGGGATTTCGACGCGTTCGCCGGACTGTCCCAACCGTTGCTCCCGTCGTCGGAGTGCGTCGCGCAGAGACTCGCTCGCCCCTTCGTCCGAATCCCGAAATGCGCGACGCAACCGCTCACCGAATGCACGTTTCATCGGAGCAGTCCCGTCAACACGGCGAGCGCTAGACCTTTTCCGCGACGACCTTGATCACGACTCGGACCGATGCACGAGGGACACCCTGTCGTACACGCACACTTCCGGGTGAGACCGAGCGCGGCCTGCAGGATCTCGCGATGGCAGCTGAAGATCTTCTCGGACAAGCCGACTCCGTTCGGAATCTGGTCGTAGATCGTGATCGTGGGGCGGTCGAAGTGCGGATGACAGAGCTCGGTGCTGACCTTCACGTCGGCCGGGTCGACGCGCACGAACAACGGAACGAGCCCTTGGATCAACTCCCCCACGCCGCGCAGGCCGCCGGCGTCGGCGCCACGGTGAAGCCCCGCCTCGACTGCGAACGACTCTTCGAGCGCGAGAATACAGGCCTCGGTCTCGAACTCCTCCGGCGGCAGGTTGATCTCGCCGATGCCGACGTTCTCCCGGGTGTAGAAACGGATCTTCTTGAACGCCCGGGCCAGCGTGGAGACGTGGACCTCGGATCGGTGCGATTCATACGTCGCGAAGGGAACAGTCTCGTCCACATGCAGTACGCGCACCTCGGTCTCGGTATCGGCCTCGGTGTAATAATCGACATCCACTCTCCTGACGTTCGCGCGTCGGTCGGCGTAGTGGAACTCCTCGACCTGGTACTGCTCGCCCTGGTGACCGTAGATCGCGCCCTCGTAGACCTCGACGATCGCCGACGGTCGGTCGACCTCGCCGAGGACCGTGCCCGTCGAGGTATCCATGATCACGACGTTGTCCATGTCGGCCGCATTCAGGCTTACTCCCTGTGCGGGATAGGTGAGCCCGGTGAAGTGGTACCGCTTGCCCTCGCGCACGAGCAGGCGCAGGTCGTCGGTGAGGAAATCGAGCACCTGGTCCAGATGCTCGGCCTGACCAAACTCCGGACCTTTCTCACCATCCATCCCGAACGGAAGCTCGAAGGCCGAGCACTTCACGTGGTTCGTCAGGATGATCGGGTTCTGCGGGTCGATCGAGACCATCTCCCTCGGCTCGTCGAACAGGTAGCCCGGGTTCGTCATCAGGTACTGATCCATGGCGAACGAGCGCGCCAGGAAGATGACGGCGCTCTCCTTGTTGCGACGACCAACTCGCCCCGCGCGCTGGAACGTGCTGCTCACGGTCCCCGGGTAGCCCACGAGCACGCACACGTCGAGGCTACCGATGTCGATGCCGAGCTCGAGGGCGCTCGTGGCGACGACCGTCGTGATCGCGCCGGAAGACAGACCGCTCTCGATCTTCCGTCGCAGATTCGGCAGGTATCCGCCCCGGTAGCCCGCGACGCGCTCCTGATCCACGTTCGCGCGCTTCGCCTCGTCGCGGATGTACTTGAGGAACACCTCGACGGTGTTCCTCGATCGGCAAAAGTAGATCGTCTGGAGGTCGGTGGCCACCAGTTGCCGCGCGATCTGCCGAGCCGCTTCCACCGCCGGCACCCGAAGGCCGGAGGTCTCCGACATCAGGTGCGGATTGAGGAACATGTAGTGCTTCGCGCCGGCCGCGCTCGAGTCCTCATCGATGACCTTCACTGGCAATTCGAGAAGCCGGCGCCCGTGCTCCCCTGGGTTGCTGATCGTCGCGCTCGCCGCGCAAAACACCGGGTCGCTCCCGTAGTGCGCGCAGATCCGCTTGAGCCGGCGGATCACGTTGGCGACGTGCGAACCGTAGACTCCCGACAGCGTGTGCATCTCGTCGATGACGATGTAGCGCAGCCCGGTGAACAACCCCTGCCACTTCGTGTGGTTCGGCAGGATTCCCGCGTGCAACATGTGCGGGTTCGTGATCACGAGCGATCCGGACTCGCGCAATGCGCGCCGCGTTGCTGGCGGTGTATCTCCGTCGTAGACCGCGACGGTCAGATCCTCGCGACCGGACGCTTTGAGGATCGACTCGAGCTCGGCCATCTGGTCCCGGGCGAGCGCCTTCGTCGGGAAGAGATACAGGGCGCGCGCATCGCCGCCTTCACGAAACAAGTGATCGAGAACGGGGATGTGGTAGCAGAGCGACTTCCCCGAAGCGGTGGGAGTCGCGACGACGACGTGCTCGCCGCGATGCAAGGCGTCCGCGGCCTCACATTGATGCTCGTAGAGTTCGAGGATGCCGCGGGCCTCGAGGGCCTCCCGCAAACCCGCGTGGATCCACTCCGGGTACGAAGCGAATCGCGCGGGCCGAGGCGGCACCGTGTGCTGCGCGGCGAGGGAGACAGGAATGTCGCGCCCCTCGCGCAGCAAGTCGATCAACTCAACGACGCTCACGTCACTGGTCGCTCAGCGTCACTTGTTGCGCTTCGCCGGGTCGGCGTTCGGTTTGCCAGTCTTCCCGGTACTCGCAGGCACCGCGGCGGGTTCCGACCGGACGACACTGTTGGATTCGTAGATCTTGGCCAAGGCCCTCTTCATGATCTGCTCCAGCGTTCGCCCCGTGAGAGCGATGCCCTCCTCGGGTCTGCCGAGTCGCGGTTGCGTGGCGACATGCTGGTGGAAAACCTCATCCATGAGCGTCGGTCGCGCGCCGACCGCATCGACGGGTCCCCGGATGCTGATCCGGAGCGTCGACACCGCCACGGTGCGGCGGCAGCCCGTCATGCCGGCCTCGGTCATCACCTCGCGCATGCGATACATGTGCAGCAGCGTCGGCTCGAGGATGATGTCCGTGCTCCTGGGCGTCCCGCCGTTGCCGCTCGAGATCCCGTTGTAGATCTTGCTGTGGTCGATTTCCTCGATCAGGATCTCCTCGACCATGACCGGAATCGAACGAGCCCAGATCTCGTCGGAGAAGAACTTACGGTAGTTCGGCCCCTTGTCGAGGTCCGGGAGCTCGCGCCGATCCTTGAGCCGTGTGACGTACACCGGCGCGTTGGTCCGCCGTGGCGCCTCGTACTCGCTCCGCTGGTAGATGTACGGGTTGCGCGCGAGATCGATTTCTGGCTCATGGAAGAGGCTATCGAGATAGCATCCCTGAAGAGTCACCGTCGCCCCCAGCAACGCGACGTACCGCCACCTTGATTCTGATAAACCGGCCATATCCGGGATTGTACGAAGCAGTCCGGACTTTCACAGCCTAATCAGCTGAACCCCTGATCCGGAATGCAACCGGTAGCTAACGCCTCGTCCAGCGGTCGTACAGCGCCCGGAATGACGGTTGGGTGACGAGGTACGCGATGTCGTCGAAGCCCTTGACCAACATGACGACTTGTTTCTCGTGGAGACGCATCGACAGTTCGTAGATCTCACCGCTCGCGGCGTGGGTGTTCCGTCGCAGCACCACCCGCACAGCCTCGGCCTTCGCCTCGAGATCGCCGACCAACACGATGCCGCCGGAACGCAGGATCTTCAGGGCGTCGACGAAGTCCCGGACCTCGTCGTCGGCCGTCTCGGCACCCGGCCTGCGCCACTCGAATTGCTCGAATGTGTAGACGATCGGGTCCTTCTGATTCGGCGCGTGAACCTCGACGCGGAACGCGTTCGTTGTCAGCGGCGGCGCGTAGAGACTCGCGAACTCCAGCCAGGGCCGCCGCAAGAGCTTGACGTCATCCGCGCCGAGGAGGAGCACGTTCTTCTCGTCCTCCCGCTTGGCGTAGACCAACCCCTTGCCGGCATCCTTGCCGATTCGGATCGCGAGCGGCTTCAGACCGGTGCCCGGTGGGACGCCGACCCGCACGGTGAAGTAGCCCTCGCCGTCCTTCAGCCCCGTTTCGACCCCGGGATCGTCCTCGAATCCCCTCGCCGTCAGGTTGGTGAGCGCGTGGAGAAACTCGCCGAGGGGCGTCGCGTTCGTCTTCTTGATCTCGATCGGGGCAGCGATGCTGAATCCCTGGCTCGAGCGCGTGAACACGGCCTTCTCGCCCTTGCCTGGATCGAGTTCGAAACTCTGGATGAAGCGCTCCGGGATGGACACGACCTTCTTCTGTCGCAGAGGGGGCAACCAACGGGCCAGGTCCACGAGGGTGCGCTGCTTCACGATGAAGTTGATATCGCGGCGACGGAGGTGACCGAAGTACTCGCCGCCCGGCAAGATCCTCACGTCGAGAGTCTCGGACCCGCGGTCGCCAGCGACGGTGATCTGGAAGTCCGTCGCCTCATCCGTCGGGTTCGTCTGGGTGCCTCCGGTGATGAACCTCTTGACGTAGAGGGATCCGATCGACCGGAGGTACTGGCCGAATGCTGCCGGGTCCGCCCGCGCGTTGATGGGTTCCAGGATCTGGATCGAATCGAGCAAGCGTCGCTCGACCACGTGTGTCTTGATCTTGCCTTCGACGCGACGATTGAATCGGATCTGACGAAACTGACCGATCGAAAAGTTCGTGAACAGGAGGTGCTCACGAAACTCGTCCGGGTTCTTGTCGAGCAGGGACCGGAGCACCGGGTCAGCACGGTAGATCGCGTCGCCGACGCGGACCCACATCACGCCTTCGCGCACGCCGGGGTGCCCGAACTCCACGACCACCTTGTCGTCTGGCGCGTAGCGAAATTCGATCTTGCCGAGCGGCTTGTCGAGCCCGGTCTTCTCGACCAACGCCGGGTCAGCCGCGAGATCCTCCGCGGTATAGCCTTCGACGAGAAGCGCGGTGTTGTAGACGTTGAGGATGCTCTCGAGGACCGCGGACGACGCGACGTCGCGCACCGGGTCCACGATCATGAACTTCTGATTCGCGGCGTCGAGATCGAGGATGACCGGCTGACGATTCTCGGCGTACTGGAACCAGATCTTCCGCGCGCGCCAGGCGCCCCTGGGCAGGAGAGGCTCGCTGCCGAGTTGCGCGTCGTTGGGAACATCCTCTTTCTGTTCCTCGTTGAAGTACAGATAGCTGCCCAGGCCACCGACCAGCACAGTGAGGACGATATTGGTCCGCCAACCCATCAGATGCGTCTCCGTCGCCACCAAACGAAGATCCCGAGCGCGAAAAAGCCCAGCGGCACACCGAAGATCAGCAGGTACTTGGCGCGCGCCAGCCTGCTCGCGAGGATATCCGGGTTCGAGCCGCGTTTGATGATCCCCGCCTTGCGGGGGCCTGTTTCGTCCCGATCGAAGCGGATGTGCTCGGTGCGCTCCGCCAGCCATGCAAAGCAGTTCAAGACGAGGTCCTTCTGGGATCCGACCTCGACCGTGGAATTGCTGAACCCGATGCCGCCGATGAGGATCACGCGACCGGCATGGTCCCCGACCTCTGGCTGGATCGTGACGACTCCCCCGACGCAATGGGACTGGTACTCACGCGCGTCTCTCGGCGGAATCAGATCTACCTGTGCGACGTCTACGCGGCCTGCCAACCAACAATTCGGCTCTGTGCGCAGGAGGCTCTGATCCAGCGCAGCATCCTTCACGCTGTCTCTTGTCTTCTGGATCGGGCGGGCGTAGCGCAGACTGACCGTGCGCTTCTGGGCGACGAGTTGTTTGGTTATCGAAAGAGCCGTGTTGCGCGGATAGATCTCCAACAACGCCGCCTTGCTCACCGGCGCGTTGCCCCATCGTTGCGCGACCATCCGATCACCGATGGCCACGCCGAGCGGCGACAAGAGATTCTCAAAGTTGGGGTTTCGCGACGCGACGTCGTGGTAGCTCAGATTGAGGAACAGACGTCCCCCTCGCCTCAGCCATGAGTGCAGTTTGTCGCACTCCGCCTGGGCGAAGCCGGTCTGGGGCTCGAGGCACGCGATCACCGTCGCGTCCTTCGGAATGTCCTGCTCGTTCAGATTGAGGTCGGTGACCTTGAATCCTTCGGACTGCAGCCCCGCGACGAAGCTCGTGTAGTCGGAGGGGCTGTTGCCGTTCGTGGCCACCTGCTCGTCGTGTCCTGTGAGGAGGTAGACAATCGGCGTGCCTCCGGCGAGCAGCGTCTTCATTGCGGAGGACAGCTGCTCCTCGCCCGAGAAGAAGTCGAGTCGCGGCATCCGGGTGTTGCCTCCCGGAACGGGCGCCCCGGTTCCCACGTCCACGACGGCGAGGTCGGCGACGGGGATGACCTTCTTTTGAATCGACTCGCCGCCGCCTTCCTTCTCGCGCACGACAGCGACCACGATAGAGTGCAGCTGCTTGACTCCACCGAGGCGTTCCAGGATCTTCCGCGCCTTGTCGGGGTCGCGACGGGGATCGATGTGCTGGACCGTGAGTTTGTCGCCGCCGAGCGCGGCGTACTGCCGCAGCAGGTCGATGGTCATGTTCTGGACCCGGCGGTAGATCGCGACGAGTGCGCGCTGCTGCGGCGTCTGGCCGGCGGGAAGCGGTTCGAAGAGGCTGTAGATCTCGATCCTCACCCCATCGCGATCCTGCAGATCGTCGATCAGGGCTTCCGTGCCTGGCTGAACCGACGCGCTGTGACCCGGGGTCAGGTCGATGATCTTGCGGAAACCCGGTCGCGACGCGACGAGGACGACGCACAACCAGGCAGCGAGCGCCAACACCGACGCGAACAGCGCGCTGCTCCACCCGGCGACTCGACTCTTTACCGCCATTTGCGCGACTCCAATGACCTCACGGTGAGGAAGAGGAAGAACAGCGTCCCAGCCAGATAGAACACGACCTTGCTCGTGTCGATCTGGCCGCGGCCAAACCAACTCGACAGGTGTTCGAACACGTTCGTTTGCTCCTTCACGACGGTGGCGACGTGCGAGTTGCCGAGTTGCTCGTGGAAGATGCCAGGCGCGGCGATCAGCCCCATGTTGAACATCAGCGACAGAATGGCCGAGAGCAGGACGTTGTCAGACAGGCTGCTCGTGAACATCCCGACCGAGAGCAACATCGACCCGAGCAGAAACAGCCCGAGGTAGGCGGAGAACACCGGTCCGAGATGGAAGCTCTGACCGAGGATCGCGTCGGACGACAGCACGCCGAGCAGCAAGAGCGTCGGCAGCCAGAGGAGACCGAAGAAGATGACGGCGGCGAGCCACTTCCCGATCACGATCTCGAAGTCGCGCACCGGTGCGGTCATCAGGACTTCGAGCGACCCGGTCCGCTTCTCCTCCGCGATGCACCGCATCGTCAAGATGGGCGGCACGAGCAGGAAGAACGCGTAGGTGCAGCCACCGTAGATGATGTAGTAGTTGACGAACGTGTCGACGTCGTACTGAGCGTCCGTCGACATGACGATCAGCCGGTAGACCTCGTTGCCCCGCCAGAAGTAGAGGACGACCGCGATGATGTACGCGACCGGGCTGAAGAGGTAGGAGATCAACTCCTTGCGCAGCGTCGCGAGGATCACGCTCATCAGACGGTGACCTCCTCGGGCGCGCGGTCCGCACCATCCTCCGCGTCATCATCCCCCGCCACGTCATCCGCAGCGAGCGAAGGAACCCGAGTCAACTCCGCGAAGAACTCCTCGAGCGTCGGCATGTCCAGTTTCAGCTCCCGTATGCGGATGCCGCGCTGCGATAGCCGCGCAAACGCCTCGTCCCGCGGGTCGGCGCCGGGATCCAGAATGCACCGCAACGTGCTGAACCCCTCGTCGGAGATCTCTACCGTGACCTCACGCGCGCCCGTGATGTCGCCGAGACACGCGGCAAGATCCTCGGCGGTCGCCGCCGCACAGACGACGAGCTGCCTACCCTGACTCTGCTCGAGCAACTCGCGCGGGCTGCCGTCGGCCTTGATTTTGCCGCGGTCGATCACGATCACGCGTGAACTCACGTCCTCGACCTCGGCGAGGATGTGGCTCGAGAAGAGGATCGTGTGGTCGACGGCGAGCTCACGCACCAGGTTCTTCACCTTGCGACGCTGGTTGGGGTCGAGACCGGAAGTGGGTTCGTCGAGGACCAGGATCGTCGGGCTCGCGACCAGGGAATCGGCGAGCCCGACGCGCTGGCGATAGCCGCGTGACACGTGGCCCACGAGCTTGCGTCGCACTTCGACGACGCCGCACCGCTCCATGGCTGACCCGACAGCGTTCTTGCGCTCGCGCCGCGCAACGCCCTTCAGCGCGGCACGGTACATCAGGAACTCCTCGACCCTGAGGTCCGGGTAGAGGGGTACGTTCTCAGCGAGGTAGCCGACGCTGCGCCGGACCTCCACCGCCTGCTTGAACACATCGTACCCGTTGACCCGCGCGCTGCCCGACGTCGCCGGGTGAAAGCACGTCAGGACCCGGATCGTCGTGGTCTTGCCAGCGCCATTGGGGCCGAGAAACCCGACGACCTCGCCCTTGCCAATGGCGAATGAGATGTCATCTACAGCGCGAGTTACGCCGAAGTGCTTGGTGAGGTTCTCGACGTCGATCATGGCGGCGCGTGTTGTAGTGGATCACCACAGCAGGGGTAACAGAAAAGCCGTGCCCACCGTACAGACAACGACCCGTGACGCAGGGCGTCACGGGTAGTGTCATCGGCTCGGAAACAACGGCTACTTCACTTCGAAGTCCGCGTCCTTGATCTCCTCGTCGCCGGTCCCAGCGCCGGCGCCGGCCTTCTCGCCTGCGGTGCCTTCACCCTGCGGGCCTTCGGCACCAGGAGGTGCCTCGGGCTGCTCGTAGAGCGCCTCGCTCACCTTGTGCATCGCCTGTTCAAGCTCGGATTGTGCCGCCTTGATGGCGTCCGTGTCCTCGCCCTCAGCGACCTGACGGACGTTCTTGATCTTACCTTCGATCTCGGTCTTGGCGTCCCCATCGACCTTGGCTTCGTGCTCCTTCAGCGTCTTCTCGACCTGATAGCACATCTGCTCCGCCTGGTTCTTCGCGTCCACGAGTTCACGTCGCCCCTTGTCCTCCGTGGCATGCGTCTCCGCCTCGCTCTTCATCCGCTCGACGTCGTCGTCGGACAGGCCGGAAGAGGTCTCGATCGTCACCTTCTGCTCCTTGCCGGTGCCCTTGTCCTTCGCCGACACGTTGAGGATGCCATTGGCGTCCAGATCGAACGTGACCTCGACCTGCGGCGTGCCCCGCGGCGCGGGCGGGATCTCGGACAGCTTGAAGCGACCGAGAGTCCGGTTGTCCCTGGCGAATTCTCGCTCGCCCTGCAGCACGTGGATTTCGACCTCGGTCTGGTTGTCCGCGGCCGTCGAGAACACCTGTGACTTGCTGGTCGGGATCGTCGTGTTGCGTTCGACGAGCTTCGTCATGACCTCGCCCATCGTCTCGATGCCGAGCGAGAGCGGCGTCACGTCCAACAGGACGATCGAGCCGACATCGCCGGAGAGGACTCCGCCCTGGATGGCAGCACCCAGACTGACCACTTCGTCCGGGTTGACCGTGCGATTGGGTTCCTTCTCGAACAACTCCTTGACGAGGGCCTGCACTCGAGGGATGCGGGTCGATCCACCGACGAGGATCACCTCGTCGATCTCGGATGCGGGCATCTTCGCGTCCTTCATCGCCTGGATACACGGCGACTTGCAGCGCGCGAACAACTCGTCGCACATCTCCTCGAACTTCGCGCGGGTCAGGTTCTCCTGCAGGTGCTTGGGGCCGGCCTGATCCATCGTGATGAACGGCAAGCTGATCGAGGTCTGCGCCGCGGAGGACAACTCGATCTTCGCCTTCTCGGCGGCTTCCTTGAGCCGTTGCAGCGCCATCTGGTCGTTGCGCAAGTCGATAGCGTTCGCCGCCTTGAACGAGTCGCAGAGCCAGTTGATGACGATCTGGTCGAAGTCGTCACCGCCGAGATGCGTGTCCCCGTTGGTGGCCTTCACCTCGAACACTCCGTCGCCCACGTCGAGGATCGAGACGTCGAACGTGCCGCCGCCGAGGTCGAACACCGCGATGTTCTGACTCTTGGCCTGGTTCTTCTTGTCGAGTCCGTACGCGAGGGCTGCAGCGGTCGGCTCATTGATGATCCGCTGGACCTCGAGGCCCGCGATCGTGCCCGCGTCCTTCGTCGCCTGGCGCTGTGCATCGTTGAAATACGCCGGCACCGTGATCACGGCCTGCGTCACCTTCTCGCCGAGGTATGCCTCCGCAGATTCGCGCAGGTTCTGCAGGATCATCGCGGAGATCTCCGGCGGCGTGTAGGCCTTACCGTGAACCTCGACCTTGACGAGCTCCTCGGGACCACCGACCACCTGGTAGGGGACCGACTTCTCCTCGGCAGCGACCTCCGAGTGGCGACGTCCCATGAACCGCTTGATCGAGTAGATGGTATTCGCTGGGTTGGTGATCGCCTGGCGCTTCGCCGGCGCGCCGACCAACCGCTCACCCGCCGCGGTGAACGCGACGACGGAGGACGTGGTGCGGGCTCCTTCCATGTTGGCGATGACGACGGGCTCGCCGCCTTCCATGACCGAGACGACCGAGTTCGTCGTGCCGAGGTCGATTCCGATGATCTTTGACATGTTGGTTGTGTGGGCTGGTTGGGGCCTGGACGCGCCAGGCTGCGGTGCCACCGAAAACAACTACCGTGCCACAGTCCTTCGCGCCCAAAGAGCACAAAACAAGGGCGTTAGGGCAATCGACGAGGGGGATTTACGCCAATTTGGCAGCTGACCGGAAACCCGCAGCTGTCAGGGTGTCAGAGAATCTGCCCCCCTACTCGCGGCCCAGCAGCGACCGGGCGCGCTCCAGGATCTTGGTCGGGCTGAACGGCTTCGTCATGTAGTCATTGGCGCCGGCGTCCTCGCCTGTCTGACGGTCCGCGTCCTGGCCCTTCGCGGTGAGCAGCACGATCAGAATGTCGGCCAGGTGTTCCTCGGCGCGGACGGCCCGCACGACGTCGAACCCGTTCATCTTCGGCATCATGACGTCGAGGAACACGAGGTCCGGCTTCTCGGTGCGGATGACCTCCAACGCCTCCTCACCATCGCGCGCCTCGAACACCTCGTAGTCGTCCTTGCGGAGGACGAACGAGAGCGAACGACAGATGAAGGGCTCGTCGTCGACCACCAATACCTTGAACTGTCTCATCCGGTCACCTTGATCACGAGCACCGAGATGTCATCGCCCTCGACCGCTTCGTCTGCGTAATCTTCGACCGCCTTGTACACCGAGTTGAGGATCTCCTGCGCTGACCCTCCGGCCGCGTCCTTCAGAACCTGGCGCAGGCGTGGCTCCTCGAAGAACACGCCCTCGGCGTCCGCCGCCTCCGTGACTCCGTCCGTGTACAGCAACACGACATCTCCGGTCTCGAGCGTCCGATTCACGACGTCGTGTGCTGGCGCCGGCAGGAATCCGAGAACCGTGTCTTCGGCGAAGATCTCCTCGATCTCGCCCGACTTCGCGTGGTAGATCATCGTCGGGTTGTGACCAGCGTTGACGAGTTCGAGATTCCGCGTGCCCGATTCGATCGTCGCGCCCACCGCCGTGATGAACAGCTCGGTGCGGTTCAGATCCGTGAACATCGTCGCGGCGAGGCAATCAAACACCCCGGCAGTGCTGTCGCTCGTCGACCCCAACAGTCGGAGCGCTGCCCGCGCGCTGACCATCACCAGGCAACTCGCGAGATTGTGCCCGGAGACGTCCGCGACGACGCACATCACCCGACCGTCGCGGAGCTTCAGGAAGTCGTAGTAGTCGCCGCCAACCGCGCCCGGCGAGATGCTGCTCCCGGCGAGATCGAAACCCTCGAACGACGGAGCACCGCCCGGGAGGATCTGTTGATGCAGCGTGTGCGCGGTGCGCATCTCGTTGCCGAGTTCGGCGACCTTTCGCGTCCCGAGAACGGCGCCGAGCATCGCCGCGATCGATGTCGCGAGCTTCGTGTCCTGCGACCCGAACTCATCCCCGGTGGAGTAGGCGTTGGGTCGCTTGTCGAGCACCAACAGCGCACCGAGGGTCACGGGCTTGTCGTTGCCGCCGTAGCGCACGGGAACCGCGATGATCTCATGCCGGGCGAGGCTCTCGGGACTTCCCGCACTGCCCAGAGCGCCCCCCTTGGGCACGCCCGTGAGGATCGCTTCGTCGGGTCCGTGGATGGTGTTCCAGGCGACGCCCTGGGAGATGAAACGCTCGCCGGGGTAATCCGATCCGTCGTCGTCCGCGTGGACCTGGATGAGCACCTCTGCCAGATCGCGTCTCTCGTCGTACCGCACGAAGATCGCACTCTCGACAGGTTTGGCGAAGATCAGCGCTTCGAGACCCATCCGCACGACGTCGATCTCGGTGTCCCCGGTCGGGAGCTTCGGCAGCAGCTCCGCGATCATCGACACCTCTTCGAGCAGCGCCAGCGAGTTCGAGAACATGCTCTCCATGTCCATCTTGAGCGATTCTCTCTCGGTCAAGCCCGCGAACAGCGCGGCGAGGAACGGCGCGAGCCCCTCCTCCTGCCCCGTGTCGTAGGTCACCACGACCCATTTCTCGGAGTCTTCCGCCGGGCCGACGTAGGCGAGGCGACCGCTCTCGATTTCGACCTGCAGCTCCTCGCCTTCGACGCGGAAGGAGATCGACTCCTCCCGGTCGGCATGCGCGACGACCACGCCGCTGGAATCGACCGAGTACAGCCCCACATCGCCGATCGCGATGCGCGGCAGGTGACCCACCACGGGGAGTCCAGACGCTGCTTCCCGGGTCAGAATCAGTCTTTCGACGCGCCTACGGCGACGCCGCTCCTGATGTACTTGACCGCGCGAATGGCGTTCCAGCCGTCCTCGTAACTGTAGGACAGATCGTCCATCACGGCTTTGACGATCACGAGACCGTAGCCGCCGTCGTCCGTTGGCATATCGTCGTCGTCATCGTCCTCCGTGTGCAGGCTCTCGTCGGAGGTCGGATCGTACTGGCGCGCCCGATCCCTGATCTCGAACTCGACTTCGACGGGAGTGGCCTGAAACCGCAGTTCGACGACCATTGTCTCGGAGTCCTTGTAGCCGTGCCGGAACACGTTGGTGAGGAGTTCCTGCATGGCGAGCAAGACGTTGTAGCGCGTTCCCTTCGGATCCTCTTCGAACTGCACATCGTTCAAGAGGGTCTCGCCCGCCTGCCACGCGAGTCGAAGGTGGTCCATCGGACCTTCCAATCTGAGATCAACACGTGCTGTCATGGTCCTTTCTTCGGTCGAGCCTGCTCTCCAATGGCTATCGGCACTTGAGGGAGGATGCTGAAAAGGACAGTGTCGTACGGAGGGTTCTGGATACCCGGCGACTCGGCACCTATGCTCGGAACATTCCCAGGGAGGGAAACGTGACCCTAGAATTCCGAGAACAAGCACCCGCTCGAGCGGGCGGCTGGGTACTGCTATTCTTCGTCTTCGGCAGCGGGTGCACTTCGTACCAACCGACGGGAATCGGCGGCACGGCCCGTCCCATGGCGACCCTGGCCTCCGCCACCACGCCGATCGTCGGGTCCGGCGAGCACGAACTCGCCCGCCTTGGCGACCATCCGGCGGAGCTGCTGCGCCGTGGCTGGATCCTGATGGAGACCCGTCGACCGGTCCAGGCGATCCACGCGCTGAACCGGGTCCTGTACAAAAAACCCACGCCCCCCCGCGACACCACCGGGCTGGCCTACTACCTCCGCGCGCGGGCCTTCCAATACCGCGGCGAGAAGGACCGCGCCCTCGAAGACTGCCGGCGGGCCCGCGATCTCGCTCTCCGCTCCGACCTCAGACGACGCTGCGACATGGAAATCGCGCGGCTCGCGCCCCCGCCCAGACCGTCGGTCGCGAAGCGGTCGACCCCGAAGCGGGGGCCTGTCGGTTCGGTCCGCATCATCCCGCGCCACCGGTGGAACGCGGGGCGGCCCGTCAAGCGCAAGCTCGACAATATGAGGGGCATCCGCCGACTGACGATCCATCACTCGGCCGTGCTGAGCCGAGACCTCAGCACGCGGGCGGTCGCTATTCAGATCCGCAGCATCCAGACCTTCCACATCAGGCAAAACGGCTGGGGCGACATCGGCTACCACTTCCTCATCGATCCCGCCGGTCGGATCTGGGAGGGACGCGCTCTCGCATACCAGGGCGCGCACGCCGGCGGCGTCAACAACTACCACAACGTCGGAATCTGCCTTCTCGGCAACTTCATCCCCGGTCGCTCGGGCCAGAACCCGACCACGGCCCAGGTTCGCTCGATGGGGAACTTCGTCAACTGGCTGAGCGCCCGCTACACGATCGCGAAACGCGGGGTGTTGACCCACAAGGAGCTGAATTCCGGGACGATCTGCCCGGGCTCCCGATTGCAGCAACTCGTGAACCGCATGCGACGCCAACTCGCGGTGGCCGAGCGGCAGTCGAACAACGTCGCGGCGCCCGGCGGGTCGCGCTGACAGAGCACGAAAGAGGGGCCGACGACCGCTCGAATCGACGACCCCGCAGGCAGAAAGATCTACCGGAGGAACTCGCTAGCGGACGAGGTGGATCTTCAGCGGAGCCGTCAGTGTGGGGGGCCCGAAGCGAATGACCAGAGCGCCCTTGCCGGGCTGTTGCTTCTTCACCTTGATCTTGATGTCGAGCTTCTCTGCAACGTCGTTGGTCTCCTTGTGCTCGAGTTCGACGTCCGTGCCGCCCTTCGTGAGGTGGGCCACGTAGGGATCGATCCGGCACCTCCGCACGGAGGCAGAATCGAGCACGTTGAGGACGGACTTCCGATCACCCTTGTGCGTGATCGTGAGGTATTAGAGGCCGGGTTCGATCTCCTGCCCACCGATGGTCAATGGGATGTTCGCGTCGAGGTTGGCCGCGTTGTAGGTCCCGAGCTACTTGATCTGGCAGTGGAGCGCGTAGCCGAGGCGGTGCCAGGCCGTCGCGTTGTTTTCATCCACCCTGACCAACTCGGCCAGCACGTCCGCCGCCTTGGCGTAGTCCTGGTGGGCCCAGGCCCGCTGCGCAGCCTTTTGAAGCTTGGTCCTGGGGGATTGCTGCCTCTCTTTCTAAGCCGAGAGGCCGCCGACAGGAAACCCGGCAAAACCGAACACCACGGGGACGAGAATCCCCAGATCACCGGACTCAGGCCCTCCCGCAAGATCCCGACCCGCGCCCGTGCAAAACCTTTTGCCCCCCCGTTCGCACGCCGCTAGAAACTGCCATCGCACATAAGAGAGACAACCTGGGTTGGTGGGAAGGCACCGACCTTTGGCAGGCAAAGCGGCCGGAAGACCTGGCCTCTGCCCTCGCCAAAGTAAGCCTCCCACTGTGTTTACTCGACATCGACGGGCAGCTCGCCGTCGGTGTGGGTGGTCGCGTGACCCTCGCGTCCCCCGACACTCCGACGGCACCACCGTCGGACTCCGCCGCGCGGGTCGTCGCCATCGTTCCACCCTGCCGTCCGGAACACCTCGGCGACCGTCACTTCGCCAAGGACCACGGTCTGCAGTATCCGTACGTGGCGGGCGCGATGGCGAACGGGATCGCCTCCGCGGAGCTCGTCGAGGCCACGGGTCGTTCGGGAATGCTCGGGGTGTTCGGCGCCGCGGGTCTCGCGCCGGGGATCGTCGCCAAGGCGATCGACAGGATCCAAACCAGGCTTGGCGATCGCCCCTGGGGATCGAACCTGATCCACAGCCCGTACGAGCCGGAACTCGAGGACGCCATCGTCGACTTGTACTTGCAGCGACAGGTGCGACTCGTGTCGGCCTCGGCCTACCTCGACATGACACTGCCGGTCGTGCGCTATCGGGTCGCGGGAATCCACACCGACGCCGAAGGCAGGGTGCTCACGAAGAACCGGATTCTCGCGAAGGTCTCGCGCATCGAGGTGGCGCGCAAGTTCTTCGCGCCACCACCTGACGCGATGCTCGGCGAGCTGGTGCGCCGCGGCGACATCACCCAAGCACAGGCGAACATGGCGCGCACGATCCCCGTCGCCCAGGACCTGACCGTCGAGGCCGACTCCGGCGGACACACCGACAACCGTCCCGCGCTCGCGCTGTTCCCGACGATGCTCGCCCTCCGCGACCAGATGCAGGCGCGGCATGAGTTCGCGCACCGGCTCCGCGTCGGGGCCGCCGGAGGGATCGCCACTCCACACTCCGCCGCAGCGGCGTTCGCGATGGGCGCGGCGTATGTCGTCGTCGGGTCGATCAACCAGGGCACACGCGAGGCCGGCACTTCGGATCTCGTGCGCAAGCTCCTCGCCGAAGTCGAGCAGGCCGACGTGCGGATGGCGCCGGCCGCGGACATGTTCGAGATGGGCGTGAAGCTCCAGGTCACCAACCGCAAGACGATGTTCCCGATGCGGGCGCAGAAGCTCTACGACCTCTACACCACCTACCCCAGCCTCGACTCGATCCCCGACGAGCCGCGCCGGGAAATCGAGAAGTCGATCTTCCGCGCCGATATCGACCAGGTGTGGCGCGAGACCCAGGCATTCTGGAACAACCGCGACCGGAAGCAACTCGACCGCGCCGAGGACGACCCCCGCCACAAGATGGCGCTCGTCTTCCGCTGGTATCTCGGCCAGTCCTCCCGCTGGGCGAACACCGGAGTCGAGGACCGTCAACTCGACTACCAGGTCTGGTGCGGTCCCGCGATGGGCGCGTTCAACGAATGGGTTCGCGGCTCGTGGCTCGAGTCATGGGAGAACCGCCGCGTGGTTCCCATCGCACGCAACATCCTCCGCGGCGCCGCCGTGCTCACGCGCGCGCACGCCCTCAGCAGCCAGGGCATCGACCTGTCCACGGACTGCATCGACGTAGCCCCCCGCGAAGTCGCCGAACTCGAAGAGATCACGACGTGAAAGAACCGACCCCACAAGCATCACCCGCAGAGGTCGCGCCCGAAAAGGAAGGCACCCCCGAGCCGATCGCGATCATCGGGATCGGTTGCATGTTCCCCAAGGCGAAGGACCTTCAGTCCTTCTGGTCGAACATCCGCAACGGCGTCGACGCGATCACCGAGACGCCGGAGACGCACTGGGATCCGAAGGACTTCTTCGACAGCGACCCGGACGCGAAGGACAAGACGTACGGTCGTCGCGGTGGCTTCCTCGACGCGACGGACTTCGATCCGCTCGAGTTCGGCATCTCCCCGCGTGACGTCGAGGCGACGGACACGTCCCAACTGCTCGGGCTGGCCGTCGCGAAACGCGCCCTCGCGGACGCCGGCTACCCCGCCGACGCCGAGGATCTTCCTCGCGATCGCGTGAGCGTCGTCCTGGGAGTGACCGGAACACTCGAGCTCGTGATTCCACTCGGCGCACGGCTCGGCCACCCGATCTGGCGCCGCGCGCTCGAGGACGCCGGGGTCGACGAGACCACTGCCGACGACGTCTGCGAGCGCATCGGTGAGAGCTACGTCGACTGGCAAGAGAACTCGTTCCCGGGCCTGCTCGGCAACGTCGTCGCCGGGAGGATCGCCAACCGACTCGACCTGCACGGCACGAACTGCGTCGTCGACGCAGCGTGTGCCTCTTCGCTCAGCGCGATGCACCTCTCGATGCTCGAACTGCGCACCGGACGCAGCGACATGGTCGTCACGGGAGGCGTCGACACGTTCAACGACATCTTCATGTACATGTGCTTCAGCAAGACACCCGCGCTCTCGCCAACCGGCGACGCGCGACCTTTTGCGGAAGCGGGCGACGGCACGATCCTCGGCGAGGGCGTGGGCATGATGGTGCTGAAGCGGCTGTCCGACGCCGAGCGCGACGACGACCGGATCTACGCGGTCATCCGCGGCATGGGCACGGCCAGCGACGGCAAGGGTGACGCGGTCTACGCGCCGACCGCCGACGGGCAGGCCCGCTGCCTGCGCAACGCCTACGAGAACGCCGGTGTATCGCCGGACACGATCGAGCTCCTCGAAGCACACGGCACCGGGACGAAGGTAGGCGACGCGACCGAAATTCGCGGGCTCACGTCGGTGTACGGAGACACGGATCGCAAAGGCAGCTGGTGTGCGCTCGGCTCGGTGAAGTCGATGATCGGACACACCAAGGCCGCGGCCGGTTCAGCTGGGGTAATCAAGGCAGCGATGGCGCTGTACAAGAAAGTCCTGCCGCCGACGATCAAGGTCGACCAACCCAATGACGCCGCCGCACCGGACTCGACGCCATTCTACATCAACACCGAACCCCGCCCGTGGCTGTCGAACCCCTCCCACCCGCGTCGCGCCGGGGTGAGCGCGTTCGGATTCGGTGGCAGCAACTTCCACTGCGTTCTCGAGGAGTACGTCAAGGTCAAGCCATCGATCGACTGGGACGGTCGCGTGCAGTTGATCGCGATCAGCGCGCGCGATCGAAAGAGCCTCTCGGAACGGATCGAAGAGCTGCGCGATCGGATCGAGGACAGCGAGCTGGACTGGTCCCAACTGCGGGGACAAGCCGCGCGAACCCGCGCCGCGTTCGATCCGAGCGATCCTTGCCGTGTCGCCTTGGTCGTCGAACGCGACGGAACCGACGCCGCGAAGATCTTGCGCGTCGCATCGCAACGCGTGGTCACCGACGACGCTCCCCGGTGGTCGACGCCGAACGGCATCCACTACGCATCGGGCTCCCCCGCGGGCTCGGTCGCCGCCGTCTTCCCGGGACAGGGAAGCCAACACACTGACATGCTGCGCGATCTGGTGTGCAGCTTCCCGTCGGCTCGCGACGCTCTCGCTGCTACCGAACGGGACCTGCCGCTCGTGGACTCGATCTACCCGCGGCCCGCGTTCGACGGCGCGACGCGCAAGCGAAACGAAGACGCGTTGCGCCAGACCCAGATCGCCCAACCCGCGATCGGGGCGGTGTCTCTCGGCGCGCTCCGCGTGTTGCAGGAGTTCGGCGTCACGTTCGCGGCGACTACCGGACACAGCTACGGTGAACTCACCGCGCTCTGCGCGGCTCGACGGATCTCCGAAACCGATTTCCACGCGCTGTCGATCCTCCGCGGCCAACTCATGTCGCGGCCCGACGACGACTCCCCCACCGATCGAGGCAGCATGCTCGCGGTGATGGCCAGCGTCCAGACCGTCGAGGAGTTCCTCACGGCCAACGGTCTCGATCTCGTGATCGCGAATCGCAACGCGCCGAGGCAGATCGTGCTCTCGGGAGCCACAGACGTGATCGAGAGCGCCGAGGAGTTGCTCCGCGCGCAGCACGTCCGCAGCACGCGGCTCAACGTGTCTGCAGCATTCCACAGCCCGCTGGTCGCCAACGCGAGCACGCCGCTCGCCAAGGCCCTCGCCCATGTGCACTTCGCGACCGGCGAGTTCCCGGTCTTCGCCAACAGCACGGGCACCGAGTATGCCGCCGATTCCGCAGCGGCTCGCGACCTTCTCGCCGGCCAGCTCGCGGCACCCGTCGAGTTTCAGCGGGCTATCGAGAACATGCGCGACCAGGGCGTCTCGACTTTCGTCGAGGTCGGGCCTGGCCGGGCGATGACGGGGTTGATCCGCGCCATCACGAAGGGCGATCCGGATGTAGTCACGACCGCGATCGACGCCAGCGGCGACGGGTGGGTCGACCTCGCTCGAACCCTCGCGTCCCTCGCCGCGAACGGCCACGCCGTCGACGTGACCCGGTGGGACCCTGACTACCTCGCCGCGTTCGAGACCAGTGAACGCACGAAGGAACCGACCTTTACGATCCCGCTCAGCGGCGCCAACTACACCACACCCAGAGAGCCCCGGCCCAAGGTCGCGCGACCCGCAGCCCAGCCCAGCATTTCACCGCCCCGGACCCCGACCGAGACCCCCGTGTCCAGAGACTCCGAAGTCAACGCCGCGGCGATGCACACGAACCAGGAGAGCCTGAAGGCCCTGGTCCGCATGCAGGAACAGACCGCGGACCTGCATCGTCTCTTCCTGGAATCGCAGCAACAAATCGTCCAGGGTTTCCAACAACTCATCGCGCAACAACACGCGGCCGCCGGACTCGAACCGCCTCTGCCGATGGCACCGATTCCGATGGCTCCCATCGCGATGGCCTCGCCTCCGGCAGCACCGATGCCAGCGGCGCCCGCCCCGGCGCCGAGCGCCGTGCCAGCGATCGAACCGGTCGCCCGGCCCGAACCAGTTCGTCCACCGACCACCGCGCAACCCGCCCACGATGACGTGGCGATTGTCCTGCTCGATGTCGTCGCGGAAAAGACCGGCTACCCGGCGGAGATGCTCGAACTCTCGATGGGGCTCGACGCCGACCTCGGCATCGACTCGATCAAGCGCGTCGAGATCCTCTCAACGTTGCAGGAGAAGCTCCCGCATGCGCCGGTCGTCAAACCCGAACACCTCGGCGAGCTCTCGACCCTCGGTCAGATCGCAGCGTTCCTCTCGGACGGTTCTGAGCCATCTGCTGCGGTCTCCGAGCCCAGGACGACACAATCGCCCGCGGTCGCAGAGAACGCACAGAGCATTGGTGACCGAGAGACCTACACCGACGTGCTCATCGCGATCGTCGCGGACAAGACCGGCTACCCGGCCGAAATGCTGGAGCTTTCCATGGGACTCGATGCCGATCTCGGAATCGACTCGATCAAGCGCGTCGAAATCCTGTCGGCGCTGCAAGAACAGTTGCCCAACGCCCCCGTCGTCAAACCCGAACACCTCGGCGAGCTCCAGACGCTCGGCCAGATCGTGGATTTCCTGACCGAGGGCGAGGCGCCCGCCGCCAAGCCGGTGGCTGCCCCCGAACCGGTCCCTTCTGCTCCCTCCATCACGCGAAGCGTCCTGCGGCACAGCATCGGCAACACCCCCAACGGAGCTTCGAGCCCGCTGCGGCCCGAAGCTCTCGTCTGGGTCACCCGCACGACGGATGGGTTGTCACAGGCCATCGTCGATCGACTTCGTTCGCTCGGAGTGAAGGCGCACGAGATCGAGCGAACGCTCACCGCAAAACCACCCGCGGACCTCGCCGGTGTCCTCATCGTCGCGTCTGCGACACCTCCCGACTCGTTCCTGCACCAGACGTTCTCGCTCACCAGACTCGTCGGCCCGGCGTTGCGTGCAGCAGCCGAGGACGACACCGCGCTGTTCGTGACGGTGTCCCGTCTGGACGGCAGCTTCGGCCTCGGTGAGTTGAACCCGGATGCGCCCGTGCTCTCCGGCGGCCTCGCCGGACTAACCAAGACGGTCGACCACGAATGGCCGCAGGTCATCGCCACTGCGATCGACGTCGACGCCAACGAGCGGGACACCACGTGGCTCGCAGAGCGCATCGTCAGCCAGGTGTTCACCGGCGCGAGCGGCGAGTTCGGCATCCACCGCGACGGCACCACGGTGCTGGAACTCTCGACCGAGGAGGTCGCTGTGCCGCCCGTCGGCGCGCCCGCGTCCTCGCGATTCACGGAGAGCGACGTGATCGTGATCACCGGCGGCGCCCGCGGGGTCACCGCGGAGGTCGCGGTAGCTCTGGCTCGATCCGCCGGGCCGCGACTGGCTCTTCTCGGTCGCAGTCCAGCCCCGACACCCGAACCGGATTGGCTGCGCGACCTCGAAGATGAGACCAGCATCAAGCAGGCCATCCTTGCGCGCGCGGCCGGCAAACTCAGCCCGCGCGAACTCGGTGACGAATTCGTCAAGGTCCAGCGCAACCGCGAAGTGCTGCGCAACATCGCGCGAATGGAAGAGGCCGGCTCGCGCGTCTCATACACCGCAGTCGACGTGCGCGATGCCGAAACCCTGCGGGAACGGCTCGCGGAATTGAACGAACAACTCGGTCCGTTCACCGGGCTGATCCACGGTGCGGGCGTTCTCGCCGACAGCTACATCGCCGACAAGAGCGACGAGGACTTCGCGCGGGTGTTCGCGACCAAGGTCGAAGGCCTCGACAATCTCATCGCCGCGCTGGCACCCTATCGATTGAAAGCGCTCGTCACGTTCTCCTCGTCGACAGCGCGCTTCGGACGCACCGGTCAAGCCGACTACGCCATGGCAAACGAGGTGCTCAACAAGATCGCGCAACGCGAGCACCGACGTCGCCCGGACTGTCGCGTCGTGTCGTTCAACTGGGGTCCGTGGGACGGCGGGATGGTCACGCCCGCTCTGCGTAACATGTTCGCGGGTGAGGGTGTTTCGGTGATCGGCCTGACTGCCGGCGCAGAGTACCTTGTCGACGAACTGGCACACCCCCAGGGCCCCGTGGAGATCGTCGTACTCGGCGGTGGTTCAAGACTTCCCAACTACGATATCCTGCCGCGAGCCGAAGCGTCGTCACTCAGCGCGATCCCTGAACTCCCGACGGTGTTCGACCGTGAACTCAGCGTCGCGACCGACGAGTTCCTGCGCGCGCACGTCATCGATGGGAAGGCCGTCGTCCCCGCTGCTCTCATCGTGGAGTGGCTCGGACATGGCGCGCTGCACGGCAACCCCGGACTGCGGTTTTGTGGCTTCGACGAATTTCGGGTCTACAGGGGCGTGACCCTCACCGCGAACGACACGATCCGACTCCGCGTGTGCGCGGATCGCGCGTCGAAAAGTGGCGAACAATTCGTCGTCCAGACCGAACTCTGTTCCACGGACGCGACGGGAAACCGCGTGCTACATGCCCGCGCGAAGATCGGACTCTCGAGCCAGTTGGAAGTGACGCCCCAAGCCGCTCCCGCCCGCGTGCTCGCGCCGTACAACACCGGACTCGACGCCGCCTACGACCAGTTGTTGTTCCACGGGAAGGCCCTGCAGGGACTGACCGAGATCGACGGGTGCGACGACAGCGGCATCGTCGCGGTCTGCAAGCCGGCGCCCGCGCCCAGGGAGTGGAGCCGTCAACCCCTGCGCAGCCGCTGGATCACCGATCCGCTCGCCCTCGACTGCGCCTTCCAGGCCATGATCCTGTGGAGTTTCGACCAACACCGCGTCGGTTCGCTGCCGACCGAGGTTTCGAACTACCGCCAATTCAAGACGACTTTCCCGAAGGATGGCGTGCGCATCGAAGTGCGCGTCACCGAGATGGAACCAGGGCGCGCCGCCGCCGACATCGATTTCCTGGACGTGACGGGCGTCGTCATCGCGAAGATGACCGGGTACCACTGCGTGCTCGACGCCTCGCTCAATGACGCGTTCCGGCGGAACACCCTCGACACTCGCAGCGCCGCACAGAGATGAACGACCACCCGCCCGTTGCGATCGTGGGCATCGGGGGCATCTTTCCAGGCTCACCCGACCTCGAGACGTTCTGGCAGAACGTCGCCGCCGGCGTGGACACGTCGCGGGAGGCGCCGCCCGGTCGCTGGGCGCTGCCCCCCGAGATGGCCTACGACTCGCGGGGTGGACAGGTGGACAAGCTCTACTCCAAGCGCGCCTGCTTCATCGAGGACTTCGATCTGGACCTCTCGGGTCTCGCGATCGACCGGCACGACGCCGAACGGTTCGATCCGATGGTGCAACTGGCACTGCACGCGGGTTCTGCCGCGTGGCGCGATGCGATCATGGATGATGTCGATCGGGATCGCATCGGCGTGATTCTCGGCAACATCGCGCTGCCAACCGAGAGCACCTCCCGGATGGCCGACTGGATCATCGGTCGGAACTACACGAACGCGCTGTTCGAAGCCGCGGGCAAGACGCCGCCGGTGGACGATTGGCGACCGGTCGACCACATCAACCGGTACGTGACCGGTCTGCCCGCGGGCGTACTCAGCCGTGCCCTCGGCCTCGGTCGCGGACACTTCACGCTCGACGCCGCCTGCGCCTCTTCGCTCTACGCGCTGAAACACGCGGTCGACGAGCTCCAGGCCGGTCGCGCGGACGCGATGCTGACCGGCGGGCTGTCGCGACCCGATTGTCTCTACACCCAGATGGGATTCGCCCAACTGTTCGCGCTATCCCCGAGCGGACACTGTTCGCCATTCGACGCCAAGGCGGACGGTCTCGTCGTCGGTGAAGGCGCGGGCATCATCGTGCTCAAGAGACTCGACGACGCGGTCGCCGCTGGCGATCGGATCTACGCGGTCGTGCGCGGCATCGGGTTGTCGAACGACGTCGACGGAAACCTGCTCGCGCCGAGCGAAGAAGGACAGTTGCGCGCCATGCACGCGGCGTACGGAAGAGCCGGTTGGGAACCTTCGCAAGTCGACCTCATCGAGTGCCACGCCACGGGGACGCAGGTCGGGGACGCGATCGAGTACGGGAGCCTGCGCCGGCTCTGGGGCGAGTCGAATTGGCAACACGGGCAGTGCACGCTCGGTTCCGTGAAGTCGAATGTCGGCCACCTCCTGACGGGCGCCGGCGCGGCGGGACTGATCAAGGTCTTGTTGGCAATGCGCGAGGGCGTGCTCCCACCGACGGCTAACTTCACCGGAGCAGGCGACGATATCGACCTCGCGTCCGGACCATTCACCGTGCGCAGCGAAGCGAGCCCGTGGCCGCGCCGAGGCGGTGATACACCGCGGCGCGCGGCCGTCAGCGGGTTCGGTTTCGGCGGCACGAACGCGCACGTGCTGCTCGAAGAGTTCACCCAGCCGGCAGTCAGGCCGGTCGTGTCAAAGCAGGGTCCGACCGAGGACGTGGTCATCGTGGGGATGGGTGCGTGCTGCGGCCCCTGGACCGATCTCGAAGCTCTCCGTCCACGCGTCCTCGGAGATGATGTCGAGGTCAAGACTTCCGCGAAACAGAACTTCTGGGGAGTGGAAGATCCGCCCCTGGGTTGGTTCGTGGATCGAGTCGAGATTCCGCGGGGCCGATTCCGCATCCCTCCGAAGGAGATGGCCCAGACGCTTCCGCAACAGTTGTTGATGCTCGATGTCGCGCATCAGGCGTTGGCTGATCAGGTGTCGGCGTCGACCGATCCGCTGCGAACGGGAGTGTTCATCGGGATCGGACTCGACCTGAACACGACAAACTACCACCTCCGCTGGTCGATGCGGCGACGCTCTGCGAACGTTGCGGCGGCGCTCGGCATCCCCGACCGCGGCCCCGAGTTCGACGCCTGGGCCGACAGCGCCTGCGACGGTCTCGGGCCGGCGCTGAATGCAAACCGCGTGATGGGCAACCTCGGCGGCATCGTCGCGAGCCGGGTCGCGCGCGAGTTCGGCATCGGCGGCCCGAGCTACGTGCTCTCGACGGAAGAGTCCTCAGGGCTCACGGCGCTCGAAGCCGCGACGAGGAACCTGCAATCCGGTGACCTCGACTGCGCGCTCGTCGGCGCGGTCGATCTCGCAGCCGACGTGCGCGCAGTCCTCGCGACCGACGCGGACCGGCCTTTTGATCGCGACGGAATCCCCCGGCCATTCGACCGACGCGCCGCGGGCTCGGTCCCTGGTGAAGGCGCCGCGTGTGTCATCCTGAAGCGGCGGCGCGACGCCGAGCGGGACGGCGACCGCATCTACGCGGTCGTGCGTGGCATCGGAGCTAGCACGGGTGGCGAGGCGACGGACTTCGCTCCGACGACGACCGCGTATCGCGAGGCCCTGAGCCGCGCCTACAACGAGGCGGGCATCGATCCGCGCACCGTGGACTACGTGGAAACCCACGGCAGCGGCGTTCCAGCGGAAGATCGGATCGAGGCGGCGACGATCCCCCAGTTTTTTGGCCCGTGCACCCTGGGCTCTGCAAAGGCGGACGTCGGACACACGGGCAGCGCCGCCGGCCTCGTGTCGCTGGTCAAGGCCAGCCTGGCCCTCCACCACGGGATCCTCCCGCGGATGCGAGGCGTCACGCGACCGCGCAAAGACCTCGGCGACTGTCTCGTACCAGCAGAACCGCAGTACTGGCTACGCGATTCCGACGCTTCGCCGCGTCGCGCCGGCGTGAGCAGCATCTCGGTCACGGGCGCCAGCCACCACGTCGTCCTCGAAACGGGCGACTCCGCCGAGGAACCGCACCCGTTGGGAATGCTCGGCGAGTATCTCTTCGCGGTCGAAGCAAGCGACTCCCCGGACCTCGTCACGGGTCTGGGTGATCTCGTCTCGCGCACGACGGACGCAGACGTCGCCCGACTCGCCTGGGAGTGGCAGCAGGAGCGGGCGCAGAGCTCTTCTGCGAACCTGGCGGTGGCTATCGTCTGTCGTTCCACGGACGAATTGCGCGAGCTCGCGACCGAAGCGATCGCGAGTTTGACCGAGGACCGCGAACTGTCGGCGCGCGCGAGCAGGCGGGTGTTTCACGCACAGCAACCGGTGGGGCACGACGGCGAAATCGCATTCGTCTACCCGGGTTCAGGTTCGCAGTTCATCGGCATGGGTCGTGCGATCGGAGCGCACTGGCCGACTGTGCTGCGCGACCAGGAACGCCTGTGTACGAGGTTGCGATCGCAGCTCGCGCCCGACCTGATTTGGAGCGGAGATTCCGCGACGCTGCGGGACGAGGCGCGCCGATCGATCCTCGCGCAGGTCTCCCTCGGGACGGTCGTGACGGACGTCGTGCGGTCGTTCGGCGTGCAGCCCCACGCCGTGATCGGCTACTCCCTGGGCGAGACAGCGGGGTTGTTCTCGGTCGGCGCCTGGCACGAACGAGACGAGATGCTTCGGCGCGTGATGGACTCGGATCTCTTCACGGAACAGTTGACCGGCTCGTGTCGCGCCGCGAAACGAACGTGGCGCCTCCCCGATGACGAAAACGTGGACTGGGTGCTCGGCGTCGTCGACCGCCCGGCAGCCATCGTGCGGGCCACGCTTGTCGACCACCCAAGGGCCTATCTCTTGATCGTGAATTCACCCGACGAATGCGTCGTCGGTGGCCAGCGCGAGGCGGTCGACGCGGTGGTCTCCGCGATGGCCTCCGGATTCCACGAGTTGCACGGCGTGACGACCGTGCACTGCGACGTCGCGGAAGCGGTCGCGGGGGAGTATCGCGATCTGCACATCCTGCAAACGGACACGAGTGTGCCGGTTCGGTTCTACAGCGGCGAGGCGGGCACGTCGTACGAGCTGTCCCAGCACGCCGCGGCGGATTCCATACTGAACCAGGCCCTCCGCGGCATCGACTACCCGAAGGTGATCGAACGAGCGTATGCCGACGGCGTGCGCATCTTCGTGGAGATGGGCCCGGGGAGCTCGTGCACGCGGATGATTCGGAAGATCCTGGGGGACCGACCGTTCGCCGCGAGAGCCGTGTGTGCACCGGGTCAGGACGGCCCCTCCTCCGTCCTGCGGACGCTCGCCATGCTCATCGCAGAGCGCGCGCCGGTTGACATCTCGTCGCTCTACCACGAACCAAAGACCGAGGACGACGGTGGCGACTCGATCATCGTGGAGGTCGGCGGCCAGGCCCCGGTTCCCCCCGTGTTGCCGCAGACAATTCCGGACGCATCTCCCCCACCACCACCCGAGCCCGGGCCAGTGCACGCACTCACGGGACCCGTCGAACAGCTCGCGCGGGCGAACGCCGCGGCGGCCGCCGCCCACGAGTCCTTTCTCCAACTCTCCCACCAACTGACAACCCTCGCCGCGCAGACGGTGTCCCTCCCGGCGATCGGTTCTGTCGATCCTGTGCCCGTCATCGTCCCCAAGAAACCGGTGCTGTTCGATCGGGGGCAGTGCATGGAGATCGCGGTCGGCTCGATCGCGGCGGTGCTGGGGCCGGAGTTCGCGGATGTAGACATGCATCCGACGCGCGTGCGATTGCCGGACGAGCCGTTGATGCTCGTCGATCGCATTCTGTCGATCGAAGGGGATGTGCGCTCGATGACATCGGGGCGGATCGTCACGGAGCACGATGTGCTCGCGGACAAGTGGTACCTCGACAACGGTCGCATCCCGACGTGCGTCGCAGTCGAAGCTGGCCAGGCCGACCTCTTCCTCTCCGGCTACCTCGGCATCGACTTCGAGACAAAGGGCCTGGCGGTCTACCGCCTGCTCGATGCCGTCGTCACGTTCCACGATGCACTGCCGGGCGTCGGCACGGTGATCCACTACGAGATCCAGATCAAACACTTCTTCCGGCAAGGCGACACCTGGCTGTTCCGCTTCGAGTTCGAAGCGGAAGTCGACGGGCGACCGCTCATCACGATGAAGGAAGGCTGCGCCGGCTTCTTCACGCAAGAAGAACTCGACGCCGGCAAGGGCATCGTGCACAGCCGCATCGAGCGGCAGCGGCAGCCCGGACGCCTCCCTGACAACCACGTCGACCTCGTGCCGATGCGCCCCACCGCGCTGGACGCGACCCAGATCGACGCGCTCCGCCGCGGCGACCTCGAGCGCGCATTCGGTCCCGAGTTCGAGGGGCTGCCGGTAGCCGACCCCCTCACCCTCCCCAGCGGCAACATGGAACTCGTCCACAGAGTCCGGAGCATCGACCCCACCGGCGGACGCTACGGAATCGGCGGCATCGTGGCGGAGGCGGACATCCGCCCGGACGATTGGTTCCTCACCTGTCACTTCGTCGACGACAAGGTGATGCCAGGCACGTTGATGTACGAGTGCTGCCTGCACACCCTGCGCATCTACCTGCTGCGCCTCGGCTGGGTTGCCGACGCCGCAGACGTGGTGTATCAACCGCTGATCGGCGTAGGCAGCCGGCTGAAGTGTCGCGGACAGGTTCTCGACACGACCAAGCTCGTGACGTACGAGGTCTCGATCAAGCAACTCGGATACGAGCCCGAGCCGTTCGCGATCGTCGACGCGCTGATGTACGCGGACGGCAAGCCGGTGGTCGAGATCACCGAGATGTCCGTGCGTCTCACCGGCGTGACCCGCGATGTCCTGATCGCGACCTGGGCAAACCGCGGCACCGCCAGCACTGCCCGAGTCCTGTACGACTACGACAAGATCCTCGCGTTCTCCGACGGCAATCCGTCCGACGCGTTCGGCGAGCCCTATCGCGTATTCGACCACGAACGAGTGATCGCGCGGCTGCCGCGACCACCATTCCAGTTCCTGGACCGGATCATCGATGTCCAGGGCACGCCGTTCGAAATGACCGCGGGTGCGAAGTGCACCGCGCAAGTCGAGGTAACGGCGGATCAGTGGTACTTCGCGAGCAACCGACAACACGAGATCCCGTTCGCTGTCCTGCTCGAGATGGCGTTGCAACCCTGCGGATGGCTCGCCGCGTACGTCGGGTCGGCACTCAGCTCCGACGAAGACCTGAAGTTCCGCAACCTCGGCGGCGAGTCCACGCAGCACGCTGCCGTCGTGGCGGGCGACGACACGTTGACGACGCACGTCGAACTGACCCAAGTTGCCCACTCCGGCGGCATGGTGATCCAACACTACCGCTACGAGATGACGAATCGCGCCGGGGCCGTGGTCTACGACGGGACGACGTACTTTGGTTTCTTCTCGTATCGTGCGCTCGCCGAGCAAATCGGCGTCCGCGAAGCCACCCTCTACGAACCCTCCGCGGGTGAGACCGCTCGCGGTCGCGCTCTCGAGGTCCCCCGCTTGGCGCCTTTCTCGGATGACACGATGCGGATGGTCGACCGGATCGATTCGCTCATCCTGGACGGAGGCCCAAAAAACCTCGGCTTCGTGACGGGTTCGATCGAGGTCGACCCGTCGATGTGGTTCTTCGCCGCGCACTTCCACCAGGATCCTGTTTGGCCAGGTTCGCTGGGGCTCGAAGCGATGCTGCAACTCCTCAAGGTCGTCGCCGTGTCGCGCTGGGATCTGGGGCCCGATGCGGTGTTCGCGACCATGCCCATCGGCCACCGTCACCGCTGGATCTACCGCGGTCAGGTCATCCCCACGAACACCCTCGTCGAGGTGCAAGCGACCGTCACTTCCGTCGACGACGAACGCCAGACCCTCATCGCAGACGGGTTCTTGTGTGTCGACGGCCTTACCATCTACGAGATGCGGGACTTCGCCCTTTCGGCCCGTCCATCCCAGTGAAATACCAACGCGTCTGTCTTGACAAGATCGGCTACGAACTCGCTCCCGAGGTCGTGACGTCGGCCGAGATCGAAGAGCGCCTCGCCCCGCTCTACGGCGCGCTTCGCATCCAGCCCGGTCAAATCGAACTGATGACCGGCATCACCGAACGACGCTTCTGGGAGCCAGGTTTCAAGGTGTCGAAGGGTGCGACCCTCGCTGCGGTCAACGCCCTTTCCGATTCGGTCGTGCCGAGCGACGCGATCGAGATGCTCCTCTACGCCGGCGTGTGCCGCGAAGGTTTCGAGCCTGCGACCGCGTGCCACGTCGCGGCGGCCCTCGCGAAGGCCGGCCACGCGATCAACCCGAACGCCACCGTTTACGACGTGAGCAACGCGTGCCTCGGCATGCTGAACGGCATGATGGAGATCGCGAACCGCATCGAACTCGGCCAGATGCGGGCGGGCATGATCGTCAGCTGCGAATCCGCGCGTGAGATCGTCGACGTGATGATCGATCGCATGCTGCGCGAACGCGACATGGAGATCTTCAAGACCGCGCTCGCGACGATGACCGGCGGTTCCGCCGCGGCGGCGATCATCCTCACGGACGGGACGTTTGGCGCGGGGCGCCAGCCGCGACTGGTCGGCGGCGTGACCATGGCCGACCCGCGCCATCACATGCTCTGTCGTTGGGGAATGGAGGAACGCCCCGGCCCGAAGCTCGCGGAGACTCCGGGTGCCGGCGGTGAGATCACGTACCGGCAATTCATGACCACCGATTCGATCGCCGTCCTCGAGCACGGCGTGGAACTCGGCAAGCGCACGTGGGTCGCCTTTCTCGAGGAACTCGGTTGGTCCGGCGTCGACCGGACCGTGTGCCACCAGGTGGGCGCGGGCCACCGCGACACGATCCTCCAGATGCTCGACCTCCCGAAGGAAAGGGACTTCGTCGCGTTCGAGTTCCTCGGCAATACCGGCACCGTCGCGCTTCCCCTCGCGACCGCCCTCGCGACGGAACGCGAATTCCTCAAGGCCGGGCATCGCGTGGGGTTCCTCGGGATCGGCAGCGGCCTCAACTGCATGATGCTCGGAGTCGAGTGGTGACGTTCGAGTATCCGTTCGCCGCGAACTACCTCGACCTCGAGGGGCTGAAGTATCACTACATCGACGAAGGGAGCGGCGAACCGCTGGTGATGGTGCACGGCAATCCGTCGTGGTCATACCTCTACCGCAACCTCGTCCAGGACCTCTCCGGTGACTACCGGTGCATCGTCCCCGACCACATCGGTTGCGGTCGCTCGGACAAGCCCGACGACAGCGCCTACGACTACACGCTCGCCCGGCGCGTCGCAGACCTCGATCGATTAATCGAACACCTCGGGCTCGAGCGCGTGACGCTCGTGGTCCACGACTGGGGCGGGATGATCGGCACGACCTGGGCCGCACAAAATCCCGATCGCGTCGCGCGCATGGTCGTGATGAACACGGGCGCCTTCCACCTGCCGGAAGAAAAGTCCATGCCGTTCACGCTCAACATCGCCCGCACACCCGGATTGGGCGCCCTTCTGGTGCGGGGATTCAGTGCGTTCTCACGCGGCGCGGTCAAGCACTGCGTGACCCGTGGTCCGATGCGCAAGGAGGTCGCGGCAGGCTTCCTCGAACCGTACGACAGCTGGCAGAATCGAATCGCCGTCCATCGCTTCGTGCAGGACATCCCGCTGCAGCCCGGCGACCAGGCGTGGGATGTCGTGACCGGAACCGAGAGTCGTCTACACCTGCTGAAGGACAAGCCGATGCTCTTCTGCTGGGGCATGCGCGACTTCGTCTTCGACCACCACTTCCTCGATCAGTGGGTGCAGCACTTCCCCAATGCCGAGGTCCACCGCTTCGCAGACGCCGGTCACTACGTACTCGAAGACGCGGGAGACGAAATCAAACCGCTGGTCCGCGCGTTCCTCGCCAAACACCACGTCGAGGTGGAGGCTGGATGACCACTGCCGTGGCCGAGTTGACCAACATCGCCTCGCACCTGGCACGCGTCGCGCAGAGCCAGCCCGAGAGTCTCGCCGTAGCAGTCGCGAATGCGAACGGAAGCTACACTCGCCTGACCTGCGCCGAACTGGACGCCCTCTGCGACCGAGCCGCGCATGCGCTGCGCGGATTGGGCGTCACGAAGGGTACGCGCACCGTTTTGATGGTGAAGCCGAGCGTCGAGTTCTTCGCGATCACGTTCGCCCTCTTCAGGCTCGGCGCGATCCCGGTGATGGTCGACCCGGGCATGGGCACGAAGAACCTCGGCATATGCCTCGCCGAAGCCCGACCCACCGCGTTCATCGGCATCCCCAAGGCGCAGATTGCGCGGCGACTGTTCGGGTGGGCCAAGCAGACACTCCAAACTTCGGTCGTCGTCGGCCCGCGCATGTTTCCCGCCGACCACAGCTTCGCCAAGGCGATGAAGCTTGTGTCAGACACCTCAGCGCTCCCCGTCGCCTTCCCCGAGCCAGGCGAGACAGCCGCGATCCTGTTCACGAGCGGGAGCACCGGCGTGCCCAAGGGAGTGGTCTACACGCACGAGACATTTCAAGCGCAGGTGCGACTCTTGCGCGAGGTCTACGGCATCGAGCCCGGCGAAGTCGATCTCTCGACATTTCCACTCTTCGCCCTGTTCGGCCCGGCTCTCGGCATGGCGTCGGTCGTCCCGCTCATGGACGCCAGCCGTCCGGCGTCCGCGAATCCCCGCGACCTGGCGCGAGCGATCGACGACTTCTCCTGCACGAACGTCTTCGCGTCACCGGCGCTCGTGAGACTCTTGGGCCTCCACTGCGAAGCCACGGGCACGCGACTGCAGTCCGTCAAGCGCGTGCTCTCGGCGGGCGCCCCCGCCACTCCCGCGTCCCTGGAATGCCTCGGTCGATTCCTGCCGGATGGCGTCGAGATCTTCACGCCGTACGGCGCGACGGAGGCGTTGCCGGTTTCATCCATCGGTTCGAGTTCGATCCTCGCGGAGACGCGCGAGCAGACCGAAGCTGGCCGCGGCGTGTGCGTCGGCCACCCGCTACCAGGAGTGGACATCGCGATCATTCCCATCGACGACCGTCCGATCGAGAACTTCACGGCGGCGCTCCCGCTGCCGACCCTCGAGATCGGCGAGATCACCGTCAGGGGCGACGTCGTCACGGAGTCGTACTTCAACCGACCCGAATCGACGGCGCTCGCGAAGATCCGCGACGGCGACCGC
>CAYYAQ010000026.1:39835-43233 GCA_964469555.1 uncultured candidatus Brocadiaceae bacterium | reverse complement strand
GGTCACAAGACGAACAACGTCGTCGGGCAGGGTTTGCTCGCGCAGTTCATGGGCAAGAAGAGACTGATCGCCGAGACCGGGGCGGGACAACACGGCGTCGCGACGGCGCTCGTCGCCGCGCGGCTCGGCATGCCCGCGACGATCTACATGGGGTCGCGCGATGTCGAGCGGCAGCACGTAAACGTGGAGCGCATGCGTCTTCTCGGCGCCCAGGTTGTGTCGGTCGAGTCGGGTTCAGCCACTCTGAAGGATGCGATCAACGAGGCGTTGCGTGACTGGGCGTCGAGTGTCGAAGACACTCACTACCTTCTCGGAACGGTGTGCGGTCCGGATCCGTTCCCGCGACTGGTGAAGGAGCTGCAGTCCGTGATCGGGCGCGAGGCGCGAGAGCAGTGGAGCGATCAAGTCGGTGGGAGTCCCGACGCGGTTGTCGCGTGTGTCGGCGGCGGAAGCAACGCGATCGGGATCTTCCAGGGATTCGTCGGGGAGAGTGAAGTGAAGTTGTTTGGCGTCGAGCCCGCCGGGCGCGGTGTCGACACCGGTCACCACGGCGCCACACTCGTGGCCGGTACGATCGGGTTGTTGCACGGCGCGCGGACCTATGTGATGCAAGACGAGGACGGGCAGATCGGCGAGAGTCACAGCGTTGCCGCCGGACTCGACTATCCGGGCGTCGGTCCGGAGCACGCCTTCCTCAAGGACTCCGGGCGCGCGGTGTACGTCGCCGTCACGGACGATGCGGCGATCGCCGCGTTCGAAGAGTTGAGCCAGCGCGAGGGCATTATTCCGGCATTCGAGTCCGCGCACGCCCTGGCATTTGCGTCGCAGGCCGTAGAAGCTGGCCATCTTCCCGAAGGTGCACGCGTGCTCGTCAACGTCTCGGGACGGGGTGACAAGGACCTCGACACCTACTTCCAGAGGAAAGAAGAATGACTCTGCACGCATTCGAACGAAGCCTACGCGACCAACGCCACCACTTGAGTGCGTTCCTCATGCTCGGGGATCCGATGCCCGAGCTCTCGGTCGAGCTCGCCATCGCCGCGGTGGACGCCGGCGCGACGATGCTCGAGTTGGGCATTCCGTTCAGCGATCCGTGCGCGGATGGACCGGTGATCCAGCGCAGCTGCCTCCGCGCGCGGGCGGCGGGCGTGTCCACCGACAAGGCGTTCGAGATTCTCGGGCGCGTGCACGAGGCACGACCGCAGATCCCGTTGCATCTCCTGGTCTACGGCAACCTCGTCCACGCCCGCGGCTACGAGGAGTTCTGCGCCGCGGCTGTGCACGCGGGCGCTTCGACGTTGCTCGTTCCTGATATTCCACTCGAGGAGTCGGGTTCGCTGAGGGAGGCCGCAGCGGCCACGGGTCTCGGTCATGTCTCCCTCGTCGGACCACTGACTGACTCAGCGAGACTCGCGGAGTTGGATGCGACGTCGACAGGCTTCCTCTACCTCGCCGGCTACCAGGGGGTCACAGGCAAGACTTCCGCGGAAACCGATGGATCGGGCGACCTCCTCCGGCGCGTCGCCTCCGAGGTGCAGAATCCCGTGTGCCTCGGCTTTGGCATCTCGACGCCCGAGCAGGTCGCGTCCGCGTTCGAAGCCGGCGCCAGGATCGCAGTCGTCGGCAGTCATCTGGCGCGCAGTATCGAGGCAGCGATCGACGACGCGGACCACATCGACGGCGAGAGGGTCGTCAGCAGTTTCCGAGCGGCGATCACACCGCTCGCCGGAGTCTTCACCCCTTCAATCATCCAGGTCAACGACGACCAAGGAGAAGCACGATGCTCGTGATCATGGAGAAGAACAGTACTGCGGAGCAATGCACCGCAGTTGAAGCCGCCATCCGTCGAATGGGATTCGTTCCTCTGCCAGTGCCCGGTCGAAGTCGTACCGCGATCTGCGTGACCGGGAACAAGAGCCCGATTCCGCCAACCGATCTCGCGTACTTACCGGGAGTGCTCGAGTGCATCTCGGTGACGAAGCCCTACAAGCTGGTCAGTCGAGAGGTGCATGACGAGGACACGATCGTGAAGGTCGGCGACGCGGAGATCGGCGGACCGACTCCGGTGATCATCGCTGGCCCGTGCAGCGTCGAGACCGAAGCTCGTACACTCGAAGTGGCCCAGGCGGTCAAGGCGGCGGGCGCGAACATGTTCCGGGCCGGAGCGTTCAAGCCGCGCACGAACCCGTACGAGTTCCAGGGACTCGGACTCGAGGCGCTCCAGACGTTGCAGGTCGTGCGCGACGAGACCGGGCTCCCGATCGTCTCGGAAGTGCTCGATCCGGAATCGGTCGACGCGATGCTGCCCTACGTGGACGTTTTGCAGGTTGGCACGCGCAACATGCAGAACTTCTCTCTGCTGAAGCGCCTGGCACAGGTGGGTCGTCCGGTTCTTCTCAAGCGCGGGATGTCCTCGACGCTTCAGGAGTGGTTGATGGCCGCCGAGTATCTGTTGGCGGGAGGGAATCACCAGGTCATCCTGTGCGAGCGGGGTATCCGCACGTTCAGCGACCATGCGCGCAACACCCTCGATCTCAACGTCGTGCCGTTGGTGCGCAAGCTCTCGCATCTGCCGGTGCTCGTCGATCCGTCCCACGGCGTGGGCCACCGCGACCGAGTCCGAGTGATGGCGCGCGCTGGGCTGGCTGCTGGAGCGCAGGGTCTCCTTATCGAGGCGCATGTTCACCCCGACCGGAGCTACACCGACGCGGCGCAGACGGTAGACATCGACATTCTCCGCGGCGTGAAGCGGGATATGGAAGTGCTGGCACAGATGGAAAACATCTCGCCGCTCAACGCGGAAGACCGGATCACCGCTTAGGTCTGTCAACGATTTGACGGTCACGGCGTCCTTGTCGTGACCGTCATGGTGTAGACGGCCACGATTCGGTACACACGTAGCCGCGTGAACATCTCCGGTCTCGATCTCACCATTCTCACCGTCTACCTCTTTGGGGTCGTGGCGTTCGGCCTGTGGATGGGGCGGAATCAGAAGACCGCTGCTGACTTCATGGTCGGCTCGCGGAACTTCCCGTGGTGGGTCATCCTGTTCTCGATCGTCGCGACCGAGACGAGCACGGTGACGTTTCTCAGCATTCCGGGACTGGCATGGGCGACGGATCTGACGTTTCTCCAACTGCCGCTCGGCTACATCGTCGGACGTCTGCTGGTCTGCATGGTCCTGTTGCCGCGCTACTTCAAGGGCGAGATGTTTACCGCCTACGAAGTGTTGCACGTGCGCTTTGGCGGCCAGGTGAAGCGGTTCGCGAGCTTGCTGTTTATCGTGACACGCACGCTCGGCGATGGGCTCCGGTTGTTCCTGAGCGCGATCGTCCTCGAACGTGTCTTTTCGATCGACATCGAGATAGCCGTGATCTGTCTGGGGGTCGCGACGATCC
>CAYYAQ010000026.1:2190-39825 GCA_964469555.1 uncultured candidatus Brocadiaceae bacterium | reverse complement strand
ATCCTGTACACGTTCGTCGGCGGGATGCGCGCCGTGCTCTGGACGGATCTCGTGCAGTTCGTGGTCTACATGGGCGGGGCGGTGATCGCGTTCTGCATACTGATCGGGGAGATCGACGGGGGCTTTGGGACCGTCAACGAACTGGCCACGCAGACGGACAAACTGCGCGTGTTCAACTTCGACTTCAACTTCTCTCAACCCTACCTGTTCTGGACGGGGCTGATCGGTGGCGCAGTGTTCGCGGTCGGCACGCACGGGGTCGACCAGATGATGGTGCAGCGCTATCTCTGCGCCCGAAATCTCCGCGACGCCAGGAAGGCGCTGGCGTGGAGCGGGCCCGTTGTCTTGTTGCAGTTCGCGTTCTTCCTGGTCGTCGGCGTGGCGCTGTACGCGTTCTATCAGCAGAACCCACAGACCTTCGACAAACCGGACCGGGTGTTCGCCACCTTCATCGTGTCGCACCTCCCGATCGGCGTACTCGGCCTGGTTCTCGGTGCGGTGTTCTCTGCGGCGATGTCGACGTTGTCGAGTTCGCTCAACTCCACGGCTACCGCGATCGTCAACGACGTCTACGTCTTGCCCGAACGGGAGACGAAGGATGCTCTCCGCCTGCGCCTGGCGCGCTCGTTCACCGTCGTCTTCGGCGTCGCGCAGATCGCGGTTGGAATCGGCGGACAAGTCGTAGGGACGCCGATCGTCAGCATGGTGCTGCACATCCAGGGCTTCACGACGGGGATCATCCTGGGCGTGTTCTTCCTGGCGACGGTCACCGCGGATTCACGCGCGGCAATCACTGGCCTTGTCGGGGGTCTCGTTGTCGTGACTTTCGTCGAATTCGGCGCGCCGGCGATCTGGCCGTCGTTCTCACTGGCGTGGCCGTGGTTCGTGCTCGTCGGTTCGGCGGCGACGTTCGCGATTGGACTTGGAGCCAGATCCGTGTTGCGATGGTGCGGCATATGAAACTGATCTCCTGGAACGTCAACGGCCTCCGGGCGGTGCACGGCAAAGACCTGTTCCTGCCGCTCTTGGAGGCCGAATCCCCTGATGTGCTTCTCGTGCAGGAGACGAAGGCTGCGCTCGAGAATCTGCCGGACGCGTTGGTGGACGTGCCCGGGTATCAGCTGCGCGTGCACGCCGCGCGCCGAAAGGGATACAGCGGCGTCGCGATGTACATCAAGTCGGAACCCGACGAGTGGGTCGAAGGGCTCGGCGAATCGGAGTTCGACGACGAGGGGCGCCTTCTCGGCGCGCGTTTCGGCGACGTGGTCGTCCTGTCGGCGTACTTCCCGAACAGCCAGGCCCAAGGACGGCGAATCGACTTTCGATTGAAGTTCAGCGCGGCGTTGTGCGCGCATCTCGCTGGTCTCCGCGAGAAGGGCTATCACGTCGCGCTCGGCGGTGACTACAACGTCGCGCACGCGCCGATCGACATCGCGCGACCGAAGCAGAACGAGAAGAATCCCGGCTACCTGCCCGCCGAACGGGAGTGGATGACAGAGTTCCTCGAGTCCGGCTACGTCGATACATGGCGTCGACACAACCCTGAGCTCGCCGACGTCTACTCGTGGTGGAGCTACCGGTTTTCGGCCCGCGACAAGAACATTGGCTGGCGGCTGGACTATTTCTGCGTCGACGAAGAGCTGTATCCGAGAGTCGAATCGGCGGAGATCCTGACCGATGTCCGAGGGTCGGATCACTGCCCGGTCAGCCTCACTCTGAAGTAGGCGCTCTATTTCTTCGCCGGCTTCTTGGCTGGCGTCTGCTCGGCCCGACGGACGACCCAGGCTTGCTCCCAGCGCACGCCAGTGCGTCGGAACCCGATCTCTTTGAAGATCCGCTTCTCCAGGTCGGCCATGTGGGCGCCGCCGTAGAACACGCCGATGTTCTTGTCGCCTCGCTTCAGCCGCTCTCGGAGTACGCTCATGCACTTCTTGTTGCGTTCCGTGAGCAGGACCGAGCCCTTGCCGTCGGGACCTTCGCCGAGGCCTGCCATGAGCGATTCCATGTTCTCGAGTTGCTGCGCGAACAGATACTTGAGCGCGCGCGCACTGTCGGGCATGAACAAGGCGGCGATCAGCTTCAGTCCAATGTTCTGGTCCGTCTTCGACTTTCCCTCTTTGCTGATCTTGAACTCCGCGAGCGCGAGTTTCAGCATCAGTTGCACGATGGTCTCCCCGCGTTCTTCGCTCAATCTCTGGAACGTCTCCGCGTCGAGGTCGGCGTGGACGAAGTTCTTCGCGCGGTAGTCGATCGCTTCGAGCTCGAAGTCCAGTTGCAGAGTGTCGCGCATGTAGCGTTGAAACCAGGAGACCATGCCGCCGGATTCCCCACGTTTACGGCGACCCTTTTCCGGAGGTTTCACTCCCTTGGCCTTGATCAGCTCATAGAGAACGGAGTCGTAGCCGGCGAAGAGCTTCTCGAGCCGCTCGTAGTAGGCGGTGTCCGCGACGTGTACGGCGCTGATCAATTCCACCTTCTCGCCATTCTTGCCGTCGTAGGTGGCGATCGCTGCTTCCATCACGCCTTCGCCCCGACTCTCGTCGGTGAACCGCAGAAACTTCGTGTCGGCCTTCTGCGAAGTGTTCGGTGGATACTGGGCCGCGTGATCAGCTCGGTTGTCCTCGGAGCAGGAAATGAGGAGCAGCGTCAGGAGGCTGCAGGTCAGCAGGTGGAGCTTGGAAGACTTCATGTTTTTTTGCTGCCAGGGCAGAGCATCTTGTACACGCTTACCAAACCAGCGCCCAACGCTCGATGCAAGACAACCGCCAGAAGACGACCATCCTGCTCGCGTTGATCGGACTCGCCGCGATCGTGGCCTACATTCCGGCGCTGAAGGCGGGGTTCATTTGGGACGATGACGCGTACGTCGAACTGAACGAGACGCTGACCTCCGCCGGTGGACTGTTCGATATCTGGTTCCAACACACGCCCGAGATCGCGATCCCGCAGTGGTATCCGTTGGTTCACACGACGTTCTGGATCGAATTCCACCTGTGGGGGCTCGAGCCGTTTGGCTACCACCTCGTCAATCTGATCCTGCACCTGACCTCAGCGTGGATGTTGTTCACGGTTGTGCGGCGACTGGGACTTCCCGGCGCAATACTGATCGCGGGCGTGTTTGCTCTTCATCCCGTGATGGTGGAATCCGTTGCGTGGATCACCGAGCGCAAGAACGTCTTGTCGATGGTCTTCTACCTGGGCGCGCTGAAGATCTATCTGCGGTACGCGGGGCTTGCCGATGCGGACCCCGGACACGGCGGGCGAGGGAAGTTGTGGTGGATCGCGTTTGGGCTGTTCGCGTGTGCGCTGACGAGCAAGTCCGTCACGTTTTCGCTCCCGTTCACGATCCTGCTGATCATCTGGTGGAAGCGGGGCCGGCTCGAGAAGGCGGACATCGTCGCGCTCTTGCCGTTCATCGTTCTCGGCGTGGCGTACGGCATCTACACCAGCCACATCGAAGACGTGAAGGTGGGGGCTCACGGTCCCGAGTGGGATCAGACTCTCCTCGAGAGGTGCCTCATCGCCGGGCGTGTTCCGTGGTTCTACTTCTCCAAGCTGATCTGGCCAGCCGAGTTGACGTTCATCTACGAACGGTGGGTGGTCGACGCCGGCGAGGCGTGGCAGTTCGCGTTTCCGGCAGCGGTCTTGCTGCTCGTCGGAGCGTTGGTCTTCATCGCCTGGAAGAAGGGAGTTCGCGGCCCGTTGGCGGCTGTGCTTATGTTTGGCGGGACGCTGTTTCCGGCGATCGGGTTCGTCGACGTCTATCCGTTCCGCTACTCGTTCGTCGCGGATCACTTCCAGTACCACGCATCCGTCGGGATCATCGTCCTCGTGTGCGCGTGGCTCGCAGCCAGGGTTCCCGCGCGGATCGGCATGGCGGCGACTGTCATCGTGTTGGGGCTCTACGGCGCACGAACCTGGAGCCAGACCCACAAGTACGAAAACAAGGAGGTCCTCTACAACAGCATCCTCGACGACAACCCAGACGGCTGGTTTGCGCATAACAACCTCGCGGCGATCTACGTCGTCCGCGAGGAGTGGCAGCGCGGCTTCGATTCGTATCGAAAAACCAAGAGACTGCATCCTATCCTCGCTCTGGAAGCGACGCCCGAGGCGTACGCGCATTGCATGGTCGCCGACATGATCGCGAAGACGTGGTCGCTTTGGCCGGCGATACAAATCGTCGGCAAGGCGCCTCCTGCGGAGGTCGTGAGACTTCGCGACACGGTCATGCCGTACGTGACCATGGCGAAGGAGCACTTCGAGAAGAGCATCGGTCTGAGCCCGAAGTACCACACGCCACGCCTCGACCTGGGAACGTTGATGCAGGGCCTCGCGCGCGTGACTCTCGAGAAGGATCCGAGACCGATCTATGGGATTGCTGTCAGGAGTTGGGGGAGACTCCTGGAGATGAAACCCGAGGACAGCAACCTGCGTGCGAAGCTGCACAACCTGCACATGTACGTGGCGAACATGAACGAACAGATGGGCCACAAGAAGATCGCGGAGGCACATCGCGCCACCGCGCTCGGTCTGCGCATGGCAGACCCCAACCCCAGAGGTCGCTGACACAGACGAGCTAGAAGGTCAGTCCGTACCCGATCGAGAGGTTCGTGGCTTCATTCGAGATGCCGTAGTCGACGCGGAACAAAGCCGTGCGCTCGAGGCTGAACCGTAGACTCATCCCGTAGCTGTTCTTCGCCTTGTGGTCGAAGAGCCCGTCGAAGGACGGAGCCACGTTGCCCACCTCGTAGAATACCGCGGCGCCGACGCGTTCGATGCGGACCCAATCCGTCACCGAGAATCCGCGGGGCATGAACCAGAAACGGTACTCCGCTGACGCATGCCAGGCGGCTCGATCCGTCCACCGGTTGTTGATGTAGCCGCGCAGCGTCCGCGAACCGCCGAGGGATGGCAGCGAGTAGAAGGGGATCTTCCCGGTCGTCACCGACGCCGCGGCCCCGATCGCGAACGTGTCCGTCGGCGGGTTCTCCTCCTTGTCGTCACCACCGTCGTGCAGGAGCGGTGGCACTTCGAACACCTTGCTCGCGACGCCGCTGAACACAGCGCCCACGTCGCCGCCGGTCTGGAGGATTGCGGTTTGCGCGGAGAGTCCCACGTACCAACCAGAGTAGGGGTTGTGGAGGCTGTCGCGGGTGTCGTACCGGGCGTGGAGGTCCACCCACAGCATGTCGTGGTCCTCCCCGGCGTTGAAAGCCGACGTGTACGCCGTCCCAGTATTCGCCACATTGCTCACGTGTCCACGCGACAGGTTGTTGTGTTCGAGCGCTGCGCCGATGTGGAGCACCAGATTGTCTGCCGGATCTGGTTCGGTGAATTGGTAGTAGAACTCAACTGACGAATGCTCCCGGGTGTAGTTCGATTCGGCGGCCTTTGTCCGATTCGGCCCGAACCCGTAGAACCGCGTGGTCAGCGATTTGTTGTAGCCGCCGTTGAAGTGCATGAAGCTGCGCTCGTCCTGCGCTACGCCCCCTCCCGGCAACTCGATGTGATTCGTCCATCGCCGCCAGTTCATTCGATACGTCTGCTGCCCCTCGGCGGAATAGGTCACGACGATGTTCGCGAACTCCTGTCGCCGCTTGTTGCGAAAGTCGACGTCCGTGATCGCGATCCCGCCACCGGTTCCAATGTCTTCTTCGCGAAAGATGATCGGGCTGAAGAAGCTGCTGATCAGGAAGCGCTCGAACATGTTCCCCGGGACCAGGCGGCCTTCCGGAAAGTAGCGCCATCGATCGGGGTGCTTGATGTGTTCGGGCAGGGACTTCTTCGGGATCCGCCCGTTTCTGTCCATGCCGTCGAACGGGTCTGGTTTGGACTTTCGAGTCTGGACGGACTGCTGCGCGGTTCCGGTCGCGACCGCCGAGAAAACCGCTGTCGTAGTCAATAGAATGAGACGCGAGAAGTGGCGGTGGGCCCTGAGCATGTTCGTGGAGTGGAACCGCGAACGCGGATTCGATCAACTCCGTGGCACGAGATTCCTCTCTGTCTGCTGCTAGCCCGCTACCTTTGGAGCCGAAGGAGCGGAAGGTACTCCGAGCTGATTCGTCCGCCGACAGAGCTCGCCGCGAAGGTTGCGAACATCCACGCGGCCCCGGAAGGTGGCGTTGGTTGCGCCACGATGGTCGTGAGTCCGCCGCGCGTGAGTTCGAGACGATTCCGCGTCGGATGTTGGAAAGCAGCCTGTGTCCAGATCTTGATCCCCACGGCGGTGGACACATAGTTCTCGGTGAACGGAGAACTCGGTAGGAAGAAGGCCTTCGAGTTGTCGTTCGGTGTCCGACCGAATAGTGCGATCCCGGGGCCGACGAAGTAGTTTTGGCAGGGGTTGTTGATGTTCGAGCCGGACAAGTTGCCGAAGAGGCTCAGCGTCACGACGGTCGGGGCGTTCGTCGGGTACCGACCGAGCCACCACTGAAAGTGGAACTTGTTCGCGGTGCCTGGGTTGCCGGTGTTCTTCGCGTACGTATGCGCTATCGGCACGCAGAACGGCGCGTTGGTGTAGGGAGCATTCGCGCAGTTGTTCGTGCCGAAGTTCGTTGAGCTTCCACCCGCACGCGTCGTGACGTGGACACCGTCGACGTAGTAGGGGCGGTAGGTGGTCCAAGACTGTTGGTTCGCCAGCGTTCCGCCGGAGAATTGGAAGTCGAGGGTCACGTCCTTGCCGCCGGAGTAGGTCCACGGGGTCTTGAAGGGGAACCTCACGTCGTTCGCCCACGTGTGGGGCTGTGATGTCGGGCCGCCGCTCGAGTGGTCCGGCCACGTCACCGATCCGCTGAACACCTGGCTGACGCGGTTCTGCAGGTTGGAGCTGAACGTCGAACTCGCGTTGGCGTAGCTGCCCTCCGCCATGGTCAGTCGCAGGTCCTTCCAGGAACGGCCGGCGAAGTGGTAGGGAGATGCATCCCGAGCGCCGTCACGCCGGCACGACACTTCCTTGAACGTCTTCGCGCTGCCGCTGTACTCGGCGTTGAAGAACTGGCACCGCATCGAAGGCCGCGCTCCGAAGTAGATGCTGTAGCCCGGCGCTTCGATCGTGAGATATCCCGCCGGCATGGTGACGTAGCTCTGCCCGAAGAGGGTTGAACCGAGGATCAAGGTACTGGCGAAGCGCGACAGCATGGGGGTACAGGTCGAGCGGCTTCAGGCTAGGCCCATGTAGCTGACGGCGCTAGTGCCCGTGGTCCTGCCGATCCACGGACCGCCGAAAACCACCTGTCGAAGGGATCCCGTGCTCTCCCTAAGTCGCGACCTGGTCGAACAGCGCGTCGTCGTCGCGGATGGCGTCGCAGCTGTCGAACGCGGTGCTGAAAGTGCCGCAGATGCCTGGAATCGTGATCGAGTGGCCGGTGAAGAAGAGGTTCTTCAGGCGCATGCGGATCATCGGGCGGTTCATGCCCTGCTGGCCCCCGTGTGGCTGATCCCGAACACGCCTCCGTGTTCGTTGTGCGTGTACCACATGTCGGATACCGGGGTGCTCGAGTAGACCTGGTCGATGTGATCGGGAAGCTCCGGCGCGCGCTTCGTGATCATGCGGATCATGCGCTCGGCGATGCTCGCCTTGAACGCCTCGTAACCGCAGGATCGGTTTGGGATGGCAGGCCGCGATGAACTGGTCCGCGGCGAACACGTCTCCTTTCTCGGTGCGCAAGGACAGCACCCGGCGCTTTTCGCACTCGAAGTCCGTCGCGAGCTGTTTGAATTGGTGCTCGACGCCCAACTCCTTGCCTCGCTCGATCAGCGCGGATGCGCCAGCCATCCAGCACTCGTGGCCGGTCATGCCCTTCGTGGATGCGACATTTCTGCCGTCGCGTCGGTGGAACCGTCGTCGACGACGAGGACCGGTCCGTGACCCGCGGACCCGCGCATCACATCGGCGAGGGTTCGTGGGTTGTTGTAGGTCGGTATCAGAACGCAGGGGGCTGGGTCACTGTTTGCGCAGGCGAAGGATCTCGATGATCGAGCGCGTAGGAAAGGTGAGACCCAGATAGTGCAAGACGATTTCGCGGCGACCGTCGCCGTCGAGATCGGCGGCCGCGGCGAAGTCCAGACGGTACTTCTCCGGGTCCCGCAATGCGATGCTTCCGGATTCGGGTCTTCCGCTCGTCAGTCGAGCCGTGCGGTCGTCGGCCATGGACTGAAGGAATATGAGGATGCGATCCACGTCCCAGACCTGGTTCTTGTCCTGGAACAGGATCTCGCGCACCTGTTTGTCTCCGGCGGTCTTGTCGTCGGCATCGCCCGCGTCCATCAGCCAGAACTGGAGGGTCTTCTTGTCCTCGGTTTGCATCAGCACGTCGGTCTTGCCGTTGCCGTCGAGATCCGCGGTCACCACGTGGCGGAACTTGCGGCCCACGTCGGTGAATCGCTTCACGAGAGACTCGGGATTGCTGATCAGACTCAAGATCGATGGGGCACGGATCGTCGTCTCGCTGCGCCACTTCGGTTTCCTGGCGAAGGTCTTGCCGCCTTCGTTCGCGTAGCCGACCGATCGGATCTTGATGTCCCAGTTGCCGAAGAGTCCGAAGAACAGCGTCGCGAGGGTCGGGACCTGCATCTTGAACGCCAGGAGGTCAGGAAACCCGTCGTCGTCGAGGTGGATCAGCAGCAGGAATGACACGTCCTCCGCGAGGATGAGGATCTTCGACGGGTCATCGAACTGCGGACTCTTCGAAGTGCCGTGGTAGATCCATACCTTTCGCCGGTGCGCGATCACGTAGTCCAGGATCCCGTCGCCGTCGAGGTCCCGACTGTGGAACTGGGCGTGGTCCTGCGCGAGTGTCTTGCCGAACTCGAGTTCCGCTTTGGGTGTCGTGTCGCGAAAGCGTTTCAGGTCCAGGACGACATCGGGCTTGGCGGGAAAGGCGCCATTCTCGCGCTGGAGATGGAAGTGTCGGCGCCGCCCGACCTCGGCCACGAGGTCGCCCCGTTCGTCGCCGTTGACGTCCAGCGTGTGCAGGTTCGGAATCGTGACGCTGTGATCCAGCTGGGAGGCCAGCGAGTTGCCGGTCGTGCTCGCGGAGGAATCGATGTGCAGTTCGAGTCGGCTGGCTCGAACGAACCGCGGAATGGCTTCCTCGGACGAAGCCGCGGGTCGGTTGAGGTACAACGTGCACGATGTGTTGTTCGGCACGACGAGATCGAATCGTCCGTCGCCGTTCACGTCCTGCGCGATGTCCGCGAACCGCGGGCGTCCCACCCGCAATGTGAAGCGCCCACGCCGCAGCAGCCTGACAGGCGGGCCTCGGAACTCTCCGTCCTTCCACTTGTACGCATGGAGGCCGTCGGGAGAGAACACGATGAGGTGGCCGAGCTTGTCGCCGTGAAGCGGGGCGACTGCGACGAGCGAACGGTTCGGGTGCGGTAGTATCAGATCGCCGATGAACTTCCCCGTGTCCGGTTGCAGCACGCGGACCTCGCCTCCCACGCCGAGGATCAGCAACTCCTGCCGACCGTCGCCGTTCACGTCGTGGACTCTCTCCGCCGCGACAGCGAAATCAGGATTCGCAGTTCCGATGACCGTGAGAACGGGCTTTTGCTGGGCGGTCAGCGTCGCGAGCAAGAGCGGTAGGGAGAGCGCCCGCATCAAAAGCTCACCACCAATACCTGGTTCGACTCGATGACGAGGAAGCCCGGGCGTTTTGTCTCTCCGGTGAAGTACTGCACCCGCGCATCTTCCGTCACGCTGAGTTCCCAGATGGGGTCGGGGATGAGCGTCAGCGAGCCCCTCCTTGCGAGAACCTGCAACAGTCGCAGCTGTTTGGGCTCATCGCGGACCAGCAGTTCTGACACGCCGTCACCGCTGACGTCGCCCAGGAAGCGGAGGAAGAGCTTGTTGCCGCCCTGGCCGAGGACCTTGCCGCCGAGTGTCGCCTTGTACGTGAGGTTCGGGCGCTTGTAGAATCGACCCTTCGTGTTGAGGTAGACGTAGATTTCGATCGGGAGGACCTGCTTGTCGGACGTGAGCTGGTCCATTACGTCGAGTCGCCACGAGCTGATCTGCAGGTCGACATCGCCATCACCGTCGATGTCGTGGAACCGCGGCGGCGAAGTGAAGCCGGCGAGAATGAGGAGTTGACCGGGCACGCCATCCGTGAACAGCGGGGCGTCGCCGCCCTTCTGCGGAAAGAACATGATCTGCGAGCGCAGTTCGTCCGAGCGACCGTCTTTTGCGATGAGCACCGCGTCGACGCGTTTGTCGAGGTTGAAGTCGGTGAGGGACGCGCTGAAGCGTGCGTCGAGGCGAGTCTGTTCGTCGGTGAGTGGAAATTGCAGTGCGAGGTCCGGGGCGCTCGCGAACTTGCCGGTGGCGAGCTGGTACCACACGAATACGCGTTCGCTCTGCTTGACGATTACGTCGAGATCGCCATCGGCGTCCCAATCGTGTAGCTGCGGCGCCGCGATGGACTCGGAGATCGACACGAGCGTGTCGTTCTTGACGCTCTCGTCGAACCCCAACGTGATACCGATGTCGAAACCCTTGCCCCTCTTCGAGCCGCGGATGGGCGTGGCCCCATCGCCTTGCTTCCGCGGTGGCGAGGCGGGGACCGTGAGCTTCGAGGTAGAGAACGACACGGTGCCCTTTGCATCGCGGGTCTGGATCGCGATCCGGTAGCCGTCGGGTTCAGGGAGGAGGATGTCCACGAAGCCGTCTCCATTCAGGTCCCGCACTCCGGCCTGCCAGGAGTGGACGGTCTTCGGGTGTGGGTACTGAAAGAGGAACTCGCTCGCGAGGAGCTTCACCTCGCGTTCCTTCTCGGACGCGTTTGGTCGCCAGGCGTAGGTTCCGCGAGGGCCGAACCAGATGACCTCGCCGCCGGCGTCAGCGTGCACGTCGCCGATCGCGCACGCGGAGATGCTGCGTGGCACGAGCGCGATCGTGTCGGGGTTCTGGGAGAAGTTGACTTTCCCTCCCTTGGAGAGATGGATGCGGAGCGAGCGGGCGTAGTCCTTGCCCTTTTCGCGGACGGCGATGATCAGGTCGCGCTGGCCGTCCCCGGAGAGGTCTTCGTAGAAGACCTGCTGCACGGTTGTGTCCTTCGGCACCTGGACAGTCGTTACGTTGCCGATCTCTCTCTGGCTTGTCAGTGGCGCGAGGCAGATCGAGGACAGGGCGATCGTCGCTGCATCATGCCGCATCCGTCTCAACGCTTGAGCTCCTGAAGGATGTCGCTGTCTCCGCCCTTGATGCAGAACAGCCAGAGCAGTCGGAATTCCCAGGCGGCGGGCGTGCTCTCGAATCCCACTAGCCCGAGCAGGATTGACAGCTCCGTTGTGTCGCGGCTGTCCGTGTAGGAGAACAACCCAAACAGCGAGACCTCGGTGATATCCGATTCTCTCGACGTGAGCGGGATCGAGACCGTGTGGAGCGTCGTGATTCGCCGGTAGTCGATCGTCAGGTCGGAATCCGGCGCCGCTGTTCGGATCGCCCCGAGCAGGAGCTGTGGATGATCCACGGGTTGGTCCTGCACCTTCACGATCAAGTCGCCGAACTGCAGACCGGCGGCGCGCCATGGGCTGTTCGCCGCCATTCCGATCAACACCGCGCCACCCCCCGGCCCGAGACCGGCGGCGCGAGATTCCACTTCCGTGGCAGTGCGCAGGACGATGCCGGCGTGGCGCTCTTCGCGAAACGACTCGGCGGCGACCCGACTCGGCGGTCGCACCCGGGCGACGAGAGTCAGGTTCGCGGCCTTCTCGACTCCGGCGCGATCGAACACTAGCCGCAGCACGGTTCCGGCGGCGTGGTCGGTCTCGAGCTTCCGCCACTGCGACGGCCAGCTGAGTTTCTGTTCACCGCCGCCGCCGAAGCGGACCGCGATCAGCAGGTCGCCCTCCCTCAGATCCGCTGCCGCGGCCGGGGAGTTCTCGACGATCTTCTCGATCGCGAGGGCATCCGGCTTCTGGCCGGGCTCGTCGGGCTCTTCGAACCATGCGGACTTGACGTGGATACCGGTGAACGAACCGAGCGCGAGCTTCTCGCGCCGCGCTTCGTCGTCGGGTTCCTTCTTCAGCGCGATCGGTTCCTCCATGTCCTTTAGCGGTGGCGGTTCTTCCGGCAGTGGGGTGAGACCGCAGGCGGAGAGACCGAGGATCAGGAGGGTGGCTGTGGCACGCATCGTGACGTTGTCGTGACGGGGATCTTCCCGGCAAGCGCGCCTGGAGTCACTACCTTAGGTCTCCGCTCTGCTGATGGGATCACAGTGACCGACCCTGGGCTGTCAATATCGGTCCCAGTCCGTCGAGCAGCTGGCGCAGCTCGACCGGGGTCAGGGCCTGATTCTCGTCGCACAAGGCCTCTTCGGGGTTCGGGTGCGCTTCGATGATCAAGCCGTCGGCACCCGCCGCCGCCGCAGCCAGGGCCAGCGGGACCACGAGATGTCGCACGCCCGCGGCGTGGGACGGGTCCACGATGACCGGCAGATCGGTCTCGTTCTTGAGCACCGGCACCGCGCTGATGTCGAGCGTGTTGCGCGTCGCCGTCTCGAACGTGCGAATCCCCCGTTCGCACAGGATCACCCGTTGGTTGCCACCGTCGAGGATGTACTCCGCCGCCTGCAACAATTCCTTGAGGGTCGCGCTCATCCCGCGCTTCAGGAGCACAGGTCGGCGAATCTGACCGAGCTGCTTCAGCAAGGCGAAGTTCTGCATGTTGCGGGCACCGACCTGCAACATGTCGGCTCTCTCCGCGATGCGAGCGACGTCCTCGGATCGAAGCACCTCGGTGACGACCGGCATCCCGTACTTGCCGCCGACCTTGGCCAGCATCTCGAGTCCAGCGAAGCCCAGGCCTTGGAATGAGTGCGGCGAACTCCGCGGCTTGAAGGCACCACCGCGCATCAAGTGAGCGCCGTGCGCCTTGACCAGCGCGGCGGCGTCGTCGATCTGCTGCTCGCTCTCGACCGCGCAGGGTCCGAGGATCAGGGTGAACTGCTCGCCGCCGATCGGCACTCCGCCGACGGAGACACACCGCGTGTTGGGTGCGGGCACGTGAGTCGCGGGCCGCGGAGTGGCGTTCCTGTCGATGGGGCGGGCGTGAACCTTCGCCGCAGGTCTCGTCGGCGCGCCGATGGGGCGCCGCGAGGGGTAGGTCCCCAGCACCCGCACGAAGTTGACGAACGGTCGGATCTCGCGCAGCGCCTCCTGCACGCTCTGATCCTGGCGACTCGCCTCGATATCGGCCAGGAACAGACACTCCCAGGGTGACCCAGGATTCGGGCGGCTCTCGAGGCGCGTCAGGTTGATGGCGTGGTTCGCGAACACGCCGAGGCAGTCCGCCAACGCACCACAACGATCGTCGACGGCGAACGTGATGGTGGTCTTGACGGCCACCCCTCGCACGATTTCCTCGGCTTGCGACCCGATCAGCAAGAAACGAGTCTCGTTGGGAAGGTTGTCGGTCACGTCCTCGCTGTACACGTGAAGCCCGTGCAGATCCGCGGCCTCTCGGGAGCAGATCACGCCGATCGAAGCATCACCCGAGGCCTTCAGTGTTTCCGCAGCGCCGGCGGTATCGAAGTCCTCGACCACCTGGAGCCGCAGTTCACGGAGAGCCTTGCGACACTGCCCGAGCGCGACGGGGTGAGAGCGGACTTCGCGCAGGCTCCCGATCGAAGTGCCCGGAAGCATCGCTAGACAGTGTCGGATCGACCAGATCTCCTCGTCCAACACCGCCACCTCTCGCGACACCAGTAGATCGCTGACAGCGTGGACCCCGCCGACCAGGGAGTTCTCGGCTGGCACCAGTGCGTATTCGATGTCACCGCGATCCAGTGCGTCGAAGACGTACTCGAAGGTCTCGTACCCGATGGCGCGGCAGGTCTCGTCCCGTGCGGAGAACATCTTCTCGGCAGCCAGCTCGCTGTACGAAGCCCGCGTACCCTGATACCCGACACGGACCGTGCGGGTGGCGGTGGACACAACTCGCGATTCCTGGCGCCGCCGCGAGTGGTCGAGGATCTCCTTGAGGATCCTCTTGGTGAAGATCGGCGAGAGGCCGGACTCCTCGGAAGCGGTCGACCAGGCCTGGACGACGGCGGCTTCGCGAATCGGGTCGAAGACGTGGATATCCTCGTCGTTCTTGCAAGCGCCGACTCTTTCGATGGCGTCTATCCGCTGTTTGAGGAGTCGGATCAGATCTTGGTCCAGAAGGTCGATCTCTCGGCGCGCGTCCGTGAGCTTCTCGTGGTGTTCATTCATGGCTTGAAACATGTGGGAGAAACGAAGAAGGCCCGCCCGCGGGATGCGCGGGTGGGCCTTCTGGTCTCGGGTCGAACTCGTCGTCTACGACCTGGGACGCTGCCTTCCCGCGCGGGCGCCGGTATAGAAATACCGGTGTCCCGCAGCGCTAAAACGCCAGTCGAGGGTCGATGAATGGAAGGTCGGGTTCACGGCTCCCAGGATGGTCTTCCCTTCGAGAGTTGTCAAGAGGGTGGAAGGCGGGCGGCAGCGACGGTCACACCGCCACCGGCTCGCTTTCTAGGGCGCCAGGGTGTCGTCTTGCGTGGATAATCGGCGAGCCATGGACCTCGATCAGACTTCGATCAACGTGCCTCAGGCCGTCGCCGGCGAAGACGCCTCCGTCGAGTGGATCGTCGCGCACTTCCAACCCATGGTCGAGAGCCTCGTGCGCGTGCGGCTGCTCGGAATACCACCGAACTCCGTGGCCGTGCGATACCGGATCCACGACCGCGAACGTAGTTACGGAACGTACTTGCGACGTATCATCAGCTTGGCGAGCACGCTGCAGGCCACCAGCCAGATCGTTGGGACCGCGCATGCGAACTGCCAAGACGCCGTGCTGACCCCCCCGGCGACCAACACGAAGTTGTCGAGGTGCGAACTCTGCGGGGCGAGCGGCGACGGGAGGTAGGGGCCGGGCAAGAGGTCACCGATTCCCCAGGCTCCCGCGAGTCCCCGGAAGAGTTCGAGAGCGGTGATGGTGCCGAGAGTCAGGACCAGCGCGCCGGTCGCGCTGCGGGTCACGGTGCCGCACAGGAATCCCAGCGCGGTGAACGCGAGGATCGGAGCGAGTGGGGATGCGAGGGCTGGCCAGAGCTCGGGCCACACCTCCTCCGCCTTCATGTGCGCGTACGGCTTGCCGGTCGCGAGGATCTCGACGAGGTCTCCGTAGTCGAAGGCGATGCCGGCGGCGAGAGCTGCGGAACCGAGTAGAACGAAGTACGCGAGCAGCGCGATCGTCGCGAGCACCCAGAGCTTGCCGGCGACGATCTCGAATCGGCAGAAGGGCCGGATCAGCAGGTTGCGGAGCGTGCCCCCGCGCAGCTCCCCGGCGATGCTCTGGCTGGCGAGGCCGGCGACGATGAGAGCGAGCAGCGGCAGCGTCGTCTGCAGGCCGCGACCCAGTGCTTCGAACGCGGTGACGTCGGTCGTCGAGATCGGACCGCCGCTCGCGACGTCCTCGGCGTTCTTCACGGCGCCGAGGTGGCGCCGGTAGACGACGAAGGGAGCGAGCAACGCCGGGATGGCCAGGGCGAACAGCGGCCCGGGTCGCGCGAGCCGACGCAGTTCGTACGCCATGACCCGCGACGTCGCGACGAACGCGTTGCGAGGACCCGGCAGGGTTTTGTTTGCGCTGGACTGGTCGGCCTCGACTGGCGCCGGAGTCGTCGCTGGCTCGGTTTGCCGGTTCCCGCTGGCGTAATCGAGGTAGATCTCCTCGAGCGAAACTTCTACGGGCGCGAAGCGGTGCACCTTGCGACCAGATTCGACGAGCTTCCGCACCACGTCGCTCGGCTCCATGCCGCAGCCTGCGAGCGCGATGCGCAGCCCACCAACCGGTCCATCGGTCACGGTTGCGCCGGACCCCTGGAGTACGCTCGTCGCCGCTGCGTCGTCGTCTGTTTCGAGGTCGTGTGCGTTTCCCGCGTTGTGGAGTAGATCCTCCGTCCCGGCTTCGGCGAGGAGCCGGCCCTCGTGCAGGACGCCGATCCGGTTGCACAGTCCCGCGACTTCGGCGAGCAGATGGCTCGAGAGCAGGATCGTCACCTGCGTCTCGCGCGCGAGTTTCTGCAGGAGGACCCGAAGCTCGTGGATGCCCTGCGGGTCCAGTCCGTTCGTCGGTTCGTCGAGGATCAGGTAGCGCGGATTTCCCAGCAACGCCTGCGCGAGCCCGAGCCGCTGCCGCATGCCTTGCGAGTACTGGCCGACTCTCTTGGTTCCCGCGCTCGAAAGGCCCACGAGTTCCAGAACGCGCGCGACCTCGGTGGACCGCTCCGACGCGGGGATCCCCTGTAGGCCGGCGAGCATGCGAAGGTTCTCGGGGCCGCCCCGGTTCTCGTGGAATCCCGGGTGCTCGATCATCCCGCCGACGAGAGCGCGTACCCGCGGGTTGCGCGTCGCGTCGTGTCCGTCGATGAAGACCCGCCCGCCGTCTGCCTTCAGGAGACCCAGGGCGATACGCAGCGCGGTAGTCTTGCCTGCTCCGTTGTGCCCAATGAAACCGTAGCAGTCGCCACGGCGTACGTTCAGGCTGACCCTGTCGAGGGCGACGAGATCCTTGAAGCGGTGATGGGCGTCGGTGAGCAGGATGGACAAGTCGGACGGTACTCTAGTGGGGCGAGTGATAAATCTCTTCGCATTGTTTCCCCCTCGTGCCGCGCTGCTCTCTTCGATCTCGAGTTCAAGAGGACCGGGCCTGGCGATGGCTTACTCTTCTCGCGAATGCGAGTTAGGATAGAAAGCGGCCCACCACTGCTGAGTTCGCAAGAGGAAACCGACATCATCTGTAAGACAGCCACGCTCTGCATCGCCCTCGGTCTCCTAGTGGCCGGCACATCCACGGCGCAGAAACTCTCGAGAGTCAGGATCACTTCGACGACCGTGGGCGTGGCGGTAAACCTGCGCTCCAGCAGTCGGTTGCCCACCGTGTTCTCGCCACGACCGGACGGGTCGGGGTGTATCGGCTACACGGACACAAAGGGCGATGCCCGCGTCTTCGCCGTGAACCGCAAGTTCCAGAGGACGAGCGTCGAGACCATCATCAAGGGGCATCGACTCGTCGGCCTCCACGCCAATCCGGATGGGTCGTTCGCGTTGCTCGCGAGCACCGAAGAAGGGCCGACGGAGTTTCGACCCGGGTGGTGCAGCGGCGACAACACGCTCTGGGCGATCAAGGTCGGCGCCGACGGCAAGACGCTGTGGAAGACGCACCTCATCGGCGGCAAGGGCTACGGTCCGCAGCAGAAGTGGTTCATCAACGGCAGCGCTGCGGTCCTGGCGCACAACGGCCTGGTCTACGGTGCGTTTTATTCCGTCGGCAGGAACTTCGCGAAGCCCGGCAAGGCGCCGAATTCCCACGAGGGCGACGCGTTCAGAGCCTTCGAGGAGCAGGGTGACATCCGCGACGACCTGTCCTGCTTCTGGAATTGCAGCCACAGCAAGGACCAGCGCATGTTGGTCGACGGTGAGGACTTCCTCACCCTCACGATGGGGGACACGTACCCGCTCGGCGTGCTCTTCAAGGCACATCCCAGTCGAAGGCGCGGCGTGGTGTGGCCCGAGAAGAGCCGCGGGGCCGAGTTGAAAAAGAACTACAAGTTGGTGTTCATGCCCGGCGACCTGGGCGGCATCGCGTTCATGGGCGATGGACTCGCGGCGACGGCCACGACGTTCATCCGTGACGGGGAGCAGAAGTCGATCAACAGCGCGGAGCGCTTCGTGCTCTTCCTGCGCTTCGACAAGGGCGGCGCGCTCGTCGCGAAGCGCTACCTGACGGCTGAGCCCGAAATGCGCGGACTGCGCGCCTACGTCGGAAACTTCGGTCGGCTCGCCCTTGTCGGCTGGGGCATCCCCGGCAGGAAAGAGACAACGCTGGCCGTCATGAACGACGACGGAAGCTACGCCCTGTCCCCGTGGCGGTCGAAACACTCGCTGAGTCACCGCGCTGGATTCGTCTCCATGCCGAACGGGGACCTCGTCTGGGCGTATGCACGGAACGGTTCGCGCAAGGTCGAGATGAAGCGGGCCGTGCTGCCCAAGTCTCTCCGAAGGGGGACCCGTTCGACGCCGGAATCACCGACCGCCAAGAAGGCGCCAGTGGTGAGAAAGGTGGCGCCGCGACCGAAGGGGAAGGTGGAAGAGGTGCTCACCCACTACACGACCGGCCCGGTGCGGACGCGTTACTCCATCGACGCCGCACAACTCCGGACGGGTTGGTCCACGCGTTACTACCGATCGGGTCAGATCAAGGTGCGCGCGAAGTACGCCGGCGGCGTGAAGTGGGGGCGTTCCGAAGAGTTCTACGCCGATGGGAAGATCAGGTGTTCGAGCACATTCGTCGACGGGCTGGAGCACGGTGAGCGAGTCGAGTACGACGCGGACGGCAAGGTGACGCTCCGGCAAGTCTACCGTGAAGGCGAACCCACGAAGGAATGACAGCAGCCGTCGCCGCGCTCAGTTTCGACGGCGCTCGACCCGGTGCAGTCGGCGCACCGCGGTCTGCAGCAACTCCATCATAACGGCTGGGCACCGGAGTAGAAACTCGCGGAACTGGTCGCTGGAGAACGACAGGAGAACGCTCGGCTCGGCGGCGACCACGCGCGCGGTCCGCACGCCCTTCACGAACATCGCATATTCACCGAACAGCGCGCCCGCCTCAGCGAAGCTGACGAGCTTCGAGGCGTCGCCTACCCGGACATGGAGCGAGCCCGACGCGACGACATAGACGCGCGAGGAGGTGTCGCCTTCTTCGAACACGACCTGGCCTTGTTCGAAGATGTCGTATTCAGTCTCATCCACGAGCCACTGAAGGTCTGCGTCCTCGACTGCGGCAAGGACGCCGCATTTCTTCAAGGCGTCTTCTTTCTCCATTTGGTCCATCGTGGGTCACCCGAGTCGTTGATCTCGCTGCCGGTCGTCGGCAGGTAGCCGAACGATCCTCGGTTCGGGCCCACGGGTCAACACAGGGGTTGCTGCCACCGCGAACTACCGGTGGTGGAATACGAGAGTGACGGTGATGCCGGCGTGCGTCATCTTCAGGGTGAGCACGCCGTCCCGAATCGTGCCCTCGCCGCGGTCTTCCGCGCGTACGCCATTCTCGTGGGTTTGGATCATGGCGAGCCTGCCGTTCTCGATGCTCCAGGTCCCGGTGGATTCCGGTTCACCGTTCTCCCGGCCCACGTACGTCCGGTCGGCCCGAAGATCGAGGGTGGCGCCCTGGACCTTCGACTCGATCAGCGAGGCGAGGAAGCCCGCGTGCCGGACCGTCGCTTCCGTATCGATCTCGTAAATGCCGACAGCCGAGGTGGGTGCGGTCGGCGCTGCCGCGACCAGGGCTGTGGTGACACTGGGCAGCGCGCCGACCGGGGAGGCGCTCCGAAGACTGTTCGCGATCGCGGCTTCCACAGCGACGATGTGGCGTGAGGACGCAGGTACGGCGGGGACTCCGGTGGTTCCGTAGTCGGAGCAGCCCGGTAGAGCGAGCAGCGTTGCGAGGGTGATGGCGAGGGCGGTGTGCGTCATCGGTGCTTGTGTGGCCGGTCGGTCGGGGCGACCGTTGCTCACTGACGAACTTCTCTCGATCTACTCGGCATTCTCATCTGATTCGTGGAGCGGTGTCGCGAATGATCACGATCGGGTGGCGATTCCTCTCATCGTGCGCCGATGCCCCGGTCGACTCCTCAGGGCCCGAGGTCGAGGCCCTGCCGTCGGGACATGGCCCGGGATACTGCCCCAGTTCCGCGCCCGCCGACTCCTGAAGCGAATATCCCTCGTGGTCCCATCCCTCTTGGTAGGGCTGGTCCTCGGTGAGATCGTGCTTCTCGTGCTCGGCGCTCCATCGGATTCTCTGTCGTTCTCTTTCCCCCACGTCGAGTTGGAGAAGGATGAGACTCTTCTCGAGGATCGAGCCCTGTTCTGGAGGCTCAACCCCGACGCGAAGGGTGTCCATGTCAATCGGCTGAGACTACGAGGGTGGGCGCCATCGGAATCCCGAGGCGAACATGATCTGCGGATCGCGTGTGCGGGGTGCTCGTGCACGTACGAAACCGACGTGAGCTACGAAGAGACGTACGGCATGTAGCTCGAGGCGATCCTGAGGAAGGCCCTGCCGGGTGCTCGGATCGAGTCGGTGCTGGCCGGAGTGCCGGGGTATTCGACCTGGCAGAGCAGTCGGGAATTCGAGTCGACGGTGCGCCCGTTGCGACCGGAGATCACCATCCTGTGCTGCGGCGCCTACAACGACTACATCGGCGCGATCGGTCGCAGCGATGCTGAGATCGCGGAGGCTGCCGGGTCTGGCGTTCGCTCCCTTTCACTGCGGCGCAACAGTCGTCGGCCCGCTGTTGAATTGCGTGGGAGAGATGGACCCGCTCGCCGCGAGCGACTATCCTGGCCGAGTTCGGTGCTCGCTGAGTTGACTGAACGAGTTTCCAAGCCCAATAGATGACTCGACCCATGCTGCCACGTCCTTGGTGCCTCCTCGTCGCGACGTGCCTGTTAGCGAGCGTTCCTCCTGCCCAAACGACGGTGATCTTCCTCGGCGCCGATTCCGGTGCCGACAAGGCCATTCAGACTTATCTGGAAGGCCGCTACGGCAAGACCAACGTCACCTTCCAGACCACGGAACCCGTTGGAACCGTCAAGGCCTCGACCATCCTCGGATTCGATGTCGCCGTCCTTTCGTCCACGCCGTTCTCGGGGCGCTACCGCAACATTCTTCACGACTCGCCCACCCCCATCGTGAACTTGGAGGAAGCTGTGGCCGACGATGTTCCCGCGGGTGAGTTCTCGGTGACCACCGGTCGGACCAAGGAGACGGAACTCGCCGCCCACGCGCTCACGATTCGCGCCGCGCACCCGATCACGGCGGGATTCGCCGTAAACCAGAAGGTCACGATCACCACTGGCGTCGCGGAGGTCTGGTGGAGCACCGGAGTGCAGGCCGCAGGTGCGGTGAGCGTTGCTACCGACGACGACACGGCGACGAATCTGTTTCTCACCTACGTCGATGTCGGCGGCACTCTCTTGAACACACAGAAAGCGATCTGCCGCCGCGTGATGTTCGGGCTGACCGACAACAGCTTCAACTTCTTCACCGCGGACGGGAAGAAGCTCTTCGGCCAGGCGGTCGACTGGGCCGCGAACGGTTGCTGCGCACAGAGGAACAACTACGGGACTGGTTTCGCCGGAACGCGGGGCATCCCGACCATCACGACCAGCGGGCGTCCCGTGTTCGGTTCGAGGATCAACGTGACGGTGTCGAACTCACTGGGTGCGGCGACGCAGGGTCTCCTGCTCGTGGGCCAGCAACCGGTCTCCGTCCCCCTCCTCGGCGGAACGCTGCTCGTCAATCCGGTGTTCGAGGCCTACGTGCCCGTGCCCATCAACGGTTTCACGTTCGGGTTATCGATCCCCGACCTGAGGATTCTCTGTGGCGTCGCTCCGAAGAGCCTCCTGTACTACGCCCAGTTCTTGCAGCTGGACACGGGCGCGACATGGGGCGCTTCGTTCACGTCGGGGTTGCGGCTCAAACTCGGAAAGTGATCCGACGGATTCCGGTGGTGTTTGTCCACCAGGTGTCCTGGTCCAACTGCCCCCCCTCTCGGCGAAGGCGAACATGACAAGCAATCCCCTCCACCTCGCCCTCATCCTCGTGTTTGCCACCGCCTGCCTGCCGGCGCAGGGCGAGACCAAGGCCCAGGAGAAGCCTCAGCTAGGTCCGCGGTCGTTCTTCCCCAGGGAGTACACGCGGGAGTTCTTCCTCGATGTCGACGCCCTCATGGATACCACGCTCTGGGATGCCCTGGAACGGATGGCGTTCTCGGGGACGATGCGGATGCAGTTTCGCCGTGAGTTCGGGTTTCGGCTCGACGACATCAAGTCGGTCCGGACCACTGGGCGGTACCTCGCGGAGAAGGAGAACAGCGAGGCTGGTGCCCGCGATGTGAGCGTCACCGTGATCCAGGGCAAGACGGTCCGTCTGCCGCCCGTTCGCAAGCCGGAGGAGTTCGCATACCTCACTCTGAAGAAGGAGAAGTACCGCGGCTACGACATCGTGCGCGAAGTGCCCACCCAGACCTCCCACGGGTGGGAAGAGGGTCGGCTGTACGTGGTGCCAAAGCCCGGGTGTCTCGTGATCGGAAGCGAGGAGATGATCAAGTCCGTCATCGCGGGCAAGAGAAGGGGCGGCGTGATCAGCTCGCGGTTGATGGCGTTGACCGCGATGCGCAAGCCGCTCGGATACGTCGCGATCGGGTTTCCCCCTCCGGACGACCCGCGCTATCTGACGGAGATGGCCGTCGATCCGAACTGGCTGGTCGAGAGCGACCCGCTGGAACATCTCATCGCGCGGCTGTCGTACGACGAGAAGACGGAGCACATCAGCTTCAAGGCGACCCTTCGTTTCAAGACCGGGAAGGAAGGCCCGAAGATGCTCGAGGAGAGCGTGAAGGCGACGATCGAAGGGATGAAGGGGATGAAGGGGCCGACCATATACACGCTCGTGAAGTCGTACCTCGACAAGGTCGAGTGGAAGCGCGATGGCGTGGACTTGCACGTCTCGATGGTCATCAAACCGAACGACATGGTGGGATTGTTCGGAGGGAGTGGTCTGGCGGCCTACTTCACGATGTCGACACCGATGCTGGTCGAAGTGAAGGATGTGAAGAAGGTCGACGCCAAGAAGAAGAAGCCCGCGAAGAAGTCGGGGGCGGAGAAGAAAGAAGAGACGGCGACGACGGCGGAGAAGAAAGAGAAGAGGATCTAGAACGGGGGCTCGCTGGCTTTTCGTTCGGCGGATGCGGACGGCTAGTTGACCTTGATCCGCACCGTCTTCGGTGTCTCCTCACCGAAACGACTCCGGGTCAGCGCGATCTCGCTACCCGGCTTCACGCCCAACAGGTACTCGGTCAGCTTGCCCAGGTTCATGGTCTCGCGATTGCCGTCGATCGCTTCTTCGGGTCCATCTGCAGGCCGACGGCGCTGGGCATCGGGTATGGCCAGACCAGTTGCTCGGCGATCGGCTCGCCCGAGAGACGCAAGGACATCAGCTGAGAGTTCGCCACCATGTGGCAGTGGATGCACCCGACTCCGTGATTGCGCTGGTTCTTCGTCGTTGCGTGCGCAGTGAACTTCTTCGCGAGGACCTTGTTCTTCGCCAGCGTCGGCATTCATGTAGAAGATCGCCCACGTCTGCACGAAGTCGAATTGGAACTTGTTGAGATCGACGCCATACATCTGCACGAGGCGCACGCAGACGAACTTGTCGAGGAGCATGCGGAGACCAGCGTCTTTCGGATCGGCCACCTGGCCGCGTTGTCCGATAGCGCCTTGTGCAGCGCGTTGCCCCCGAGACCTTCGAGTTCCTGGGCGTTGGCGTTGCACAGGGGACCGCCGAGCGAGGCGAAGAAGAGAGTGAGGGGCAGGAGCCGGGAGTTCATTCCGGAGATTCGCGCTATTTGGCAAGCCGCGCGCAGCCAGGCCCTGCGAATGGGTGTCAGAAAGTCGTTTTCACGCAGATAGTGACCGTGCGCAAAGGGCCCGAAGACGTGGCCCGCAGCTCCTGCCAGTAGAGGGTCAATCCGGTGTGGCCGGACGGCACCGTGAAGGTCGACGTCGCCATTGGTTGGCGACTGCCGGTCCCGAATCTGGGCACCGGAATGCTGATCAACGTCGCGCCATCCAGACACCAGACACCGAGCCCGAGGAACGGGAACGAAACCTCGCCAGCGGACAAGAACAGCATGCGCGATTCGCCGCGTGCAGACACAAAAGGCGCTGACGTCGGTCCTCGCCGGCGATATCTTCGACGCGGACAACCCGCTGATCCGCATGGGCGTGTTCGGCGGTTAGAGACGAATATGGTCGACCTGGTACCCTGCCCGTTTCCGAAGCTCGTTTCGCGGATGTTCGAGGAGCTCGCGAAGAATCGGTCGATCTTCGACCTGAAGGAGTCGAAGTTCTTTCTCGGCCACGCGGCGCACGACCTCTCCGTGCAGTTCCACGGCAAACGCGCGTCGAGTCCTCTCGGTCCGGCGGCGGGACCGCACAGCCAGCTCGCGCAGAACATCGTCCTCGCGTGGCTCGGTGGCTCGAGGATCATCGAACTCAAGACGGTGCAGATTCTCGATCAGCTCGAGATCCCACGACCGTGCATCGACATGCGCAACATCGGCTACAACGTCGAGTGGTCGCAAGAGCTGAGGCTGGCGCAGTCGCTGGAAGAATACGTCAAGGCGTCGATGCTGATCGACATGCTCGCGGCGGAGCTCGATGTGACGCCGGGGTTCAACGACGTGATCTACGACATGAGCGTCGGCTATGACCTGGCGGGGATCCAGTCGGCGCCGGTGCAGGCCTTCATCCGCGGAATGATGGATGCGTCGGAGGATGTCGAGCGGCTGCGGTTGGAGATCCCTGACGCGTACGCGCGCCTGCGGGACCTTTCGTTCAAGACGAAGCTGTCCGACACGCTGACGCTGAGCACGTTCCACGGCTGCCCGCCGGACGAGATCGAGAAGATCATCGACTACCTGCTGCGCGAGGTCGGGTTGCACTGCGTGATCAAGCTCAATCCGACGCTGCTCGGTGCGGCGGAGGTGGAGCGGCTGCTCAACGTGGAGATGGGGTACGGAGACATCACGGTGCCGTCAGGCGCGTTCGTGAAGGACACGCGGTGGGACCAGGCCGTCGGATTCATCGAGCGGCTGCAGGCTACCGCGCAGCAGCTCGATCTCGGATTCGGCATCAAGTTCTCGAACACGCTCATCGTCGAGCACGACGGCGTGTTCCTCCCCGCGACGGAGAAGGAGAAGTACCTGTCGGGTCCGCCGCTGCACGTGCTCGCGATCAACCTGGTCGGGAGACTGCGCGAGCGATTCGGGAACACGGTGCCCATCTCGTTTTCAGCAGGAATCGACAAGACGAACTTCGCGGACGCGGTCGCGCTCGGACTGACGCCGATCACCGTGTGCTCCGACATGCTGAAGCCGGGTGGCTACGGTCGGCAAGTGACGTACGCACATGCGCTGACAAAGCGGATGGACGCCGTCGGCGCGCGGACTGTCGATGAGTTCATCCTCGGAGTATGTGGTCTCGACGGTGCATCCCGAGACGCGGCTATCCTCCGCAACACGCAGGATTACGTGAGGGGTCGTTCGAACGATCCGCACTACTCGCTGGGCGGGAATTCCAAGCTGCCGAAGAAAGTCGGGTCGAAGCTCGAGTTGTTCGACTGTCTGACCTGTGACATCTGTGTGCCGGTCTGCCCGAACGACGCGAACTTCCCGCTGACGATCGCGCCGCGGGACGTGCCGTCGTACGTGTTGCGTCAAGTCGGTGATGCGTGGCACGTCGAAGATCGCGGCGTCGTGACGCTGGCCAAGAAGCACCAGATCGCGACATTCGCCGACTTCTGCAACGAGTGCGGCAACTGTGACATCTTCTGCCCGGAGGGCGGTGGTCCATACCTGTCGAAGCCGCGATTCTTCGGGAGCGAGGCCGAGTGGCGGAAGTGGTCCGACCACGACGGGTTCTTCGTCGAGCAAGGTGCGGGCTCGCAGCGCGTATTCGCGCGCTTGGGCGGCTCCGAGTTCGTCACGGAGTGGAACGGTGGTCGCGTGGCCTATTCAGGCGATGGCTTCGAGATCGAATTCGAGAGCGGGGATCCGACCGCCACGGTGGCGGGCCAGGCCACGGGCGATGTGGACATGCGCTGGTATCACATCGTCGACGTGCTGCGCAAATCCGTCTGCGAGAGCGGCGACGTCAACTGGGCGAGCGTGTAGTCGGCAACCGCGTGGATCGCACGCTGACGTGATCACGTCCGGGGACGACGGCCCCCTATTCTCGGTCAAGTCAAGTCGCTCCGAGCATCGCCGCGCAGGTTCCACCCGGATCCGTCTCCTCTATCGAGTGATCCCAGATCCAGGTCGGCAACGACGAGATTCGCGTGCGCGCTCCGGTTCTCGAGCCGACCGTCCGGTCCGACGAAGTGGCTGCCGCCGAAGAACTCCTGGTTCCAAGGCACCTCGGCGCCGCGGCGGTTCGACCCGGCGATGAAGACGCCGTGACGGGCGGCGTCGACTTCGAACTCGAGATTCCACAGGCGGCGTGACTTGGCGCCGAACGTGACGGCGGGGGAGAACACGATTTCGGCGCCGGCCCTCGCCAGGCCGGAGATCACGCCCTCGAAGTGGCGGTCGTAGCAAGTCGAAACGCCGACTCGCCCGATCGCCGTTGCGAAGACGGGGAGCAGGGTGTCGGAGTCGACCGGCGGAGCTTGGTAGTAGAACCGCTCGTCGAACGCACCTTGTTCGTTGTGACCTTGCGGGATGTGCAGCTTCCGGTAGTTGCCGAGCAACGAGCCGTCCGCGTCGATCACCACGGCGGTGTTGAATCGCTTGCCGAAGTCGTCGAGTTCGTAGATCGGTGCGACGACGACGATCTCCTGCGCGCGCGCGACGTGGCGCAGCGTGGAAACCGTGGGCCCGTTATTGGCGCTCTCGGCCATGTCTCGAAAGAACTCGTCGCGGTGCAGCGCGAAGTACGGACCTGGGAACAGCTCGCCGAGCCCGATGACTTGCGCGCCCTCTGCCTTCGCGGCTTTGATCAACTCGATGTGGTGGTCGACGTTGGCGCGTCGAATGTCCTCGAGCTTGTCCGCGAGCGTCGGCAAGTCCTCGACGGTTGACGGCATGCCCTGGTAGGCGTTGCACGTCTCGGTGATCGCGGCCCGCACGAAGGTCATGACTTGTCCGTCAGCGCGAGAATCGCGTGCAAGAGGACGTTCACGCCGTCGGCGCACTGCTTCTTCGTCGAGAACTCCCGCGGATTGTGGCTGATCCCGTCGTCCTCGCCGGGCACGAAGATCATCCCGGCCTTGCACACCGCCGCCCACTCCTGCGCGTCGTGGCCCGCCCCGGCGATCAGGCGGGTGTTCTGCAGCCCGAAGTCCGAAGCGATGCCCTCGATCCGGTCCTGCACCGACTCGTCGAAGGGCACCATCCCAGTCTTCGCGGTCTGCTGCCACTCGATCTGGACGCCATGTTGTTCGGCGAGGACCAGCGCGTGTTCGCGAATCGCCTCGCCGGCCCGCGCCATCTGGGCGTCGTCGGGGTTCCTCAGGTCGACGGTCGCCGCGACCCGTCCCGGGATGACGTTGATCGCGCCGGGATGGGGGCGGGTCACGCCCATGGTCCCGCGCATCTCGCCGAAGTCGCCCGAGTCCGCCATCTCGCGCAGTCGCACGTTGATCAGCGCCGCGACGAGGCCGGCGTCGTTCCTAAACGAGGTGGGCGTCGTGCCCGCGTGGGCGGAGCGACCGGTGATCGAGACTTCCCACCAGGAAATGCCCTGCACGCCGGTCACGACGCCGAGGTCCTGACCACCGCGGATCAGCAGGGGACCCTGTTCGATGTGGCATTCGACGAACGCGTGCGGAGTGCGCTCGCCGACGGGCTCGTCACCCAGGAATCCGATGCGTTCCAGTTCTTCGCGCACGGTCTTGCCGTCACGGTCGGTGAGAGACCAGGCGTGCTCGAGCGCAACGCGACCGGTGGCGACTGCGCTGCCGAGCATGTCGGTTCGGAACCGACAGCCCTCCTCGTCCGAGAAGAACGCCGTCGTGATCGGGCGCAGCGTCTGCATGCCCGCGTCGTTCAGCGTCCGCACGACTTCCAGCCCGGCGAGCACGCCGAGCGCTCCGTCGAAGCGTCCGCCGGTCGGCACCGAATCGATATGGGACCCGGTCATCACCGGTCGCAGGTTATGGCCTGTGCCTTTGCGAGTCGCGAACACGTTGCCGATCTGGTCCACTCCGACCGCGAGCCCGGCCTCCTCGTACCAACTCCGCACCAGCCGACGGCCCTCGGCGTCCTCGTCACTCAGCGCGAGGCGACACACGCCCTGGCGGTCCGAGAACTCGTCGTCGAACGCGCCGACCTTACCGAGCTCATCGAGAGAGTCGTAGAGTCGATCGGCGTTGATGCGAATGTCGTCCATCAGAGCTTCTTCCAGAGCCGCGCAGCCTGCACGCGTGCGTCGGCGAGGACTTCGTCCTCATCCACGTTGACCACTCGACCGGCATCGACGATCACTTGTCCGCCACGGATCACTGTGTGCACATGGCGGCAGCGGACGCCGTAAATCACGTGCCCGACCCAGTTCTCGGAAGTGACCGGCGTCGGGCTCGGGTAGTCGAGAACGACGAGGTTGTTGCACGAATCGCCGGCGAACCCGTTCGTGCGGAGGTAGTCGTGGACGCCGCGCAGCCGCCGATAGGCGTCGAACGGAGAGAGGCCGCCGACGGCCTGACCGTCGAGGAAGGCCGCACGCGTCGCTGCGAGCATGTCGGAGTGCATGCCATCCGTGCCGAGGAACAGACGGTTACCGAGTCCGCGCGGATCGAAGCGACCGACGTTGTTGTTCTGATTGCTCTCGCTGTTTTGCACGACCCAAGCCTGGCTCGAACAGACCTGCGCGCGTTCTTCGTCGTCGAGGTGCAGGCAGTGGGCGAGGATGGTCTGGGGATGGACGAGCGCGCCCGCCCGTTCCAGCCGCTCGATCACCGACTGCCCGTGCTGCGCCCGGCTGTGTTCCTCGTCCGACTCTGCCTCGGCGACGTGGATGTGCACGCCGGTGTCGTTCATGTTTGCGAGTTCCACGGCACGCTCGAGCAGTGGATCCGAGACCGTGAACGAAGCGTGCAAACCGACGAGTCCCTGGTGGCTCTTGAGGTAGCAGTCCGTCTCTTCGAGGCCGGCCTTGAGTCGCTCTGGTCCATCGCGATCGGAGAGTTCGTAGCACAACAAGTGATTGACACCGACCCGATCGAAGGCTTCGGCGAGGACGTGAAGGCTACCCGACGCCGCGTTTGGCGATGCGTGGTGGTCGATTACGAACGTGCTACCGCTGCGCGCGGCCTCCATTGCGACCACGAGTCCCGAGGCGCGGACCATCGCTTCATCGAGTTGCTTGTCCAGGTTCCACCAGATCAGCTCGAGTATCTCCACGAAACTCGAAGGCGACCGCGATGGTGGCGGCATGCCACGCGCGAGCGCGGAGTACGCGTGATGGTGGCCGATGACGAATGACTTCGTCACGATCCGACCGCTACAGTCGATCGTGTTGGCGCCCGCCGGGATGTCTGTAGCGGGCGCGACGCCACCGTCGGCGCCGACCTCCACGGCCAGATCGCCTTGGCTGACATCGAGCGTCAGCCAATCGACGAACGTCGCATTCTTCAGGTAGAGAGTCGTCACTTGCGCGCCATCGGCAGTGTTCGGCGGCGTACGCCGTCGAATTGGAACAAGGCGTTTGCCACCGCGCCCGCGGTCGGAACCAATCCGATCTCGCCGACGCCCTTCGCTCCGTACGGGCCGAACTCGTCCGGCACTTCGACGCCGATCACCTCGATGTCGGGTGTCTGCGCGGCACGCAGGATGCCGCACTTGCGCAACAACGTGGACTCGGGTTGCCCGTCCTTCATCGGGAAGTCCTCGGTCAGGGCGTAGCCGAGACCCATGTGGATCGAGCCTTCGATCTGTCCTTCGAAGAGCGTTGGGTTCATCACGCGTCCGGCATCGTGTGCGGCGACGACGCGTTCGACCTCGCCGTTCTCGTCGAGGATGACCACCTGCGTCGCGTAGCTGTAGGAGTAGTGCGTGACTTCCTTGTCTCTCGTGCCTGGCTTGTTCGTCCAGTCACAAACCCACTCGCCGCGGTATTCCTTGCCGGCGAGTTCTCCGAGTTCATGCGACTCCAGGTCCTTCAGCAGGCCCTCGCAGGCCTCGATGATCGAATTGCCGACGAGGCTCGTCGCTCGTGAAGCAGTCGTCATGCCACACGTGGTCTCCGCTTCGGTTTGCACGCGGACGCGGACGATCGTCGGGGGCAACCCGGTCTCTTCGCAGAACGTCTGCACTGCCATCGTGTCGACGCCCTGGCCCATCTCGGTCCAACCGTGGTGCAGTTCGACCTCGTCGGCGCTCCGGATGACGATTCGCGCGCGACCGTCGTCGGGCATGCCGTTGCCGATGCCGGTGTTCTTCAGGCCGCAGGCGATGCCCGCGCGTACAGCACCTTCGAATGCTGGTTTCACCGCCTCGAGCGTCGCGCGCACGCCGACTCCTGTCGAGAGCCTCTGGCCGGTCGCCGTACTGCGGCCATCGGTCAGTGCGTTGTCGTAGCGGAATTCCCAGCGGTCGAAGCCACCCATCTCACAGAGTTCGTCGACGCTGCACTCCATCGCGAACACTGCCTGGTTCACGCCGAAGCCGCGCATGGCCCCGCACGGGACGTTGTTCGTGTAGACGGTCAGCGCTTCGACGTCGATCGCGGGCACGGAGTAGGCTCCACTCGCGTGACCAGCCGCGCGTTCCAGGACCTTCATGCCGACGGATGCGTGGCCGCCGGTGTCGCCGACGACGCGGGCACGCAGAGCGAGGAGATTGCCGTCGGCATCGCAGCCGACCTTGTACTCCAGGCGCATCGGGTGTCTCTTGATGCTGAGAATCAGCGACTCCTCGCGGGTGAGTTCGAGGTGCACCGGTCGACCGAGGAGAAACGCCATCAGCGCGGCGTGACCCTGGACCGACAGGTCCTCCTTGCCGCCGAATCCTCCCCCGTTGGGGACGAGGTCGACTTTGACCTGCGACTCCTCGAGGCCGAGCAGGAGCGCGATCTGTCGCCGGTCCTCGTAGACGCCCTGGCTCTGGGAATACACGCGAACCCCTGCATCGCTGGGTTCGGCGAGGCAGGCCTCGGGCTCCAGGTAGCCGTGTTCGATGCGTTGCGTCTCGTAGGTCGCCTCGCTGACAAAAGCACAATTCTCGAATGCCGCGTCGACGTCACCGTTCTTGACGACGCATTTGGACAACACGTTGCCGCCGTCGTGCACGAGTGGGGCGTCTGGTTCGAGCGCTGTGTGCATGTCCGTGACCGGTTCGAGCACGTCGTATTCGACCTGGATGGCAGCCGCTGCGCGCCGCGCGATCTTCGGGGTGGTCGCCGCCACGCAAGCGAGTACGTCGCCGAGGCACTTTGTGGTCTCACCGACGTCGACCATGAGCGCCCAGTCCTGCACGATCAGTCCGATGGTCCGCTGTCCGGGGACTTCCTTCGCCAGGAAGATCCGCTCGACGCCGTCGATGGCCGCTGCCGCAGTGGTGTCGATGCGTGTCACCGTGGCGCGTGGGTGATCGCTCGAGCGGAGCGCTGCGTGCAGCATCCCGTCGACGCTCATGTCGCAGACGTAGTGCCGTTGGCCGAGGACCACGCGACGAATGTCGTACTTGGGAAGCCTCGTTCCGACCTTTCCAGTGTGCGTCGGCGTGGGGACAGGGACGCCAGTCCGGATCGCGGTCGCCGCGACCTGAATCGAGGTAATGATCTTCTTGTAGCCGGTGCAGCGGCAGAGGTGGAAACGCAGTGCGCGCTCGATGTCCTCCGTGCTCGGGTCGTCGTCGTGGGCGAGCAAGGCCGCCGCGCGCATCACGATGCCCGGAATGCAGAACCCACACTGCGCACCGCCTGTCACCGTGAACGCGTCGGCGAGGGCCTTGCGCACCGTCGCCTCGAGGCCTTCGGTCGTCTGCACGGCGCAGCCGTCGGCTTTCTTCATCGGCGTCACGCAAGCGAACACGGCTTTGCCGTCGAGTCGCACGACGCAACATCCACACGTCGCCTCCGGCGCACAACCGTTCCTCGGCGAAATGATGCCGAGATCCCGGCGCAGGAAGTCGAGCAGCGTGCCCTTCGGGTCGCCAGCGTAGTCTTGTTCTTCACCGTTGACCGTGCACTTCATGCGGAAACCATGTCGTTGAATGTTCGGATGCGTTCATCCCAGACATCCGCCTGTGCGAACGCCTCGACCCAGAAGTCTCGGTCCCACAGGCGATGGAGGTCATCGACCGTACGCTCCTGTTGTTCGACCCATGTGAAGTATTTGAGATTGTGGATCGCCTTTCGGTCCGCGTAGCTGAGCTCGCGGATGTAGTCCGGGCCGATAGACTCCAACCATCCGAAGTGCCGCGCTGCCGTCTGCGGGTCGTAGGCGCCGTGCGATTCACGTTGTTCGGCAAGCCGACTCCGGTACAGGTCCATCGAATCGGTCAGCGGCAGGAGGATGACGTCCCGCCCGTCCATCTCGAACAACTGAGCCGTCTTGATCGCGGCGACGAGGTTGCATATCGAAGAGATGCCTAGCAGGTCAAGTGCCTGGATCGAGTCTCCGGGCACACCCATCGAAGCGAGGAAGTCCTGACCAGCGGGTTCGTTGAACAGCCGCATCCACGCCATGCACTGCTCGTCGTCGATCGCGGCGACGACGTCGGTGTTGCGCACGTTGTGAACCCAGGGCACGTGCTTGTCGCCGATGCCCTCGATCCGGTGACCGCCGAATCCGCACTGGTAGAGCGTCGGGCACTGCAGCGCCTCCGTGGCGACGACGCGCAGGTGGGGGTGGATCGTCCGCAGAAAGTCCCCGGCGGCGATCGTGCCGGCAGATCCGGTTGCCGAGACCCACGCAGCGAGTCGGTCGCCGTCTCCGGCGACCTGCGCGAACGTTTGCTGCACCGCCGTGCCTGTGACGTGGTAGTGCCAGACCGGATTGCCGAGCTCTTCGAACTGGTTGAAGATCACGCAGTCCTCGCGCGTGCGGCGGATCTCCCAGCACTTGTCGTAGATCTCCTTCACGTTCGACTCGCAGCCTGGTGTCGCGATCACTTCGGCGCCGATGTTTCGCAACCATGCGAAGCGCTCGGGACTCATCTCCTCGGGCAGGATGCCGATGGCCTTGCAGCCGAGCAGCGCGCAGTCGAACGCGCCGCCGCGGCAGAAGTTGCCTGTCGACGGCCAGACAGCGGTGTGGGTTTCTGGATCGAACTGCCCGGTGACCAGGCGCGGCACGAGGCAGCCGAACGCGGCGCCGACCTTGTGCGCGCCGGTCGGGAACCACTTGCCAACCAGTCCGATGATGCGCGCATCGACGCCGGTGAGCGAGGATGGGAATTCGATCCAGTTACCTTCGTTGTAGAGGCCGCCGGATGCGACGGGTTCGTTTCGCCACGATATGCGGAAGAGGTTGACGGGGTCCGCGTCCTGCATTCCGACGTCGCGGAGGCGGGAGCGAATCGCATCGGGTACGAGGGCCGGCTCGCGCATCTCGGCGAACGTCGGGATCACGATGCCGCGTTCCTTGCATCGTGAGGCGGTTTGGCGCAGGACTTCGTCGTCGACGTGTGGTGAAGCTGTCATGTTGTCTGTCACGTTGCTTGGACGTCGGTTACGGAATCGGCGATCGACATCGCGGTCTTGATGTCCTTGAGTCCGTTGCCGGTCACTACGGCCAACACGTCGGCGTCGCTTTCGATGGTCCCGTCGAGAACGGCGCGCTTGGCGCCGGCTACCGCGGCTGCCGCTGCGGGCTCGGCGAAGATCCCGGCGAGGCTCCCGCACGCCTTCATCGCCTCGGTGATCTCATCGTCTTGGACGCGGACGAAGGCTCCGTTCGCCTGTTGCACGCGAGTCACGGCTTTGCGCCAGTTTCGCGGCACGGGAACATCGATGCTGTCTGCGAGTGTGACGCCGCGCGGTGGCCGCGGCGTCCCGGTTTCGAAAGCCGTGGCGATGGGGTCCATTCCGGCTGCCTGGACGCCGAGAACCCGGGGTACGCGATCGATGAACCCGAGATGGTGCATGTCCATCAGGCCCTTCACGATCCCCGCGATCGTGCATCCGTCTCCGACGCTGACGACGACCCAGTCCGGAATGTCGTGGGCCGTCTGCTCGGCGATCTCCAGACCGCAGGTCTTCTTGCCCTCGACGAGGAATGGATTGATCGCACAGTTACGGTTGTACCAACCATTCGCCTCGCACTCCCGCGAGCACAGTTCGTAGGCCTGCGTGTAGGTACCGAGCACGCGGCGGACCTCGGCCCCGTACATCAGGATCTGGGCGAGTTTCGGTTCGGGTGCGCGCTCGGGCACGAAGATCGTCGCCGGAATCCCCGCCATCGCCGCGTACCCCGCGAGGCTGCTCGCGGCGTTGCCGGTGGACGCGCAGGCGATGCGTTTGGCGCCAGTTTGCTTGGCGTGCAGCACGCCGACACTCGACGCGCGGTCCTTGAAGCTCGACGTCGGGTTGTGGCCCTCGTCCTTGATGCGCAGGCGCCGCGCGCCGGCCCAGCTCGCGAGTCTCGGCGCGTTGACGATGGGCGAGAAGCCGACGGGCCAGTCGAACGCAGCCTCGTCCCTCTCGACCGGCAGCAGTTCCTGGTAGCGCCAGTGGGTGAGGGGTCGTTCCGCGAGAGCATCGCGGGTCATCGAGGCGGCGACGCGGTCCATGTCGAAGTAGACTTCGAGCACGTTGTCGGGCTCGTCACAGGCCGTGCACATTCCGGCCGAAGCAGGCGGCGCGGCGACCGTGTTGCACACGACGCATCGCAACTCGGTGACGTTGCCCATTGAACACAACAATACGGCCACGATGCCGCGAGTGAAGCATGCGGTCCGGTTCTGCCCCTCTTCCTCCCTGTGGCGCCGGCCTGGCGGCGCGGGATCAGCTGGCGAGTGTTCGCCGCTCGTGCATGAGGTTGGTCAGTTCCACGACCGTCGACACCATCGTCTTTCTGAGGATGGCTGACCGGTGGACCTGCACCGTCTTGAAGCTGAGTCCGAACTCGAACGCGATCTTCTTCACCGAGATGCCCTTGCAGAGCAATGGCATCACCTCCGCTTCGCGGGGAGTCAAGGTCTCGATCCGCCGTTGGATCTCCTGGTCTCGGGCGACACTCGCGCGCTGCTGTCGCGCGATTTCGAGGGCGCCCCGGATGCCTTCCAGGAGTTGTTCGCGGCGGACCGGTTTTTCGATGAAGTCCACCGCGCCTTCTCGAACGGATTCGAGCGCCGTGGCGACGTCGCCGTGACCGCTGAGCATGATCACGGGGATGGTCGGATGGTTTTCGTTCAATTCGTGCAGGACTTCGAGTCCGGGCAGGCCCGGCATCACGAGGTCGAGGATGGCGCAGGCGTACTCATCCGGTTTCAGGTGTGAGAGGAACTCCTTCGGATCGAGGTGTGGAACGGGTTCCAACCCAGCGGATTCCACCAACTTCGATATGACAGACAGTACGTTCGCGTCATCGTCGATGACGTGTACTCGAGCCACGCCCAAACCGTGCTCCTCGCCAAGATCTGCTGTCGATGTCATGCCTGACCCCAAGCCGTAGGCTACGCGAAGTCCAGGGGTATGCGAAGTATGATTCCCCGGGAGTTGGGCACGATTATTCCCTACTACTTAGTTCGGGGGCAATGATCCCACGTGCAGCGCCAGCAACGCCTTCTCGGGGGTTATCGGCGCCGAGAAGGCGAGTGCGTCCGACCCGGTGAATGCCAGGACGGCGCTGCGGAGCGCGAAGTAGCCGCCGATTCCGTACATCAATGGGGGCTCGCCGACCGCCTTTGAACCGAAGAGCGCCATGGGGTGACCTTCCGTCGCGAGCGACTCGATGTTCATCGTGCGTGGTGCGCTGTAGATGTCCGGGACCTTGTAGGTCGACAGGGCGTCGCTGAGCAAGCGACCACTCTCATCGTAGCAGAGTTCTTCCATGGTCATCCAACCGAGACCCTGCACGATGCCGCCCTCCACTTGTCCCCGGTCGACGCTCTCATTCATGCTCTTCCCGAAGTCGTGGACTACGTGGACGGCCTCGATCTCGTAGCGCCCGCGGAGGCAATCGACCTTCCCGATGACGATGGCCGTGCCGTAGACGTGGTAGGCGAACGGCTCGCCCTTCTCCGTTTCGGGATCGAAGTGTACCCCCGGAGTGGCGTAGTGCGCGTGCTCGGACAGGTTCACGCGGGAGAGGAACGCTTCCAGAACAACCTGGTCCCACGTGAGTTCCAACGGAGCGTCGTCGACGGTTACACGTTCGTCGCGCAGGCCGACTCGGCAGTCGGATGCAAGGCCGAGCGTCTTCCGCGCCACTTCGAACAGTCGTTCCCGCACGGCGCCACAAGCGATTTGCAGTGCCTTGCCGTTGAGGTCGGAGCTGGCGCTCGCGGCGGTCGGTGAAGTGTTCGCGATGCGCGTCGTGTTTGTGGTCTCGATCTTCACGCGTGACGGGTCGATGGCGAACTCGTGACTGGTGACTTGCAGGAGCTTCGTGTTCACCCCTTGACCCATCTCGACGGCGCCGGTGCTGACGCCGACGCTGCCGTCCTGGTACACGTGCACGAGCGCCCGCGCCTGGTTCATGTGCGTCTTCGTGAACGAGATGCCGAAACATACGGGCATCACGGCCAGCCCCTTCTTCACGAGAGTGTTGTCCGCGTTGAACGCGTCGACGTCGCCTTGCATCGCGGGGAGGTCGTAGTGGTCACTGCACTTGTCCCACGTCGCCTGCGCCCGGCACGCTGCGGACGTCTGTCCGAATGGAAACGTGTCACCCTCCGCGAGCAGGTTGCGGCGCTGGATCTCCGACGCCGCGACGTGCAGAGCCTCGCCGGCTCTCGCTATCGCGGCTTCCATTACGAACATGCCCTGCGGACCACCAAACCCGCGGAATGCGGTGTTGGGGGCGAGGTTCGTGCGGCAGCTCCGCGCCGTGGCTCGCACGTTGGGGATGAAGTAGCTGTTCGTCGCGTGGAACAGCGTCCGTTCCAGAACGGCTGGGGACAGATCACAAGAGGCGCCCGCGTTCTGGAAGAACGACACTTCGTACGCGCGAATCTTCAGGTCGGAGTCGAGTCCGATCTTGAAGTCCGCACTGTAGGGGTGTCGCTTGCCCGTCATCCGCATGTCATCCATGCGGTGCAGCACGAGCTTGACCGGGCGACCGGTGAGATGTGCGCCGAGCGCGGCCATCACGCCCCACGCCGTGGCCTGATCCTCCTTCCCGCCGAACGCGCCGCCGAGACGACGGACATCGACGATGATCTTGTGCATCGGCATCCCGAGCACCCGCGCCGTGGCGCGCTGCACAGCGGTCGGACCCTGGGTCGACGACGTGACGTGCACGCCAGAGCCCTCTGTGGGGTAGGCGTAGGCGCCCTGGGTCTCGATGTAGAGGTGCTCCTGACCGCCGATGTCGGCGCGGCCTTCGAACACGTGCGCGCAAGCGCTCCACGCGGCGTCCGGATCGCCGAGCTCGAACGTGCGCGGTGGCACGATGAAGTCACCCTGCTCGGCTGCTTCGCGTGGGTCGGTGACCGCGCGCTTTTCGTCGTACTCGATGACGACGAGGTTGTGCGCCGCGCGGGCTTGTTTCTCCGTCGCCGCCAAGATCAGGGCGATCGGTTGGCCTTCGAAGTGCACCTCGTTTTCTGCGAAGAGTGTCTCGTCCGGCAGGATGTTGCCGATCTGGTTCTCGCCGGGGATGTTCGCCGCATCCGCGACCCAGGCGACCCCGGGTGCACGGTGGGCCGCCGTCAAATCGAGCTTCGTGATCTCGCCCCGCGGAATCGTCGAGGCGACGACGGCGCCGAAGAGGCACCCTTCGCGCACCGGGATGTCATCGGCGTACACCGACGTTCCGCGCGTGTGGTTGACGGCGTCGATATTCTTCACTGGAGGTCCCCCCAGGAGATTCCGTGTGGCAAGAAGTGCGCGTAGATCTCAGCCATGGGGCGATCCACCGTGCGCGCCAAAAACTCAGCGGAG
>CAYYAQ010000026.1:0-2180 GCA_964469555.1 uncultured candidatus Brocadiaceae bacterium | reverse complement strand
CAACAGCCGCTTGTAGGTCGCGCTGCCCCGGGCGTCGCTGATCGGAGCGATCTCGCCGTCGGCTACGACTGCCGCCTCGCGTACCGTCTCGGCGACGAGGGGCTTGCCGGTCAGGAACGCCGACGTCTGTGCGAGATACAGCGGGACTGGCGCGACTCCGCCGGCCGAACAATGCGCGACGACGATGACCCCGTCCTCGACGTGGCAGCGAATCGCAGTGTTGACGCTGGCGATGTCCAGCCAGGTACGCTTGCTGACTTTCTCGAAGTTGAGGAAGGTCCCCGGCTGTGGACCCGCGAACTCCAGGCTCTCGATCTCTTCGTTCTGCCCGAGGGCGGTGTCCTTGTAGCCGCGGTAGAACTCGCGGAGATCCAGGCTGCGCCTGGCGTCGCGGATGCGCAGGTTGATCGATGCGTCGAGTGCGAGGAACAGGATCGTCATGTCCCCGATCGGCGACGCATTCGCGATATTCCCCGCGACCGTCGCCATGTTGCGGATCGGCTGAGAGCCGAAGAGCTTCGTGAACTTCGGTATGTCGGGGAACAGCGAATTGAGAAGAGTCGACCGCGCGACTTCTTCGACCGTGACGGAACCGCCGAGGACGCACGCGCCGCGTTCGAGGCGGATCTCGCGGAGCTCCTTGCGGTCGGCGTTGAACCGCAGCGACTCGTCCTCGAGTTCTGCCGGGCGCTGTACGAACAGGTCGGTACCCCCGCCGACCAAGACCGCGGCCTCTCGCGCGGGCTCATCGACGGCGAGCTCGGTCAGGCGCCCAGGAATCGACTGGAACCACGACGGCAGCGTGCCCGTCCGCACGAGGTCCGACACGGAATCCACGCCTTCCTCGCGCAGATGGTCCGCGACGCGTGCGACCGCGCGCTCGATGGACTTGTAGCCCGTGCACCGGCAGATGTTGCCGCTGATCGCTGCCGTCGCGTCACGGTCGCCGCGCTCCAGGCAGTGACCGGCGAGAGAAACGATGAACCCGGGCGTGCAGAATCCGCACTGGCTCGCGCCCTCTTCGATGAACGCGGCCTGGATCATGTTCGGCTCGGGGCCGTTCACTCCTTCGACTGTCACCACGTGCTTGCCGGCGACATTGCCCATCGGAACCAGGCATGAAGTGACGTTGGTGTAGACGACCTCGCCATCGCGCAGCTCGCCGAGTAACACCGTGCACGCGCCACAGTCGCCTTCGCGGCAACCGATCTTCGTCCCGGTCAGCCGCGCGTCGTAGCGCAGGTAGTCGACGAGCAGCATCCCCGGGCTGACGTCTGCCACCGTGGATGCGGCGTTGAGGATGAACGAGATTCCCTGGCGCATACCTTCGTGGACTGTAGCGCCGGCCCACGAACATCTTCAAGACCGAGGGTACACGAAACAGCCTGCGAGCTTTCACGCGCAGGCCGTTCCGCTTCATCTTTCCCCTGCCGCCTCAGCGACAGGTGATCTTGAGGGCGTAACGGTTGTCCGGTGGCCAGACTTCACGAAGGCCGACTGTGCGTGGATGGTGCCCGACAGCTTGCCGGCGACCTTGAGACTCACTCTGACTTCGCCGTTGCGGTTGGTGTGGCGGGGGACCGTCCACGACGCCGAGACGTTCGGTAACAGGAAGCACTTCGTGCCGGAGAACAGCACCTTGATCTCTTCTGTGCCGAAGGCCAACACGCCGATCGCGTTGGCGGGCGCGTTGCCGGCCTTGAATGTGATCTCGTGGGATAGCGTCCTGTTGCTCGTCACGATGTGGTCCGCGCCGGCGAGGATCGGTCCGCAGGTCGAACGGATCGGCGTGAACAAGCAAGGGTGAAGCTGTGCCGGGAGGAAGGTGGAGAGAATGGTCGCCGCTGCGAGGAATGAGAACACCAGCAGCTACGGAGCGAACGCCAGCGCCGTCCACAGCCTGTGGTTCACGTTGTTACTTGCCGCCCACGGTTACGCGGGCGCCGTGACTCATGATCAGGTTCTGCTGGTTCGCAAGAGGCTCGACGACGATCGCCTGTTGGTAGACCGTCGCGCCGACGAGGTTCGCAAGGTTGGGGATCGGCAACAGCCACACGCCGTACCCGCTCTGGATCGGGAACACCGAGAGTTGGTCGAGGCTGACCAGAAGCTTGCAACCAGGCATGCCGAGCACGATCAGGTCGATGTCCTGTTTCGCGACGCCGAGGCAACCGACGGCG
>CAYYAQ010000025.1:6279-43276 GCA_964469555.1 uncultured candidatus Brocadiaceae bacterium | reverse complement strand
TCACCCGTCTGCTGCTCTACTTCTTCTACCGGTGGGAGACCTGTGTCCGGGAAGCGACGGTGCTCGGCATGCTGGGCATCGCCTCGCTCGGTTTCCTGATCGACGACGCGAGAGTGGCGATCCGCTACGACGAGATGTTCTTCCTCATCCTCGCCGGCGGCGCGATCGTGGTCGCCGGGGATCTCGTGTCGGTGGTGGCGCGACGGATAGCCCGGCACGCCTGATCCAACCCCAACCGCTTGCATCCCAATGAGTGCACGGTGATCGTTTGGGGCTCGCCCCAACCGTTCATTGCAATGACAAGGACACCTATGAAGAAACTCACTGCGATCATTGGTCTCCCCCTATCTCCTGGGCGGCTGCTCGGCCCCGTCGGCCCAGCCTGTCGACAAGTGCCTGCTCCAGCCCGACAACGACGCGGAGGTTCTTATCGAGTTCGAAGGCGCCCAGGTCGGCTTCTGCAACAACCGGTGCAAAGCAAGTTCGAGGGCATGAGCGATACGGCGAGAAGGGCTAAACTCTTGCCTAAGAGCAAGTAACGCCGACTCGATACGGTCGCCAATTCTCCACAGAGTACTGGACGGAGATGCGACAAAGTCCGATGAGATCTCCTGCTCCGGTCGAAGATTCGCTAGGATGGCTGGCACCTCGATCCCCGCGAGGGTGATTCATCGCCCCGTGCGAGGTGTCTCCACAATCCCAATAGCAAACCGAAGGAAGCTTCCCCATGCAACGAATCACGTCATACCTGCTGTGCGCAGGTCTCCTCGCTCCCGTCCTCGCTGCGCAAGCCGGACCCGGCATGACGGACGCCGACCCAGTCGCCACCGGTTTCCAAGCGATGGTCACGAGCACCTATTTTGACAGCGTCGACACTCCAGGCACAAACCTCTGGGATGTCACCCCAGCAATCTGGACTACATCCGGTCAAAACATGACCCAGGTCAGCACCGGCAAGGGCAACCTGGGCCTCAAGAAGGGTGAGTACCACATGTGCATCACCACCAGCTCACTCGCCACCGCGTGGACCACCGCCGCCGGTGGCATTGCCGGCAGCGGCGACGTCATCATGGGCATGGTGACCTGGAACAGCGGCTCCCCCGTGTTCACCCCGCAGACGACCGCGGCGTTGATGAACAGCACGGGCAACGACTTCGGCCTCATGATAAGCGCCGACGGCCTCCGCGCCGCGATCGATTGGCCAGCCGGGCCGTATTGGTCCTCCCGCGCAGTCGCCCTTTCGAACACCCAGTTCAACGCCCCCGTCCTCCTCACCGGCGCTGGCGGCTCCTACGTCGACCCGGCTCCTGGCAAGGTCAACGGCGTCATGGGTTGCTTCTACGTCAGTGGCGGCACGACAATCTCCTGGGCCCCGGTCAAAGAGACCATCGTGGGCGGCAAGGTCACGGCAGCTGCCCTCGACGGTGCGAACACGGTCGTCATGATCTCGACGGCCAACCAGCCCCACTCCCCGACGCCGATGTTCGGCTCGAACGGCGACTCGAGAGGCATGTGGTTCTCTCGCGTGACAGGAGGCGACAGTGACCAGTACTACGCAGGTCAGCTTCCGGACATGAGCGGAGGCCAGCTCGTCTACGACTCGACCGCATGGTCGAACAACGGCGGCGTCGCCGGTAGCCATTTCCTCGCCGCATACAGTGGTCACTACAAGCAGTTCATCGAAGGACGGGGCACCCACGGTGGTTCCAACTCGAGCATCGCAGTCGGCGCTAGCGCGCAACTCAACGTCACGATCCACGGCCCAGCCGGAACTCCGGCCATCTCGACCACCGTCATGGCTGCGTCCCTCGGCGTCGGTCCCTCGTTCGCACTCCCGAGCATCCGCGGCGCTCTCGGCGTCGACCCGGGCAAGATCGTGATCATCGCCGGCGGCCCGTCCGCGAGCGACGCGGACGAAATCGCTGAAGCGAACTTCCCGGCCACGGACGCCGGCCTCAAGGGACTCACGCTGCACCTGCAGTACGTGATGAGCCCGGTCGCCGGCTTCACGCCTGGCTTCACCAACACCATGTCGCCGAGCTTCAAGTAGTTCGACGTCACTGGTTCCCGACGGCCTCATCCCCGCTCGCGGGGGTGAGGCCGTTTCACGTACGGATCACCCGGTCGTAGACCGCCACCCAGTCTTCGACGCCAGCATCGGCGAGGATGGCCAGCGATTCCCGCCGCAGACCGGACAACTCCATGCGGTCCCGGTCCACCGCCGACGCGACGACGATCGCATCGGCGGACTGCAGGCCACCAGCGATGAGCTCACGGCGATTCTGAAACACCATCGGAGTCGGATACGTGGAGAACGGCCAGCGCACTACGCGAAGGAGACGAGCGAACCACGAGGACAGCGACGAGAGACCTCGGACGCTTGGAACAAGGCAGCACGCCGCGCACCGTTTCGGATCGGCCCAGTCCGCGCACTCGGTCCCATCGACATGAACAAGGTCGCCGCGATGACACAGCGTGGGCGCAGCTCGCACGTTGACTACAATCGGCACCCCGAGTCGGCTGGCCACCCAGCTCACGTTGACCGACATCGAACCCCCGTAGTCGAGCAGGTGGACAACTGCGGGTAGATCCCTGCGGACCTCCCGCGCCAGCACGCTTTCCGTGAACTTGTCGCGCAGGCGCGCTTCCACTCCTCGGAAACCGGGCGCGCGTGTCCGGACAGGAATAACCGTCACGCCAGCCAACTCGCGGACGGACGTCGCCTCGCCGGGCACGATCCACCGCACGTCGCAGTCCGTCGACGCCAGGAGCGCCGCGAACTTCGCGTCCTCGTCGTGTCGATCCGACGCGGAGGCTGATGTCAGGTAGCGGCCGCTGACGAGGATCACGTTCATTTCGAATTGGACGGTATCTGGCCCATCATCGATGGTCTACAACGACGCCATGCGCGTCAGCCTCGTCATGCCCACGCTCAATGCCGGCGCACTGCTCGAGCAGGTACTCGACGGGATTGATCGGCAACCGCGCAGCTCCGAACTCGAGCGCCTGGCGATCGACAGCGGTTCGACCGACAGCACGGTCGACCTCTTGAAGAAGCGGGGATTCGCGGTGCACGGCATCGAAAAGAGGGAGTTCAACCACGGCGCGACGCGAGACATGGGCATCGGCAAGACGTCGGGGGACGTCATCGTGTTGCTCACGCAAGATGCCGTGCCCGCGGACGAGAATTGGTTGCCGCAACTGGTCGCGGCCTACGAAGAACCCTTGGTCGCAGCCGCGTACTGCCGGCAGATTCCGCGCGATGACTGCAACCCGGTGATCAAGCATCGCATCCTGCAGTGGACCGCCGGCCAGACCGAACGCGTGGCGCAACAATTGACCGAGGGAGCAGACGGCACCGACCCGAGCCAGGCATTCGAGAAGCTGGATCCGATGGAGCGCCTAAAAGTATGCGCGTACGACAACGTCGCCGGGAGCGTTCGCCGCTCGGCCTGGGAGAAGATTCCATTCGGGTATCGTCGGTTCGGAGAGGACGTCGCGTTCGGAAAGAAGCTCATCCTGTCGGGACAGAGCATCGTGTACGAACCGCGCAGCGCGGTGGTCCACTCGCACAACCGCACACCGAAAGATGAGGGCAAACGGATCTTCTGCGACCACGAGAATCTGAGGGACTTGTTCGACGTGCACCTGATGCCGACCTACGAGCACTACCGCAACGGGGTGAAGGGCGGGCAGAGAGAGTTTCAACGCATCGTCGATGAGCTCGACCTGCCCGATGACGAGGCGGCTCACTGGCGGGCGTGGTCGAATCAGTACGCGAAGTGGTCGGCGTTGGGGATGTACTTGGGTGGCAACGCGCAGCGACTGCGCAGAGGTCTCCACGGGTTGTGGTTCGGTTTCGTCGAGCGACACCTGCGGAAGGGGATCTGACTCATTGATGCCCGCTTGAAGTTTGGTCCGCTAGACCGGAAAGTCACGGCGTGATCCAGACGAAGGCCCCGGAAGGAACGGAACCCGCCAGCCCGACGACGAGTTGGGTCATGGAATAGCTGGACAAACTGATCCCGACCGGCGTGACGCTGGTCGTCGCGACTCTGGCGCTAATCGCGATCCGCTACTCGCCGGGGAAGTCACGCTCGTCGCCGACGAAGAACTTCCAAATCCACTCGATCATGCTCACGCTGACCATCGTCGGCATCCTGATCGTGGTGATGGCCGTCGCAGATGCGTTCGAAATCGGCAAGGAAACGACCCAAGTGATCGGCGCGATCATCATCGGAACGCTCGGATTGCCCTCGACGACGATCCTCGGCAATGCCCTCGCGGGGATGCAGATGCGAGTCGCCGCTGCGTTCAACGCGGGTGACTTCCTCCGCGTCGGCGAACACTTTGGCCGCGTCACGGAGCGCGGGCTCTTCCACACGGAGATCCAGACCGAGGATCGCGACCTGACGACCTTGCCGAACCTGTTCCCCGTCAGCAATTCGTACCGGGTCGTGCGCGCATCCGGGACGATCATCTCCGCGACCGTGTCGCTCGGCTACGACACGCCACGAGGTCGAATCGAGGAGTGCCTCTTGCAGGCAGCACGAAGTGTGGACTTGGAGGAACCATTCGTGCAAGTCGCCGACCTCGGTGACTTCTCGGTCACGTACCGGATCGCAGGTCTCTTCACGGAGGTCAAACAGACGGTCACCTGCCGATCCAACCTGCGCAAGCACGTGATGGACGCACCACACCGGGTCGGCATCCAAACCGTGTCCCCGACGTTCATGAGCACTCGCGCACTCGACCCCCACAGCTACATCCGGCCCACCCGAGCTCAGCCGGTGGCTGAGAAGGGCGCACGACCGCCAGAGGCGATCATGTTCGACAAAACCAAATAGGCGGAGTCCCTCGAGAACATCCGCGACCGACTGGCGAAGATCTCATCGAGAACGACGGCAAGGACTGACTACCAGCGCCCGAAGACGAAGAGGAGCATCGCGATCAAGGAGAGGATCGCGGCGATGAGGAAGATCTGCTTGCGGCGGTCCTTCGGCGCGCCGGTCGCGACGAGCTCCTCGTAGGTGTCCGGAATCTCCACCGACTCGTACTGGATATCCTCTTCGCTCTTCCAACCGGTCTGCGCGTCACTGCCGCACTCGGGGCACGCGAGCCGTCCCTTGCGGAACTCTGCACCACACTCGGGACACTCTTCGGTTTCTCTGCGACGCGCCATCGCGGACCACGATACCACGGGGGCGAGACACTAGTATTTCGGACTGACGCGTCTCTTCGTCACGTTCGGCTGCCTCCTCGCCACAATCCCCGCTCAGTGGCGACCGCCGAGCCCGGACCTCGTCAAAGCGCCGGACAACACCGATTTCCTCACGTGTTCGAAGGACGAAATCGCCGCGTTGCGTCTCGCCTACGGGAGGTCTGAGCCCCTAGTCGTGAAGCGCGTGCGCGGCGCAGTGGAATCCCTGAAGCTCCCGATCGTGCTTCCGCCCCGCGGCGGGTCGCGCGGAGCTTCATGGAGCCTTGCCCGCGACTCCCTCGTGGGAGTCGATCCGCTTCGCTCGTTCTCTCGGTGCGACGCCGACATCGAAACAAGAGAGCGTCGTATTTCGCGGCGCCGGCCACGCGATCCTGCGCGCGACCGGAGCAGCGGGACTGACGGTCGCGTTCACGTTCGGTCCGTACGGAGGATTCCATGGTCACTTCGACAAACTGAGTTTCGTGTGGTACGGATTCGGCAAGGAACGCGCGGAGATCTACCGCAGTCAGCTGACTAGCTACGGTCGCGGCATTCAGTTGGCGATGGGCCTGAAGAAAGCCCCAGAGACTGTCGTCCATTTCCTCCGCGGCAACGTGACCATAGGCCTCTGAGGATTGCCCCTCGCGCCCACCGATCGAGTGGGCGAGTGACAACCCGCGCCGAGTTGACTACCCTCGACGCGACATGCAGATCACGACAGCGCTCTCCACGGAGATCGACATCGAGGATGCGTGCCGGGAGGCGGCGTCCGAAGCGTTGGAGTCGGCGAATGGTGCCGAGATCGATCTGTGTCTGCTGTTCGTATCCGGAGCGTACGGCTCCAAGATCACAGTAGCCCCGTCCCTGATGACCGAACTCGTGGATCCCACGCGCCTCGTCGGATGTGCGGCGGGCGGCATCATTGGGAACGGCGTCGAGATCGAGAGAATGCCAGCGGTGAGCGTCTCGTTGCTTTCGTTGCCCAACGCCGAGGTCGAGATCGTGTACTTGATCGAACAGGACCTTCCAAACGACGACCTCGGCCAAGATGAGTGGGTGCGACTGCTCATGATACCTCCCGCCGAGGCGACTGGCTTCATCTTGCTACCCGATCCGTTCTCGTTTCCGACCGACCGCTTGCTCGGTGGTCTCGACTTTGCGTACCCAGGGGTTTCAAAGATCGGGGGACTCATCAGTGGTTCGGCTCACCCCGGAGAAAACGTCCTCTTCGTCGATCAAACGGTCTACCAAGAGGGCGCCGTCGCGATGGTCTTCTCCGGCAACATCGTGATCGAGACCGTCGTCGCCCAGGGTTGCAAACCCTTCGGCAAGATCGGGCGCCTCACCAAGATCAAAGACAACCATATCCTCTCCCTCGACGACGTGCCGGCGATGCAGTTCTCGCAAAACCAGTTGGAAGATCTGTCGGGTGAGGATCTCAACCTGGCGCAATCGACGCCGCTGTTCCTCGGGATCGCGATGGATCCGTTTGCCACGACCGAGCCCGCACACGGCGACTATCTGATCCGCAACATGACCGGGTACGACCCCGAGTCCGGCAGCCTCGCGATCGGCGCCGAAATCGGACTCGGTCGCCAAGTGCAGTTCCATCTCCGCGACGGTAGGTGCAGCTCGAATGATCTGGAATCCGTGCTCGAACAGGGTCTCCGCGAAGGTCGCCTGTCCGGTGCTGGAACTCGCGGCGCACTGTTGTTCTCGTGTCTCGGGCGAGGCGAGCACCTCTACGGCAGACCCAATCACGACAGCGAAATGTTCCGGAACGTCGTCGGTCACATTCCTCTCAGCGGGTTCTTTTGCAACGGAGAGATCGGTCCCGTGCAAGGATCGACCTACATTCACGGCTACACGTCCGCTTTCGGCGTGCTGCGCGAGAAAGAAAGTTGAACTCACGCGTCCTCACGCTGGTCAAGAGTTGGTTGGTCATCGACTTCTTCGGTGATAGCCGCAAGACCGGAGAACCAGGCAGCAGCCTGACCTCGACGATCTTCACGCAGTCGTTCATCGGGCTTCTCTTTGCCGCCGTTTTCCTTCCGGAATTCCATGGGTTCGCGGTGGCGTACCTCGCTGCGAACCTCTCACTGTCGACTGGCCTGATTGGGATCGGCATGCTCGGCGAGCCGAAGCGGCAAAAGCGCGAAGAGGCTGACGAGCTGTTGGTTCGCACCGCACCGATGCCCGCGGGATCGCTGACACTCGCACGCGCGCTTCACAGCAGTTTCTCGCTGACGCTCGTGACGACGGGAATGGCCATTCCTCCCGCCATCCTCGCGTACTGGGCCTGCGGCTTCTCCCTGGTCGCCATTCCCCTGTACCTGTTGATGGCCACCGTCGTCGCGGCGTTCATGGCAGCGGCGCTGGCTGTCTTCACGCGTTTCGTATTCCTGACGATGGGCCCCGCGCGATCGCAACTCGTCGCCGGCACGCTCAAGGCCACGCTCTTGGCGGGCGGCCTTGTCGGCTTCGCGATCTGCCTCCCCCACCTGGACGAGACCGCGGAGCACCTGCCAATCGAACGGACGGGCGCGATGATGTGGCCACCCTACTGGGCCGCGCGCGTCATCGATCGTCCGCTGGACGCGGGGTTCTTCTGGCTTCTGCTCGCCGGACTGGCCCTGGTGTTGTTCGTCGCGGCCATGGCTCTAAACAGCATGCAGCGCAACCGAATCCAGAATCGGGCGAAGCGACCGGGAATCCTCAGCGCCGTCGACCGGGCGTTGACGCGAAACGGTCCGCTCCTCGGCATCACGAGGTTCATCGCGACGATGCTGTTCCGCAGTCCCGGATTTCGCGCGCGCGTTCTGCCGCTGTTCGGGATTCCCGCCGGCATGGTGATGCTCAGCTTGTGGGACACGCAGGACCCGCGCGCGCAAGCGCTGCTCTTGGGCATGACGCTGCAGGCTCCCGCGATCGGCATGCCGTTCCTCGTGACATTCCTTCCGCGTTCAGATCACGAGAACGCGGGGTGGATCTTTCGCACGTCGCCGCATCGCGACATTCGACTCTACCGAACCGCCAGCCTCGTCGCGCTCACGACCCACGTGTTGCTACCCGTCCAGATCGCTGCGTGCCTCGGGCTGTTGGCGGTGAGTTCGTGGAGCCTCTCCGAAGTGCTGTTCGCCGTGACGATGCCGCTGTTCTCTCTGGGGCTCGGGGTCTTCGTCACGGAGATTTGCTTGACGAGACTGACGACCGCACCATTCACGAATGACAGCGACATGGAGGAGGGCGCGATGGAGTTCGGTGGACTGACCGCCCTCGCGATCATCCTCGCACTGTTCGGCGGCGCGTTCTCGATGCTCGCCGCCAACCCGTACGGGATCCTCATCGCCGCCGCACTCCTGGGCGCGGCAATCCATCGGCTGCGCGGCAATTGCCGCGTGGCTCTGACGACATGAAACCAGACGAAGAACACCCCCCAGATGACGGGGGGCTACACGCCCTCGAGAAGTCCTCACTCCACCGCGAGCTGCTGGCGATCCTGGTGTTGTACGTTGCAGCGACGGTGCTTCCGCTGCTGATCGGCCTGGCTTTCGGTCCGGAGTCTACATAGCCGTGTTGCGACTTGCGATCAGGGTTTGAGACGCGTACCCTACAGTGAGGTCCAACCAGGAGCCGCCCCTATGCACGTACTCGACACGGAAAGGAATCCAGCGCGGGAAGGTCAGCCCGGGGCAGCGCCCCAGGAAGTGGCGACACCGACCTTGGAACCGAAGATCGTCGACGGCCCCCAATCGGCGAAGCACTTCAGCCCCGATCCGATGCGGACCACGGATCGCTACCGCCTGGTCACGCCGTACGACCTCGCCTCGGACGACCGGTCCGGCGAGTAACCTCGGCTACGCGCCGCCAGACAGCAGAGACGCCATGTCGCGCGGCAGCGGCGCGGAGAGAGTCATCGGGCGATCTTCGAACGGGTGATGGAACGTGATGCTCGCGCTGTGGAGAGCGTGCCGATCGAGAACGAGTCGCTCTCGAGTCGCCTCGCTGAGTTCGCCCTCGAGATACTCGAGGAAGACCCCGTCGTCGACGCCGTAGACCTTGTCCCCGACCAGCGGGCAGCCAATCGCAGCCATGTGGACGCGGAGCTGGTGGGTGCGCCCAGTCTGCGGTCGGAGTTCGACCAGAGCGAACCGGTCGGTTCGCCGCTCGACGCGATAATGGGTCAGCGCATGCTGCCCCCCCCCGCTCACGGTGGCGCGGAGCTTCAGTCGCACCACGGAATCGGAGTCCGGCTCGATGCCGAAATCGACGACGCCCTCATCTCCCGGCGGGCAACCGTGCACGACCGCGCGGTAGACCTTCTTGACCTCCCGCTCTTCGAACTGCCGTCCGACCTCGGCGTGCAGGTCTGGATTGAGACTGACCATGACCAAACCGGAGGTCTCCCGGTCGATGCGATGCAGAAGTCGGGGCACCACGTCGTGCGCAGCGTCATCCGGGCGGCGAAAATGCGTGTGCAGCCAGTGGATCAGAGTGCCGTGCACACGCTTGCCGGCGGGGTGCACAGCGAGCCCGGCGGGCTTGTCGACCGCGACCATGGCGCGGTCCTGGTAGAGGATGTCGATGCCGCTGCCATCCGGCGCGATGGGCTCCAGAGGCTCCGGGCGCGGCGGAATCTTGATCGTGATGATCTCACCGCGGCGCACGCGGGAAGACTTGCGGGCGCGGCGTCCCTCGAGAATCACGAGGCCATCGCGGATCAACTCGAGGATGCTCGTCCGCGAGCGCCACGTCAGGTAGTGCGTGAGCGCGACATCAAGCCTCTCGCCGTCCCGCGGCCCATCGATCTGGACCCTCAACTCCTCGAGAGGCCGACTGAGGTCGCGAGGCGGATCGCCGCGAAGGCGGGGAATCATCCCCGTCGCCTCCTCTAATCCTCGCCCGAGGTGGTCGCCTGGGGCGCGGCCTTGGGGGTAGTCTCAGCGGAGGTTGCCTCGACGGGGCTCTGCGGAGCAGGCGTTTCTGCAGCCGTCACCGAGGTACCACCAGTCAAGCGGATTTCCTTGCCCTTCTGTTCGAGAGCCTCCGCCGTTGCCGTCTCGGCCTCGTTGACTTCGTTGCCGCGGCCCTTGCGGAACTTCGACTTCTTCGCGGTGCGGCGCACCTTGGTCGGTCCCATCGCGCGACGCTGGGCGCGCTGCATCGTCCGGATCCGTTCTCGACGCTCGCGGCGGTCGCGGTCGCTCTTCTTCTCGAAGAAATTGTACTTCTTGGCGAGACGAAAGATGCCCGCGTAATTGCACTGCCGCTTGAACCGGCGCAGTGCCGATTCGAGAGGCTCGTTGGAACGAACTTGGATGCGGATCATGTAAAGTGGTCGGTGGAACCGGCGGGGGTAGGCCGGACGTGGACTGGACTGGAAAGCGGGAGAGCGAGCGAGGATCATCGTTCAAGATCCCCACGCGACGCTCTCTACCCATGGGCCAGAGGGCGCCAGAGGATAGCTTTCCCCGCTAGGAGGGCAACTTCCGTTGGAACAAAAGCCCCAGAAACACCCCCCACTGGATCAGCCTTTCGACACGATCGAAGGCACCCTGGAACGATTCACGTTCCGGAACGAGGACAGCGGATTCGCCGTCGTGCGGTTCGCTCCGGACGACGGCAGCGCGAGTTTGGCTGCGGTGGGCCAGCTCGCGCAACTCGCCGAAGGCCAGAAACTTAGAATTACGGGACAGCGGGTCGAGCACCCGCGGTTCGGGCCCCAGATCGAGGTGGAGGGTGTCGAAGCCGTGCTCCCGAGTTCCGTGGAAGGCATCCGGACCTACCTCGCCTCCAGCCTGGTGAAGGGGATCGGGCCGTCGATCGCCGAGAGGATCACCGACCGTTTCGGCGAGGACACCCTCCGGGTGATCGAGGAACAGCCCGAGCTCCTCGAGCAGGTTCCCGGGCTCGGCGAGACGAAGATCGCGGACCTGTGCGCCGCGGTGCAGTCGCAGAAGGACGTAACTGAGGTGATGGTCTTCCTGCGCGCCCACGGTCTGGGCCAGGCGCTCGCGACGCGCATCGTGAAGCACTACCGAAAAGGGGCGATCGCGTTGATCCAGGCCAACCCATTCCGGTTGGCGGAAGACGTGATCGGCATCGGTTTCAAGACAGCGGACCGACTCGCCGGCGAATTGGGGATGGAGCCGAGCGCACCGGCGAGGATCCAGGCCGGAACGCTGCACTGCCTCACGCAAGCGGCCCGCGATGGCCATTGCTATCTACCGAGGGAGAAACTGCTCGAGGCGAACGGCGCGCTGCTGTCGATCTCGGTCGAGTTGATCGACGAACAGATCCCCGAGCTCGTGACGCAGGGGAAGATCCGAACCCAACTCGCGGAAGACGACAGCGTTCGGATCTACCCGACCGCGCTCCACATCGCCGAACTCGGCGTGGCGGTCCGGGTCGACGAGCTGCGCCGGCTGGAACAAGGCCGTCTGGGCATCGACGTCGAAAACGCGGTCTCTCTGTTCGAAGTGGATACCAGCATGCAGATGCCGACGGCACAACGCGATGCCGTCAAGAATGCCCTGACACACCCGCTCAGTGTCATCACCGGCGGCCCGGGAGTCGGGAAGACCACGACCGTCCGCGCCATCGCCGAGGTCACCAAGCGGCACGAGCGGACACTCCTGCTCTGTGCGCCGACGGGACGCGCTGCGAAGCGGCTGGAGGAATCCACGGGTCACTCGGCGAGCACGATTCACCGGCTGCTCGACTGGCAGGTCGGGACGAGGCAATTCGGTCACGACACACACAACCCGCTCGAAGGTCACGTCCTCGTCGTCGATGAGGTCTCGATGCTGGACGTGCAACTCGCCTACAACCTGTTTCGAGCCATTCCAGACTCGATGCACGTAGTCCTGGTCGGCGACATCAACCAACTCCCTTCGGTCGGTCCGGGCCAGATTCTCCGCGACATCATCGAATCGAACGTCGTGCCGGTGACGCGGCTCAGCGAGATCTTTCGCCAACACGGAGAATCCCTGATCATCCGCAACGCCCACGCGCTCCTGCACGGCGAGATGCCGACGACGGGGGGCGAGGACAGCGACTTCTACGTGATCGAGGCGCGCGACAACCAACACACGCGCGAACTGATCCAGGAGTTGGTCGCGCGGCGGATTCCCCGTCGATTCGGACTCGATCCCCTCGCCGACGTACAGGTGCTGTGCCCGATGTACCGCGGGCACGCCGGCGCGGACACGATCAATGCCGATCTGCAAGACCTTCTCAACCCCGGCGACCAGCAGATCCAGCGCGGGGGCAAGGCATTCCGTGAGGGCGACAAGGTGATGCAGATCCGCAACGACTACGATCTCGCGCTCTTCAACGGCGACACGGGTCGGATCACGGAACTGGACAGGGCAGCGTCGAAGATGTTCATACGGTTCGGTTCACGCGTGGTGGAGTACCCGTTCGCGGACCTGGATGCGTTGGTGCCCGGTTACGCGATCACTGTGCACCGAGCGCAAGGCTCGGAGTATCCGGCTGTGGTCATTCCCCTCGCCACGGATCACTACATGATGCTGCGGCGCAACCTTCTCTACACAGCGATCACGCGGGCCCGGCAGCTCGTCGTGTTGGTGGGTTCGACGAAGGCGCTCGAGATGGCGGTGCGCAACAACGACGAAGCGCATCGCTACTCGGGTCTCTCGGATTGCCTTCGCGCAGACGCGTAGTCAAAAAAATGGCCGGGACCCTTCGCACGGTCCCGGCCATCCACCTCGTCGTTCCAGGTCTAGCCCCCGCTAGAACGGAACCTGAACGTACACTCTCGGCTCATCCCAACTGAGTTCGATCCTTTCGTAGACCCTGCCCAATCCCGGCGCGGAGATCTCGACCAGCACGGTCGCTTCGTCCTCCAGGTAGTCCGGGCTCAGCACGGCGCGTCCGATGCCGTCTTCGAGAAACCCGAGATCTGAGACAGCCAAGAGCTCGGGAGAGAAGTAGACGACGCCGAATTTGTCTGTGTAGTAGAAGTCGTTCTTGGTCGGGTTCGGCCAGATGAGTCCGGACCACTCGTGATCGACTTCGATGATGCGCACCGAAACATCCTGCCAGACATACTGGGTGTTCGGGTCGTAGACTTCGATCTCGATGGAGACCGGTTCGTCGTGGTAGATCGGTGCTGGATCGTCATCGAAGTGACCGTGGCAGCCGCCCGCCAGGCTGGCGGCGAGAAGGGCGGAGAGGGGGGCGAAGCGTTTCATGATGGAATCTGATTGTTCAAGTCCCGTGCCAACCCGAAAGTTCCTCGCGGGAGGCTGGCGACCCCTTTGGAACGAGGTTTCTTCCCGTGTGTTTCGCACACGAATTCGCCTGTCTCGCCAGGGGGACAACGCGTACCGCTGGGGCTTCATTCCGAACCTCGATGGATAGAAACGCGGTTTCGGTCGATTCCGAAGGTCCTTGTCAAAACCCGTGCCACGCCGGCGCGAGACCTTCGTTGGCCCGCGGCCACCGAGGAATCACCCGACAAGTCCGTGTTCGCGGAGGGATTCCGCACGAAGCTCCATGCCGCCCTGGACGAGGCGGTCATACACCAGGAAATCGCGCCCTTCATCAAGAGGCTCATTGCCGACCGTGGGTACGAGCAGGGTCCGCATGCCCGAAACGTCGACAACACGAACACGGAGTTCGTCTTCATGCGCCGGACGAAGAAGTAGCCGCGGCTACTTCAGCATGAACGCCGGCGTCTTGCCGTAGACCTGCCCCTTCGGCCCACGCAATCCATTGAACTCGATCTGCAACGGCTTCTTCCAGTCGGCGGGGACGTTCGAGAGCCGCAGCTTCCGCAAGCTCAGGACCTTCAGATCCAACCGTTCCTGATCCTGCACCAACTCGCCCTTGCCGTCCTTGATCGTAAACACGCCGATGCGATCGTTATCCGACCAGGACAGCGATGCGCTCATCGTCATGTCGATGAAGCGATCCCTCTTTCGCTTGACCAATCGCGCCGACGAGATCTTGATGCTCGCGGTCGCCGGCTTGGGCGCCTTGCCCGCGGTGAGAGAACTCGGGAGCGCGACGCCGAACCGAGGGCGCATCCCCCAACCTTCGACCCTCATGATGAAGGTGTTCACACCGCTCTTGACGTCGACTTCGATGACGGCACCGCCAATCCCGAATCGACGCCTCCTGACGACACTCGCCGTGGAGGGCTTGCCGTTGACGAAGATGCCGACACGGTGCACGTCGCCGTTGATCTCGATCTTGGCCTTGCCGGCCTTCGACGAACGCGCGACGAATGACATCCACCCGCCGGACGCCTTCTTACCGAATGTGTGGACGAGATCGAACTCACCCCGCGAGCCCGGCATCGGGCGCACCCACCAGGACTTGCTCACGCGCTTGCCTGCAGAGGGTCGGGACGAGAGCATCGACGATGACTTCGCGCCCCCCATTTCCGTGGGCAACGCGAACATCTCGCCGACGACCGTGCCCAGCGGCCCCCAACGCGCCTCGTCACGCATCGCCTTCGGGCTGCCCATCGGACCTATGTCTCCGCCATCGGTCGCGCGCAGCCGCGCCGGAGAACTCGAACCGAGCTTCAAGCACGGCGGCAACGTCACCCCTGGATCGGCCAGCTTCGCGAGCGGGCCGGCGAACTGTGGGTCGCCGTGGACCGGGTCGTTGTCGAGTCCCGTGTCTCCCTCGATATCCGCCGAGTTGTCGTGAAACAGGTTCGACCGCAGGGCGACGTGGTCGATCTTCGTCGAGTACCTGTAGTGGAAGTTCGACAGCCGCATCCCGGTCGAGTTCCCCAGGAAGATCGAATCACGCACGAGTGCCTGACCCACGACACCCCGGGAATTCGAAATGAACGCACACCGCTCGACGATCGCCCCCGGATCGCGCAGATCAGAAGTCAGCCCTTGGCGGTTGTTCCCGAGAGCGGTCTGGCACTGGTAGAACACACAGTTGCGGACATCGGGGCTGCCTAGGTGCTCGAGGAACACGCCGGTCTTGCAGTTCGCGAATCGCGAACGCGACACCAGGGGGCTCGCCGATCCCGTCTTGATCTCACTGTGCGCGTTCCGGCTCGTGTACGCGCTGCCGACCTCGACCCCGATGAAGCAGTTGAAGAACACGCTGTCCGTGATGCGCGGCCCACCGATCGGCACCTGGATCGCGCCGAAAGCGTTGTGCATCCGCACCGAGTTGATCATGGATCGTTTCGTCGCGCCTTTCTCGGGCCGCAGCACGATGCCGTGCCAAACATCGTCGTCCTCGCTCGGCGCGCCGACCGGCTTGAAGACCACGGGCTTCTCCTCCGTCCCCTGGATCAGGATCTGTCCTTCGACGTGAATCTCGACCTTGTCGACGCGCCACCCCTGCTTCGTCTTGTCGTCGGGTGCGACGCGCACATCGGTGCCCGCCAGGATCGTCAACCGCATGTCCTTCGGAACCTGGACGTCGCCGGACAGAAGGATCTTGCCGCTCCAGGTCTCGTTGGCCTGGAGCACGCCGTGGACCTCTTTTCGCTTCTCCTGGGCGGCGATGGGAGCCATCGCCAGAGCGAGACTGCACGCGAGGAGACGCCTCACTTCGGCTTACCCCAGTCGATCTTCATCCATCCTTCGTCGGGCACGCGGTCCACGCGACGAAGATCCGACCAGGCCCAGACGCGGAAGTCATTCTGGCCAGAAGCGCGATTCACGCGGATCTCGACGGTCCTGCCGCTGACGGAACCTCTCCATCCCCCGGGGTTGCGCATTCCGAAGTGTCGACTCCGGAGCACGTCGCGGGGCGAGGTCGGATGACCACCACGTCCGTAGCGGATGAAGAGCTTCTTGGGAGACTGATACCGGGGGAACAGCGGCTCGATGTAGAAGGTAACCCCGTCGAAGCGGCTCACGTCGGAGGTGTTCATCGAGTCCTTGCGCAGACCTTCCTCGGCCAGTTGGACGCAGGCGTAGAGGTGGTCCGAGTCGTGCTCCGCGCGGAGGCTCGTGAGATCCAGGATCTGGCCGACCTTGTGCAACTCACCCCCCGGGTCGCGGGCGATCTGCGGATGGCTCCAATCGCCATCCCGACCGTCGAGCGTGATGTTGACGCCTTCATCGTTGCAGACATGCCGCAACATCAGCGGTTGGTCAGTGCACGTCGTCTCGACCTCCGCCATCACTCCCGTCACCGAACCGTATCGGGCGCCCGCTGATCGGAGCACGGATGTCGACACTTTGAAACGGATCTTCTTCGTCTCGATCTGGGGTTTGGGAAGAACTGTCGTGTGCAGCCAGGTCTTGCCCCCACCACGGTCTGCGTCCGTACGCCCCTTGACGACGCGAGACAGGGACGCGCGCTGGATGTCCTTCGCCGCCTTCCCTTTCTTCGGCTTGAACGACATTGGGTGGTAGCGTGATCCCACCGACGCGCGCAACCATATTTCGGCGCCCTGGATGCCCGTCCTGGGGTTCGCGTCGGCGTCGAGGTAGATGTGCAGGCATGTGTACATCCCCTCGATGTGCGGCTTGCTCATCTCGACTTCGAAGAACAGTTCGGATCCCGTCGTCCACGTCTTGAACGCCACGGCGTCGCTGTATCTCAACGCCTCGTCTTGGACGGTCGAGTCCCGCACTTCCGCGGATCCGCTCTGACCGAGGAGATCAACGGCGAATATCGCGCAGGAGAAAACGAGCGGAATGCAGGATCGGGGTCTCACGTGGACTCCTCGGCCGGGCGGCCGATGCGAGGAGGGAAGGGTGGCGCAGGCAGGCGGGCGTACCGCGAGAGTTATAGGAAACCACGCCACCCGTGGGCCGGAAAATCGGCGGCGCTGTTACAACAGAGGCAATCATCCGTGATGTCTCCTCGCCTCGTCACAAACCTCGCGATCCCGTTCCTGGTCCTACTGGCCACAGGACGGGCTCAGACGCCGATCGTATCGGCCAAGGGCGAGACGATGCGCATCCGCTCGAGCCAGGTGAACGGCAGCGGAAACAGCTGGACGATCACGTTGACGATGGACGACGACAACGGCAACCGCGCGCTCCCGACGACCTACCGTCGATGGTGGCACGTGCAGATCGGCAACCTGAATCCGAACGCCACGACCACGCTCGCGATGCGCGTGTCCAATGCGGGCTACAGCGACATCATCCTTCCGGTGTGGAGCCACAGCGTGGACCGCGGCAAAACCTTCGGGAGCCATACCCGGGTACCGACGAGCGCGACGCCCACGTATTCGAGCTCGACCCATCGGTTCACGCTCGTCGTGCCGGCGGGTGTGACCGACATCCGGCTCGCGAAGTACTTCCCCTTCACCATCGCCGACCGGAACCGACTCATCGCGCGCGTCCGGACGCATTCTCACGTGAGGAGCACCGCGAGCCTCGGTACGACCGTCGGCGGACGGTCCATCCCGATGCTGGAGATCACCAACGGGACCGTGCCCGACAAGGACAAGCGGCGGGTCTGGGTTCACGCGGGCATCCACCCGGCGGAGACGACGAGTTACTTCGTCGTCGAAGGACTGGTCGATTGGTTGTTGTCCGGTTCGTGGCAGGCGGAGTTCGCGTTGCGCCATCTCATCTTCGACATCGTCCCCATGGCGAATCCGGACGGCGTCCACGCCGGCAACTACCGCACGAACGGTCGGAGCGTGAATCTCGAAGAACAGTGGGCGGCGCCGTACAACTCGACCGAGCGGGAGATCGTCGCGATGCGAGCGAAGATCGAGCAATTCATGGGCACGACCTCGCGACCAGGCGCGAACCCGATCGAGTTGCTGCTGAACCTCCACAGTTCGCACAACGTGTCGTACCCGTTCCATTTCCAGCACAAGTCGAATCCAAACTTCAACCTGACGACGAACAACTCCGGCGTGATCCCTTCCGTCAACGCGAAGGAAGGCAAGTGGATCGCCTCGTTCCGCGGTCGCAGCGCGTTCGTGCGGCTGGGGACGACCGCGAGCAGCTCGGCCGGCGCACCACGGCGACCGTTCGTCGAGTCGATGATGCACGACCGCTGGAGCATCGACCCGAAGTGGACGGGCGCTCCGAATCTCGAACAGGAGATCATGGCGATCACGTTCGAAGGAACGTATCGACGCGGTCCCGACCGCGTGACCTGGAACACGACGACGGACTACGCCCGCGTGGGTCGCGAGATGGGCGAGGCGATCGCCGACTACTTCGGCGTGCGGTCCGGTGTATCGATCCTCGGCTACGGACCAGAGTGTGGCGCGAAGATCTACGTCAGCTTCTCGACCGCGCCCGACAGGGTTCACCTGTCCACGATTGGGCGGGCGAACGATCCTGTCTGGCTCGTGCTCGGCGCTACCCGAAAAGTCACCCCGCTGCCGTTCAGCAGCTGCTCGCTGCTGACGGAAACCGCCATCGTCCTCGGCGGCATGCGCTACGACGCCTACGGGAGCGTGATCAACACCTATCCGCTTCCAACGATTCCGGGATTCGCGTTCAAGGCGCAATTCGTCGCCGCGGACTTGCGATCCTCGAGCCTCAAGCTCTACGCGACGAGCGCCCTCGACGTCCTATTTGCGAGATAGCCCCATGAAGAAGTTCCTGCTGCCCTACGTGGTGGTCCCGGCCGCGGTCTTGATCCTGGTCACCCTCGCGCGGGCATGGATGGAGATTCAGTCTCCGACCAACTTCATGACGACGTGCCTCTCGGCGAACGTCCTGAGCATGATCTGGATGTTCACCATGCCCGCGGTGATGTTGAAAAAGGGCCTGTCCCTCGTGCACGGGATGATCGCCGGGTTCCTCTTCTTCCTGCTGTACCGCCTTGCGATCGGCACAGTCTACGCCATGGCGTGGACGGGTCAGTGGAAGGTCGAAGGCACGGACGACGTCGTTCGCTACGTCTCGCAGGTGAAAGAGGGCACGTCGACAGCAATGGTGTTCTTGATGAACACACTCCCGCCGACTGGCATCGGCATGGTGATTCTGTTCGTGGTCTGGAGCATCACGTGGGTGATCGGCTTCAGAAAGAACCGGCCATTCGCGCGTGGCGCGGCATCGCAACAAGAAACCGCCGACTAACGCAGGCGAGGGATCTGGAGGCGGGCGACCGGGAAGCGGTAGAACGCGCTGTTGATCTCGATGTAGTCAACGAACTCCGCACAGTACCGCAGCGTGTCCTGGCACGACCGCGGGTAGACGACGCCACGCCAATCGTCGTATGACCACCCGGCGATGCCGAACTTCAACGTCGCAGCCACCGATCTACTCGCCGCGGCGCCTCTTGTCGGCTTCATCCATCCGCTCGACAACCTTCGCCTCGAACCCGCGGCCCGCCGGATCGAAGAACCGCCGACCGACGAGTTCTTTCGGCAGACACTCGATCGGCGCGACGCCACCCTCGTGGTCATGCGCGTAGTGGTAACCCTCGCCGTGCCCTTGTTTCTTGGCCAAAGCCGTCGTCGCGTTGCGCAGATGAAGCGGTACCGGGTACTGGTCACCGTCACGGACTTCTTGCGCTGCCGAATCGATCGCGTTGATCACGGCGTTGCTCTTCGGCGCTTGCGCGAGGTAAATCGCGGCCTCGGCGAGTGGAATCCGACCCTCGGGCAAGCCCAGGTTCTGAACCGCCTGCATCGCAGCCACGGCCAACTGCAGCGCCATCGGGTCGGCGATGCCGATGTCCTCGGCGGCCATCGCAATCATGCGCCGCGCCGGCTGCATCGGGTCTACGCCTGCTTCGATCATGCGAGCGAGCCAATACACCGCGGCCTGCACATCCGAATTGCGCAGGCTCTTGTGCAGGGCGCTCAGGAGCGCGTAGTGCTGGTCGCCAGACTTGTCGTGGATCAGCGTACGGTGTTGCGCTGCTTCGACGACAGCGTCGACGGTGATCGTCTCGCCGTCGCCCAGCGAGTTCGTGCACGCCTCGAGGATCGTCAGCGCCCTGCGGGCATCGCCGCCAGCGAGACCGGAAATCCTCTCGACCGCCTCGTCATCGATGCGCAGCTGGCGACCACCGAGACCACGGTTCGCATCCGACAGCGTGCGCTCGATCAATGTGAGGACGTGTTGCGGCTCGAGCGACCTAAGCTGCAGGACGCGACAGCGCGAGAGCAGCGGCGCGATCACCGAAAACGCGGGGTTCTCCGTCGTCGCCCCGACGAGAACGACGCGACCGCCCTCGACGTAGGGAAGGAAGGCGTCCTGCTGCGCCTTGTTGAACCGATGAATCTCGTCGACGAAGAGCATCGTGCCCTTCCCTTCCATCTGGCGAACCTCGTCCGCACGCGCCACGGCGGCGCGCACGTCCTTGACTCCACCGAGCACCGCAGAGAACGGTTCGAAGTGCAGCCCCGAAGCTTCCGCGATGATCAACGCCAGCGTCGTCTTGCCCACGCCTGGGGGACCGAACAGCAGGAGCGAACCAGCGCTGCCGCTCTCGATCGCGACACGCAGGGCTCGCCCTGCGGCCAGCAAGTGATCCTGACCCAGGACCTCGTCGAGGGTCGCCGGTCGCATGCGCTCCGCGAGCGGTTTCTCGATCGGTTTCTCGAAGAGACTCACCGCGCCAATGCCCTCTGCCGCCTGGCCTCGAACAACACGACGCCGGCGGCGACCGACACGTTGAGGCTCTCGACCGGAGCTGCGAGAGGAATGCCAACCCGTCGATCCGCAGCCCGGACCAAGTCCTCCGGGACGCCGGCGCCTTCCGATCCGAACACGAGAAGGGTCGGCGCCAAGAGGTCGGCGCCCCAACACGGCTCCGACGCGGTGTTGTCGGCGACGACGATCTGCAATCCGTGCTCCCGCGCGAAGGCCACGGTTTCGTCCGCGGACCGTTGGGAGATACAAGGCATGCGGAGGATGCTGCCCGAGCTGCCCCGCACGGCCTTGTCTCGAAATGGATCCGCCGCGTCGAGGGCGACCACGCCCGTCGCCCCCGCGGCCTCGGCAGCTCGCACGATCGCGCCGAGATTGCCCGGGTCTCGGACGCCGGCCGCCACGACGACGAGAGGATTCGCCGCGCGCTCCTCGCCTCCGCCTAACAGATCCGCGGCGCAATACGTCGGGCGACGCAGGATGACGCTGACGCCTTGGTGCGTCTTGAGGTGCGACAGTTGGTGGAGGACCCGGTCCGCGCAGTCGTGCAAGGTCGCCCCACATTCACGAAGTCGCGCGAGGAGCGCCGAACCATCGGGACGATCGATCAGGCGCGGAGACCACGCGACTTCCACCACCTCCCGACCCGCGGTGAGAACGTCGGCGACCAGCCGCAGACCCTCGGCCACCATGAGGTCTTCGAACGCACCGGCGGACGTCCGACGGAAACGCCTCACGACGGGGTTCCTGGAGGATTGGATCGGAGGTTCCATCGCATGGGGTAGCTTGACGCGAGTTATTAGGCTATCCAGAGCGTGCTGACGGCAAAGGGCGAATATTGCCGCCCGAGTCAGTAGTCCTACACCGCACGTCATGAAGATCTCGATCCTCTTATTCCTGGGCTGCATCGTCGCAGGGTTCGTCGCCCTGGCTGCATCGTCGCAGGGTTCGTCGCCCTCGGACTCATGGGCAGGGCCTCTACCCGCGAATCCACCGAAATGAAGGGGAATTCGGCGTGGGTAACCGTCCTCTCGACGCCGGCGCTGCTCGTCCCCGCCGCGCTCGCAGGAGTCCTCGCCTTCTGGCTCGAGATGGCGTCGTCGGGCAACTTCCGGCCAACTCAGTTCACGCACAACTCCTGGCAGTTCATCCTCCTCGTGTTGGTCACGATGTCCGTGCTGGTCGCGGGCTTCATCGGACTTCTACAACCGCTGCGGGCGGGGACGAAGCCCGACGGTCGTCATTTCGTAGCGGGCATAAAGGACCATACCGTGACGATCTTCCTCGGACAGATGATGTCACTCCTGTTCCTCGAATTCGTCTCGACGAACCTCTTCACGGGAGGCGCCGGGCGAACGACCTTCTCGACGATCTTCCTTCTCGCGCCGAGTCTCGCGCTCGCGCCCTTGCTCGGCACGACCGCGCTGCATCCCCGCCGACCGTTGCGGGCGTTCAAGGCAGTATTCGAACGCGTCACTTGGGACCTGCACGAGACCGCGCGGTTGTTGTGCGGGCAGATCCTGATCAGCGTTTTCACCTGGATCGCGTTCCTGGGCCGCGAGGGAATGCAGCACCTTCACGTGCTAGCGAGGGAGACGTCCGTGCTCTCGTTCAACTCCTTCCCGCTGACACCGTCATCCTTGGGCAACCAGATCCACGCTGTTGATGTCCTCCACATCGCCCTGACGGTGATCACGAGCACAGTGTTCATCATGCTCTATCACCGCCGCGTTCTGGACGTGCCAGAGCGGCCCATCGGCAGAACCAAAGTCAAGAGCTAGCGGCAGTGGTGGTGGTGGTGGTGGTGGTGGCTCGCGCGGTCGAGGACGGCGATCTGAAGCGGCAAGGTCACGACGTCCAGGGTCAGGCTGACGACTGTCAGGTAAGCCTTTTCGCGTCCGTTGAGATCACTCGACCAGAGCCCGGTGGTGAAACAACCTTGCAGCGGTAGACAGAGCGCGAACAGAGCTGCGAAGGAGAGCAGGCGGGACTTGCGCAGCGGCTCCAGAATCCCTGCGGGGTTCGGTCGGGCGGTCATCGTGCTGTTGCATCTGGTCATGGGTTCTCTCCTGAGGGTCCCATGAACGACACAACTCCGCCGGCGTGGCAGCTGCGCAACTCAGAGGCACCACGGCTCCCGTGCCACGGCTGCTTCCGGGCCCAGGCGTCCGAGGTCGAATCCCTCCAGGAGCTCGCTCGCGGCGCAAGCCTCGGGCTCGCTCCGAAACCCGCACAGCCACGCGAGATACCCCACGACCGTCTCGGTCGGCACCCCCGCCTCGCGGAACCGCCGTAGGGAGGTGTCCCCGTGGCGCTTGGCGAGCCTCCGTCCGTCCTCACCCACGACGAGGGGAACGTGCAGAAATCCGGGCGGCGTCCATCCGAGCGCTTCGTACAGCAGGAGTTGCCGAGGCGTCGACACGAGCAGGTCGTCACCCCGCAACACCTCGCCGATCCCCGTGTCAGCGTCATCGATGACGACAGCCAGCTGATAAGCGGGGCCGCCGTCGCGTTTCTGGATGACGAAATCACCTCGGATGAGACCCTCTTGACCACCGAGGAATCCGTCTTCGAAGGGCACGGAGTCGACATCGACACAAAAACGCACCGCCGGATCCTTGCCCGTCGTCGCCTTCGCTTCGTCGAGCGACGCGAAGTGGTCGCGGCACGTGCCCGGGTAGACGACCGCGTCCTGCCAGGACTCGTGCGGCGCGGAGGCCGCTTCTTCGATTTCCTTCCGACTACAAACACACGGGTAGGCGAGCCCCTCGTCCATCAGGTGCGCGACGGCGTCCGCGTAGATCGACAGGCGCTTCGACTGAAACATCGGCTCACCGTCGAAGTCGAGGCCGAGCCAGGCGATGTCCTCGAAGGCCTGCGCGGCAGCATCGGGCTTGACCCTCGGTCCGTCGATGTCCTCGACCCTCATCCGCAACGTCCCGCCCGCCGACCGCACGGACAACCACGCGAGCAAGAAACTCCGCGCGTTGCCGAGGTGGAGGACTCCGGTGGGACTCGGTGCCAGACGACCTACCGGTTCCTGGTCGTGGTTCGGCTCTCTGCGGAGTAATCTGCCGCTCATATAGATGGAAGGACTGGTGCTCAGGATCGACGCGAAGGTCTGCCATGTGGACGTGGCAGGGACGACCCACATCCTACCGCTGCGCGGTCGGCTGTTCGAAAAGTGCACGAACAATGAAGCCCGACCGATCGCGGTCGGAGATCGGGTGATGGTCACGCTCGCGGACGGCGGCGGGGCGATCGACGAGGTCTTGCCACGGACGACCCGGCTCGCCCGGCGCAAGGCTGGAGACGACGACAAGCGCGAACAGGTCATCGCAGCGAACGTCACGCTGGTGATGGTCATGGCGTCGATCCGTGACCCGAAGTTTCAGCCCGAGCTCGTCGACCGGATCCTCGCGGGCGCCGAGCGAGAGCACATTCCCGCGATCTTGACGATCACGAAGGTCGACCGGGACAAGCACGGCGTCGCGGAGGATTGGGCGGAGATGTACCGCGACATCGGCTACGACTCGTTCGTGACCTGCGTGATCAAGGGCAAGGAGACCCACGAGAGCCTCGACATGCTCCGAGGATTGCTCCACGAGAACGTGACGGTGATCACGGGCGCGTCCGGCGTCGGCAAGTCCTCCTTGATCAACACGCTGATCCCCGGCCTGAATCTGCGAATCGGCAGCATCGGTCGCATCCGCCAGGGCAAGCACACGACGTCACACACGCAGCTGATTCCATTGCCGGGTGGCGGACACGTTCTCGACACCCCGGGGATCCGGAGTTTCGGGCTGCAGAACCTCGAACCGCTCGACCTGGCGTTCTGCTTTCCGGACATCAAGGAGTTCGTCCACAAGTGTGCCTTCCGCAACTGCACGCATACAGTCGAACCTGACTGCGCCGTGCTTCCCGCGGCGGAGGAGAACCTGATCGCGCAGTCACGCTACGTCTCGTACACGTTGATGTTGCGGGATCTCATCGGCGAGCCCAAGGAGTAGCCGGCGGCGACGACCCGTCAGACCTGCGGCGGCTGTGGCTGCTGCGGCCAATTCGGCGGTGGCTGTTGCGGCGGCTGGCGCCGACGACCGAACGCAGTGGCGAGCAAGCCGCACACGCCGGCGAGGAAACTGCTGAAGGCGGCGACGAGGATCACAAAGTAGGGCGCGAGCGTGACTCCATTGGAGATGAATTCCTCCCTGGTCCAAGGTGACTCCTGCCCCTGTTGCTGAAACGCCTTGTCAAACTCCTCATAGTTTTCGCCCAACACGTCCCGTAGTTGGCTGACGTCGTACACCGGGAACTTCGCCTGCACGATCGCGCCGACAACTCCGCCGATGGCGACGCTGATCAGACCGGTCACGCAACCCAGGCCCGGCGTCGCATGGCCGCCGGAACGCCGGTACATGATCACCGGCATGAATCCGAGTATCGCCGCGGCAAACGACGCACAGCAGTTCTGCGAACAACACCCAAACGTGTTCGTGCCCATGAACGACGGGAGGCTGAACATCACGGCGGCAGCCATCGCAGTCACCAACACGGGTGCTACGAGCGAAGGCTGACTCGACGGGGCGGACGGTAGAGGGGGTGGGTGCTGGCTCACGGTGATGTGAAGGTCAGGTAGGTATACAACCAGGACCCGAGCAAAAGCACGAGTCCCCAGAGGATGATCCTCATCTGCGGCAGTCGCAACAGGAAGTCGAACAGCGAACGCCGGCGCATGAGGCACCAGGCGGCGACGACACCCAGCCACAGCCCGCTTGCGCCGAGAGCGGCGCCGAATGGTTGTACTCGCACTGCGGAGAACAACTGGAGCCGAACGAGGTGCGCTCCCGCCGTCGTCACCCCGCAGGTCGGGCACGGCTTGCCGTAGTTGACGATCCAGCCGCACTTCGCCATGCCGGTCTGCTCGTGCGTTCCGTAGCCGCGTGGATCAGGCTTCACGTGCCACAGGAACGCCACGAAACCGATCGCGACCAGCAGGACCAGGACCGAGATCCAGCGATCTGCGGTCGGACCGACCGGGCTCTCGGCGACTGGGTCCAGCGGCTCCATGCCACCGTCTGTAACGGAGCGACCACCCGGGAGCAAGCGCCCCCGAACAAGCAGGTTGTCTAGCTGAAGTCGTAGACGTAGGCGAGCCGGTCCTTGCGGACGATGGCGTAGCCGAGATCCTTCAGGATCGCGAGCTCGGGATTGTCGTCGAATCGGATACCGCGCAAGACCGGGGAATCCATCGTGAAGTACTTCCGTCCGCTGAGGTGGTGCGGCTCGTAGGCCTGTGCTTCGACATTGCCCGACAGCTCCAGCTGCACCAGGCCCTTGTAGAACGCCCGGATTCGCACGCTCTTCTTGCTGTTGGTCGCCAGCTGGCGGAGCATGGCATCGCCGGCGACGTCGACCAGCTCGTGCGCGAGGATCAACTCGTTCGGGTTGACCAGGACGCGCGGCGTCCGGATCACTTCGGAGTTGCGCAGCGACACCATCGCCGCATCCTCGATCTGGAGGAATCCGTGGGGGAAGTCCTCGAGCATCTTCACCAGACGCATCGACTTGTTCGACAACCGACCCTTGATCAGGAAGGTGTCGGTCAGGAACAAGTCCTCGACGATTACGGCGCTCTCGGCCTCACTCATTGTTCTTGCTGGATCAGGGCGCGAACCGCCCCTACGAGATAGAAGGAACCGACAACCAATCGAACCGCATCACATCGGGACAACTCCGAGAGCCCTTCGGTGGGACTGCCCACGACCATCGCCGCCTTTCCCTGCGTGTGCAGCCAGTCCACCACGAGATCGGGGTCAACCCCCTCCGTGCCCGCGAGGGCCGTGACAAAGAACCTATCGGCAACGGGCAGGAACTCACTCAATCCCTCCTGCCAGAGCTTGCCTGCTGCAGATGCGTACAGCACCGCGATCGACTCGTGTCGGAATCTCCGACGCAGTTCTTCCACCACCCGGGCCGACGATGACGGCGTGTGGGCGCCGTCGAGAACGAGAGCGCGACCGTCCGGCGCCATCGTCACTTCGAACCTCCCCGGAAGCACCGGTCGGTGGACGTCGTCGAGATCGAGATCGAGTTCCGGACGCAGATGCCGGAGGCACGCGTAGCCGAGGGCCAGGGCCGGAAGTTCGAACCGGCTCGCTTCTTTCACCCGAAACCCAACCACGTGCTCACCGACAGCGATCACGCCCGCGGTCGCATCACCATCATCTCGGACATCCGAGATGCGCACGCGGGGCATGAGACAGGCACCCATCTGACTCGCATGCTCGGCAAACACGTCGTCCAGGGCCGCATCGGATTGCACCCACGATGGCTTCCCGGGGCGCATGATGTGCGCCTTTTCGGTAGCGATGGCTTCGAGAGTATCCCCGAGGAGATCCGTGTGCTCGAGCTCGATCGTGGTGATGATCGTGCCGTCGACGGGCACGACCGTCGTCGCGTCCAATCGTCCACCGAGTCCGACCTCGAGCGCGACGAACTCGCACCGCGCGTCACGGAAGACGATCACGGCGGCCGCCGTAACCGCCTCGAAGAAACTCAGTTCGAGCTCCCGGTCCTGCCCCCAAGCCAACACCTGCTGCATCGCGTCGGCGAGAGTGGTCGCGTCGACGGGTTCTCCGTCCAGCAACACGCGCTCCGTCACATGGTGGAGGTGCGGCGAGAGGAACGCGCCGGTCGACAACCCCGCCCCTCGCGCCATCGCTTCGAGGTAGAGAACCGTCGTCCCCTTGCCCTTGGAACCACCGACCTGAACCCAGGTGCCCGGCTGGCTGTGCTCTACCCCCGCCGCGTCCATCAGTGCACGCATGTTCGACAGGGACCACGCCTTCGGCAGCACCCGCGTCCGCTCGTAGTTCGACAACCCCTGGAACAGCTGCTCGAGACGGCGGTGCGCATTCATGACGAGATCCTCATCGCGACTCGGATTCTGCGCCCATGCGCCGGTTGGGAACAGGCCCGATCTTTACGTTCTCACCACCAGGATTCGCGACGCGCGGCCCTCCCCGCGTCCGTAAGCTACGCCTCCAACTACGAAACCGACGCCATCGGAGCCTCCATGCTGCAGTCCAAGATCTCCCATTCCCTGCTTCTCCTGGTCCTCGCGTCCCTGTCCAGCGGCATCTTCGCGACTCTGGCCGACGCCCAGCGCCGGCGAAGCAGCTGGCGGGATCGGGTCGGGCTCAAGAACCTGATCTACAAGTCGGACCAGACCTTCGCGACCAAGTCGACGCGACGCGGGGTCTACAGCATCTACCTGCCGAAGGACTACGACGACAAGTCGAACGCCAAGAAGCGCTACCCCGTCGTCTATTTCCTGCACGGGATGAACGAGGACCACAACCGGTTCAACTCACGCGGCGGCGCCAAGGTGCTCGACAGGATCGTCGGCGAAAAGGGCATGTCCCCGATGATCTTCGTGTGCATCTACGACGGCAGCCGGCGGTCCTTCTACATGGACAAAGGCCGAGACAAGGTCGAGACGATGATCGTCAAGGACCTCATCACTCACATCGACAAGACGTTCCGCACCATTCCCAAGCGCGGGAGCCGCGCGATCATGGGAGTCAGCATGGGCGGGTTCGGAGCGCTGAAGATCGCGTTCAAACACCCGGAGATCTTCTGCGCCGTCGCGACACACTCCGCGGCGGTTCTGCCGGCGAAGTACGACGACCTCGGCGACATGTTCCCATGGGCGACCCGACGCGGCTTCGCGGCGAGCGTCTTCGGCAACCCGGTCGACAAGAAGCTCTGGGCCGCCAACAACCCTCTCCTGATCGCAACGACCGTGGACGTCGAGAAGCTCGCGGGACTGAAGATCTACTTCGACTGCGGCGACCGCGACAGCTACGGCCTGGACACGACGAACATCCGGATGCACAAACTCCTGACCAAGCGCAAGATCAAGCACTCCTGGAGCCTGGTGAAAGACGGCGGTCACGGGTGGAACACCCGGAGCTCCGACGTGGGATACAACACGGCGAACCTGCCGAACTCGCTGCGGTTCATCGGCGCGGCGTGGTCGAAGGAGAAGGGGCTGCAAGAGCTGCGGGGACTCCTGGGCGGCAAAACCGAGGGCGCCAGCGCCGGCAAACGGAATAAGTAGGCGCTCGGCCGGAATGAGGTCCCGGACGATCCCTGCGGAATATCCTGGGAGACTTGACTGACCGCCGCGGTCCCAAAACTCCCTTGTGTTGGCCCTTCCGGCCCGGGCGAGCCTGGGGAGCGCGCCCTCAATCTGGAAATCTCGTCGTAGAATGTGCTAACCGGAGCCGATCAGAGACCTAGGTCTTTATTGGCAAGCATGTTGCGTGCCTCGAAATCATGTTGCACATCGATCACCAAGTCCGGGTCTTCGTGTTTCAGGTCCTGCACAGCGGGATCCAGTACCTCCTCCTCCGGCAGAAACCGACCCTGGAGTGGCCGTTCGGGCCCGTCGTGGGGATCGTGCGGCCCGAGGACCACATCCGGGACACGGTTGTCCGGGAGGTTCGCGCCGAGACCGGGATCTCTCAGCCGACCCACCTGATGGACCTGCTCCTGCCCGGCAAGGAACTGTTCGGCGACGTCGGGCTTGTCGAGTGGCCGTTCGCCTACCAGGCCGGCGCGCCCTCTTCCCCTATAGCGGAAATATGCCCGGGTCCGTCCGTTGGCGACTACGCATGGATGGGCTTCCCGGAGGCGTTCGAAACCGTCGACAACGAGCGGGATCGCGACTGCCTGGTGCGTCTTCAGGTCCACTTGCAGACGTGAGCGCGCACCGCCGACACGGCGAGGAGCAAGAACGTTGCGAAAGAACGCTCTATCGAGGGCATTCGGTGTCGTAAAGGTGCCCCTCCACTCGACTCCGTGACCACCTGATCCCCTACCCGTGGTAGCGTATTCCACCCTATTCCACCTCCAACGCACCCCTTCGAGACCCCCCCGTGAGCGACAAGCAAGACAACGCCTCAGACATCAAAACCGACAGCGCAACCGACACTGTCGCTGACAACGGCCAGAACCGCGCTCTGGACGACGGCCGGATCCCGAGTTCCTCGATGCGCAGCTACGCACTGATGACCCCCGAGATCAAGAAGGCGTACATGAGCTTCTACAAGGCCACCTACGGTGGCGGGAAACTCGATCTGCTGACCAAGGAGTACGTGGCCATCGGCGCGGCGCTCGCGTTGGGTTGCAAGGGGTGCCTCGAAGGGCACATGAAGAAGGCCAAGAAACTCGGCGCCACGTCGGAGCAGATCGCCGAAATCGTCGGCGTGACCCTGGGGGTTGCCGGCGCGGCCATCGTCGATCGCTCGGATATCGCCAACCACAACCTGGGCGACTTGTTCCACATGGACATCAGCTGAGGGGTCGCCGCAGCGCCGACGCGATTTTTGTCGAGAGAAGACGTCTGACTAAACCCAACGTCCATCGCTCCGTTATCGTGCCTACCGATGCTGCCAGGTGACACCAACTACCCCCGAAGATCCCTAAAATCCGGTCTGATCAGCGACCGCACCAGGATCATGATCATGGGAGGACTGCTCGGGGCAATCGTCCTCGCGTATCTCCTGCCTGATCGCGTGAGCGAATCCGACAAGCCCGTGATCACGCGACCGCCGACGATCGACGTGTCCGCGTTCCGACCGGACCCGAAGATCCTCGCGGAGATCAAGGACTCGACCACCATCGAACGCGGGGGTCGCGTCAAGGGAAGCGTTTGGGCTCACCTGCTGCGGAAGTCGTACAACATCGATCCCAACTCCGCCGCGGCGCTGCAACTTCCCATGCTCGCCGCCGACATCGGACGACTGCGCGCTCGACCGGGAGCACACCGCGGCAACTACATCTGGGTGAAGGGCAAGCTGGAGAAGTTCGAGCAACAGAAGCTCCACCCCATCCCGCGAGCCAAGTCCTACAAGGGTCGATTGCGCACCGAGTCCGGGGATCAGGTGATCTTCTGGGTGTCGAAGCCGCTACCCGACAACGTCGTCCGCGAGGACAACCCTTGGGTCCGGGTCGAGGGATTCTTCGTGAAGATCGTCGATACCCACTACCTCGACGAGTCCGTTCTCAACGCCCCGATGATCATCGGTCCCCGCGTGGAGAAGGCATTTCCCGACTGGGAACCCGTCGTCAAGCTCGATCAGAAGGTTCTCGCGGGCGACAAGAACGCCGCCTACGTGGAGGAGACGGACACCTGGATCGACACCGACAACATGGCGGACTTCCTCGTCGACTCCCAGGATGTGCCTCTGTGGCACATGGCGGGGTTCGCGATTCACGAACACGATCGACTGGCGGACTCGGGCCAGCGCCACATCGAGGTCTTCGAGCTGAAGGACCAGTACACGGGGTTCAAGCACGGCACGTATGAGCGCGGCGCTCCGCTGCGATTGCGGGGCACCTTCGTGCTGGCGCGCGTGCACCGCGCGAAAGTGAACCCGTTGGGCATCAAGTACTGGACCGCGGTGTGGATTCGCATCCCGCGCATGGGGGCCAAGATGATTCCGATCTGGATTCCCGAGGACATCGGCGAATGGCGTTACGGAGAGGGCATCGACATCGATGCGTTCTACTTTAGGAACCGCGCCTACCAGGCTCAGGACTACTCTGTCGTCCACACACCACAGTTCGTCGCCGCCACGCTCTCGCGGTACAAGATGGTGAGTCACCCCGCCACCTTCTGGATGGGGATCATCTTCGCCGCGTTCGTCGTCCTCGTCGCGGTCCTGTTTTTCAACATGAACAGACGTGCCAAGAAGGAGAGCGACGAATACAAGACCAGGATCGTCGATCGCCGACGGCGACGCCGCGCTTCGCCGGAGGGATTCCTTCAGGTCGAAACATAGCCAGGGGGGTATGGTCTCCCGCGAATGGGACCCACTACCGAGATCCTGATCGGAACTGGCGTGCGCGCCGAGCTCCGCCCGCACGTTGAAGCTCTCGGCGCAGACCGCTCCGTCGTCGCCCTGCTCGACGATCCGGTGGCGGCGGCCTACCCCGATCTCGTGCCCGAAGGCTGGCGCCGCATCCCGCTTCCCGGCGGTGAATCGTGCAAGTCGTTCGCTACGCTCGAGAAGGTCCTTCGTCAGATGACCCAGTGGGAGCTCGATCGAAAAACGATCGTCGTCGCGATCGGAGGTGGCGCGGTCGGCGACCTCGGCGGGCTGGCAGCATCCATGTTTCTTCGTGGTGTAGACCTGATTCAGGTTCCCACGACACTACTGGCCATGCTCGACAGCAGTGTCGGAGGCAAGACCGCGATCAATGTGCCCGAAGGCAAGAACCTCGTCGGGACGTTCCATCCCGCCCATCTGATGCTCGCGGATCTCGACTTCACCGCGAGTCTGCCGCGCGAACAGCTGCTTTCCGGTCTCGGCGAGGCACTGAAAATGGGAATCGGCTTCAGCACTGAACTCTTCGAGTTGCTCGAATCCGAATCCGTGAGCATTACCTCCGGGGATCCGCAACTGCTGACCCGAGTCGTGCAGATGTGTGTCGACGAGAAGCAGAAGACCGTCGAGGCTGACCCCCACGAGACCACCGGCAGGCGCCGATGCCTGAACCTCGGGCACACGCTCGCGCACGCGCTCGAAGCGATGAGCGACTACACCATGCCGCACGGCCATGCCGTCGCGCAGGGATTGTATTTCATCCTGGACGTCGCGGTCGCAACGAACACGCTCGCGAAGGACGACGCGGACCGATGTAGTCGGCTTCTCGACCTCTACGGATTCACGCGGCAACCGACCCCACCCCGATCGGAGCTGCTTGTGTTCTTCTCCCGCGACAAGAAGATGGAGAGCGGCATGCTGCACGTGGTTCTGCCGACCGCGATCGGGTCGTGCGAGACGCGCCCAATGGCGCCGGACGCGGTCTGCGGCTGAGTCAGCGGCGGTCTCCCGCGTCGATTCTCTTCGCCCACTCCCGCCAGGTCGCCATCGCCGGTTTCCCACGCGGGCTGTACGACCAATCCTCCTTTCCCCCGACGTCGTAGTAGTCGTAGAAGTACGCCCCCTTCAGGAGCTTGACCGAAGACGCGACGTTGATGAACGCCTTGAAGCAGTCCGCCTGCTCTTGCAGGTCTATGTCGTCCACGTCCATCGTGTAGTTCCACGGGTCGCGGTTGATGCCGTTCTGACTCGCGTATCCGAGTTCCGTGAAGAAGATCGGACGACCATGCCAGGCGTGGGTCTTCTGCACTTCCTTGGCGACTCGCCGCCACTCTGCCTCGAGCTCGGCGATCGTCGGATCCATCTTCTTTGTCAATGAGAAGTAGGCCGTCATCCCGACGATGTCGAGCTGCTTGAAGAACTTCGGTTTGTCCGCATGGTCCCAGTTCGCCGAGTACGTGATGTTGCCCCGGTAGCGACCGCGCGTGTTCTTGATGATGCGCTGCCACGTCGCCGTCCGATCCTCCAGAGAACCGAGTTCGCTACCGATGCTCAACAGGTCCACGCCCGTGTGTTCGGAGATGTCCGCGCAGTGCGCGACGAACCGACCGTAGTTCTGCCACCACTTGTCCTCGTCCTTCGGACGCAGAACCCCGCGCCAGTCGTCATCACCCGGATCGAGGATCAGTACGATCGGCAGCAGCGCCAGCGACAGGCCCTTCTTCTTGGCGTAGACGATCGTCTCGATCAGACGGTCGTCACGCACCGTGCGCTGGTGGTCCCGCCGAATCTCGACGGAATCGACCTTCTGGACAAACACCGAGAACAGTAGGCAGAGGTGCCGGAATCCGGCGGCGGCAAGCTCGTCGACCTGTCGGTGGTAGGTGCGCTTGTCCTGATGGTGCAACCCGATCACGGCGCCGTTGAGGTAGGGTAGCTTGGCGAGTCGGCGCGGCGCGCTCGCCTTGAACCATCCCGCCTTGTTCTCTTGCGCGCGACGGGCCGCGGACGAGAGCACCGACAGGTCTATGGCGCCGGGCGTGCGACAGGTGAACACGGCGAGACCTCGCTCGAGCAGCTGTTCGTTGATCGACTTGCCGTCCTTGCCGGCACGAACCGAGGCGACGAAATCCACCCCGGGTTGCTTCCCCGTGTCCGGCGTGATCCACACCTGGTCCCCCGCGGCGCGAACGGCCGCCGTGAGAGCCTTCTTCAGCCCATCCGCGAACCCGATGGTTCACACCGCCGCCGAGGGCAGCGTGACGCCCCGCAGACCGACCTTGCGACCGTCGGTCAGCTCCAGCACGCCACCGTCGAGCACGGCCTTGACGGTGGCGCGAAACACCACTCGCGTAGGCGACTGCGCCACAGCGGGGACCGCGATGCACGCGAAGATCAGTGCTCGTCCGAAGGACTTCACATCAGTATCAAACCGCCATGAATGGGGCCCGTCAAACCACACGGATTGGAACAGCCCGATACAATCTGGCCTCCGTTTCCTCACCTTCTCGAATCATGCGCCAGATCCTGATTGCCGCCGCTCTTCTATCCACAATTCTGCCCGCGCAGAGGCAAGACACATACGACGTTCCCGGAACGCCGACCGTTGTCCGTTCGACGCAAACCACCGACAAGACGATTAGCTCCGTCAGCCGTGACGGTGGTCGAACATGGACGACACAAAACGAAATCGACACGAAGCTGCACCTCCGCTTTGGGGTCTTCGATCCCAAGACTCCGCCGGTGATTCCCGGAGGACTGCTCGCCAAGCACGACAACCGACTGTTCGTCGTGCAATTCCACACACAGATCATCAGCGAGTTTCGCGCCGCTCTGAACGGGCTCGGCGTTGAGTTGCACCACTACCTCCCGAGCCAGTCCTACCTCGTGCGAATGGACCGGTCGGTGATCACCAGGGTCTCTCGATTGCCCTTCGTGCGCTGTGTCATGGAGTACCACACCGCGCTCCGACTCGACCCCGATATCATCATCGGTCTGGGCAAGCCCGCGCAGAAGGCGCGCTACACGATCGTTCTCGTCGACCAACGTCGCGACGCCGTGGGCCTCGAAGCCCGCGTGGTCGCCATCGGCGCGACTCGCGAGACCTCCGCGAACGGCGGCATCCTGTTCGAAGCGACGATGAGCCAAAAGCAGATGCTCGAGATCGCCAACGACGACCGCGTCCTCTTCATCGAACCCTCCACGCCGGTGCAATTCGACATCGACAACGCCCGCATCCAGGGTGGATCCAACGACCTCGAGATCCTCACGGACATCAAGGGCATCGGCATGACTGGCCACATCTCGGAGGGCGTCCACGCCACGCACACCGAGTTCGCGGCGATCACGGGCATCCGCAGCGCTCCGATCGCGCTCTTCAACGGCTCGTCGTCCAGTCACGGCACGAGCACCGCGGGCGAGATCTACGCCCGAGGCGCGAGTTCGCTCTACAAGGGACTGATGCCGAACGCCCAGATGACGTACACGAACTCCAGCTACGCATCGGGCAACCGCCGCAGCATGACTGCATCCATGCAGTCCAACCAGCAGGTCATGCTCGACACAGCTTCGTGGGGCTTCGCACGCACTCTGCTCTACACATCGCACTCCGCGGAGATGGACGACATCATCTTCGACTACGACATGTTCATCACGCAGAGCCAGAGCAACGCAGGATCCACGTCCCAGCCCAGGGCGTCGCGGCCACAGGCCTGGGCGAAGAACATCTGCAGCGTCGGCGGCTTTCGTCACCGCAACAACTCGAACGCCGCGGACGACTACTGGGGCCGCAGCGGCAGCACCGGCCCCGCGGCGGACGGTCGCATCGGCGTGACTCTCGCCGCCTACTACGACTCGATCCGGACGACCTCCGGCTCTTCGAGCTATTCGACGTCATTCGGCGGAACGTCCGGCGCGACGCCGATCATCAACGGTCTCGGCGGCGGCATCATCGAGATGTTCACGGAGGGCCTGTTCGGCTACGGCAAGGCCAAGTCGAAGACCTCCACGGAGCGCTTCAAGGTCCTGCCGCACTTCAGCACCACGAAGGCGCTGCTCGTCGCGACCGCCAACCAAGTCCCTTACAACTCGAGCGGCGCCTCCTTTGGTGCAAACCGATACCAGCAGGGATTTGGATTCCCGAGCCTGCGTCGCGCCTACGACGAGCGAAACCGCTTGCTGGTCATCGATGAGATCGACCTGCTGAGGCAGGGGCAGTCCCGAACCTACTTCATGTTCGCGAGGGGCGGTCGATTCACGGCCGCGCTGCAGTATCCGGATCCCGAAGCCGCGGCCAACGCGACCATCCACCGGATCAACAGCGTCGACCTCTCGGTCAAGACAAGCAACGGCACGAGCTACTGGGGCAACAACGGCCTGATGTCCGGCGCGACCAGCACGCCGGGCGGCGGCGCCAACGACCGCGACACGGAGGAGTGCGTCATCCTCAGCAGCGCTCCCAAGGGTCTCACCGAGGTGACCGTCCGGGCGACGGCGATTCGCAAGGATGGCCACGTCCAGACACGTGCTGTCGACGTCGACTACGGACTCGTCGTGGAGGGCCTCAGTGGTCTGCGCGACCGGACCGGCATGTCGTTCGATCTCACCTCGACGGCCACGGGCAACCTCACCGCCAAGGTAACCGGCGCCCCGCTTTCGGGCTGGAGCGTCGGCTTCACGATGTTCTCGTTGGCGACCTCACGTCCGGTGAGCACCGGCGACGGCCTGGGCGTCGAGATCGACGCGCTGGCGTTTTCGTCGCTCAGAACGGCGCCGATCGCCGGGGGCGTCTTGGCCTTCAAGCCGGGTAGCGCCAGCCAGTACCCGCGAGCAGCCTTCTCCTTCCCCGCGGCGATCGCCCTCGCGGTGAAGGGCCGCACGATCGACGGCGTCGTGTTTCTGTTGAACGGCTCGACCCTGGTCAACGTTTCGAGCGTCAGCCGCGTGACCGTGAAGTAAGACACGGCCCAACTCCGCGGCGTCTCTGTCACGGAGACGCGCCGCGGGGAGGACGTTGCCTGCTCGGAATTTCATCCCTCTCGATTCCAGGGGTTGTGCGAGGCTCTGCACGGGGGGGGGGAACCGACCCGCGAATATCCCCCACCTTATTCTCACGGTCCCTCTCGCCTGAGGCGGCTCCATCTGGTGTAGTTCCCGCCCGACGGATGCCACGCCGACAAGACCTCGAAACGATCCTGATTCTCGGCTCGGGACCTATCGTCATAGGTCAGGCTTGCGAATTCGACTACTCCGGAACGCAAGCGTGCAAGGCGCTGATGGAGGACGGCTTCCGTATCGTCCTGATCAACTCGAATCCGGCGACGATCATGACCGACCCGGAGTTCGCGCATCGCACCTACATCGAGCCCATC
>CAYYAQ010000025.1:6025-6269 GCA_964469555.1 uncultured candidatus Brocadiaceae bacterium | reverse complement strand
TGGTCGAGAAGGTCATCGAGAAGGAGCGCCCGGACGCCATCCTGCCGACCCTGGGCGGCCAGACCGCCCTCAACACCGCCATGACCCTCGCGGACCGTGGCGTCTTCGAGAAATACGACGTCGAGATGATCGGCGCCGACCGCAACGCGATCGCCAAGGCCGAGGGGCGCAGGGAGTTCCGCGAGGCGATGCAGAACATCGGCCAGGAGATGCCGGAATCGCGGCTCGCCTACGGCATGGAAGA
>CAYYAQ010000025.1:785-6004 GCA_964469555.1 uncultured candidatus Brocadiaceae bacterium | reverse complement strand
CGCTCGGCGGGAGTGGCGGTGGCATCGCCTACAACCTCGACGAGTTCAAGGAAATCGCCCGCCGGGGCCTCGACCTCTCCATGAACTCGGAGCTGCTGATCGAAGAGTCGATCCTCGGCTGGAAGGAGTACGAGCTCGAGGTGATGCGCGACCACAAGGGCAACGTCGTCATCATCTGCTCGATCGAGAACTTCGACGCCATGGGAGTGCACACCGGTGACTCGATCACCGTCGCGCCCGCACAGACCCTCACCGATCGGGAGTACCAACTCCTGCGCGACGGTGCGATCGAGGTCATGCGCGAGATCGGCGTGGACACCGGTGGCAGCAACGTCCAGTTTGCGATCAACCCGCGCGACGGTCGCGTCGTCATCATCGAGATGAACCCGCGCGTGTCACGGTCGTCCGCGCTCGCGTCGAAGGCGACCGGGTATCCGATCGCCAAGATCGCAGCACAGCTCGCCGTCGGCTACACGCTGGACGAACTGCAGAACAGCATCACGCAGAAGACCACCGCCTGCTTCGAGCCAACCATTGACTACTGCGTCGTCAAGTTCCCGCGGTGGGCCTTCGAGAAGTTCCCGACGGCCGACTCTACGCTGACGACGCAGATGAAGTCCGTCGGCGAGGCCATGTCGATCGGTCGTACGTTCAAGGAAGCGATGCAGAAGGCGTTGCGTTCCCAGGAGGCCGGACGGACCGGCTTCGGCAACGTTCCGGGGTCACCACACGGCGCCGCGATGGGATTGCCGCCAGAGGAGATTCGACCACACCTGACGACGCCCCGCGACGACCGCATCGACTGGATCCGTAGCGCCATGCTCTACGGCTTCAGCGTCGAGGAGGTTCACGAGCTCACGTCGATCGACCCGTGGTTTCTCGACCAACTCTACGAGTTGATCGAACACGAGAAGCTGATATCAGAGCGTGGGACGCGTGGCTTCGAGGGCTTCGACGAGGGGTTCCTGCGCCAGACCAAGCGACTCGGCTACAGCGATTCCCAGATCGCAGCGTCGATCGGCTGCTCCGACTCCGACGTGCGTGCTCACCGAAAGAGTTTGGGCATCATTCCGACCTACAAGCTCGTGGACACGTGCGCCGCCGAGTTCGAATCGTACACGCCGTACCTGTACTCCACCTACGAGGGGGAAGACGAGGTCATCCTCAACGAGGACAAGGAGCGCGTCATGGTGCTCGGCGGCGGACCGAACCGCATCGGGCAAGGCATCGAGTTCGACTACTGCTGCGTGCATGCGTCGATGGCGCTGCGAGAGTTGGGCTACGAGTCCGTGATGGTCAACAGCAATCCGGAGACCGTGTCGACGGACTTCGACACCTCGGACCTGTTGTTCTTCGAGCCACTGACGCTCGAAGACGTGCTCAACATCGTCGACCGGATCAACCCGAAGGGGATCATCGTGCAGTTCGGTGGGCAGACACCCCTGAACCTCGCGCGGGGGCTCGCCGACAACGGGGCGCCGCTGATCGGAACCAGCGTAGACTCCATCGAGGCTGCCGAAGACCGCGAACTCTTCGCAGAAGCGATGAACAAGCTCGGCCTGCTGCAACCGCCGAACGGCATGGCAAGAGGTCTCGACGAGGCGACGAGGATCGCGGAGCGCGTCGGATACCCAGTCGTCATCCGCCCGAGCTTCGTGCTCGGTGGCCGGGCGATGCAAATCGTGTACGACGAGCGGCAGCTCGAACGGTACATGATCAAGAACGCCGAAGTCGCGCACGGCAATCCGTTTCTCGTCGACAAGTTCGTCGATGGCGCGATCGAAGTCGACGTCGACGCGATCGCGGACGAAAACACTGTCGTGATCGGCGGCATCATGGAGCACATCGAGGAGGCCGGCGTACACTCCGGCGATTCGAGCTGCTCGCTGCCGGCCTACACGCTCTCCGACCACTTGATCGCAGAACTCGTCTCCGCCACTACGCGGATGGCGCAGGAACTGAAGGTCATCGGCCTGATAAACATCCAGTTCGCGATCCAGGGCTCGTGCATATTCGTGCTCGAGGCCAACCCTCGCGCTTCGCGCACCATACCGTTCGTCAGCAAGGCGATCGGCCATCCACTCGCGAAGATGGCGGCCAAGATCATGGTGGGCAGTTCGCTCACAGAGTTGGGACTCACGGAAATGGTCCTGCCGGAGCACTTCAGCGTGAAAGCGCCGGTGTTCCCGTTCAACAAATTCCACGGCATCGACACGCTGCTGGGCCCGGAGATGCAGTCGACGGGCGAGGTGATGGGCATCGACCGGAACTTCGGTGCAGCTTTCGCGAAGGCCCAACTCGGTGCGAGCATCGAGCTCCCGTCGAAGGGGAGTGTGTTCATATCCGTCCGCGACGAGGACAAGCGACTCATCGTCTCGTTGGCGAGCCGTATCCACAGTCTCGGTCTGGAGATCTACGCCACGCGGGGTACGGCCCGCGCACTGTCGAACAGCGGCATCCCCGTCGAGATCGTGCACAAGATCCACGAAGGACGTCCGCACGCCCTCGACTTGATCAAGAACCGTCAGGTCCAGCTTCTCATCAACACGCCGTCCGGACGGATGGAGAGAAGCGACGACAGGCAGATCCGTTCCAACGCGGTTCAGTTCAAGGTACCATGCATCACGACGCTCGCCGCGGCATCAGCGACGCTCCAGGGACTGGAGTGGATGAAGAACCGACCTCTCGAAGTGACGCCCATCCAGGATCACCTGACGACGTTGAAGAAAACAAGAAAGACCGTAGCGAGTAAACCATGAGCGAGACCGCCGCCCTCGGAACCGTCCCCACCCACGACTCGGCCTTCGCCCAAACCGTCGCAAACTTCTGTCGCCGTGACTACACGCCACCGTCCGCGGGGCTTCGCGCGACATTCCCGAGCCATGCGATCTGGCGGGACCTGATCGCTACCGGCACAGACGCCTGGCTCGACACAGGCGACGTCGACGCGATACGCGAACTGTGGACCCAGGAGTACACTGCGCTGACAACGAACAACACGCTGCTCAACAAGGAAGTCCAAAAGGGCATCTACGATGCGCTCGTTCCGGAAGCTGCCGCGATGATCAAGGCAGCGGATCCTGAGATCAGCGACGAGCTGCTCGTGCTCGAGATCGCTTTCATCCTCAACGCCGTGCACGGATTGAAGCTCGTTAGCACTTTCGACGCCGACGTGTCCGTCGAGCTTCACACGAACCTCGCGCAGGATACGGAAGCTACCTACCAGTACGGCAGGCGCTACAACGCGATCAACCCGGGACGATTCATCGTCAAGGTGCCGCTGACGCCGGAGGGACTCCTCGGTGCCCGCCGCCTGAGCAACGATGGCGTGCGGTTGAACTTCACGCTCGGTTTCTCCGCCCGGCAGAACTTCTTGATCGCGAACCTCGCGCGCCCGCGCTACGTGAACGTGTTCATGGGGCGGAACGGCGCGTTCGTGAAGGACAACGGATTCGGTGACGGCACGAATGTCGGCGAAAAGGCGACGCTCGCCAGCCAACGCGCGCTCCGGGAACTCAAGGCCGAGCAGGGCCTCGACGTGCGGCAGATCGGTGCATCGATTCGGAGCGGCCAACAGGTCTTCGATCTGCTCGGACTGGACGTGTTCACTATTCCGACCGGGGCGGCGAAGGCGTACATCGAACTCGATCCCGCGACGGACACCGTCGTCGATCACACGGGCAACGATCCCGACGTCGTGTTCAACGAGGGAGTCGATGCCGAAGCCACCAGCATTTCGAACATGTGGAAGGTGACCGACGAGTTCAAGGCCGCGGTAAACAGTCTCGAGTTCTCGGCGACGCTGACGGGCGACGACATCCGCGCACACTTGCGAGCAAACGGGGCCGGCGACCTGTTCCCCGAACTGAGCACCGAAGATCGTGACCGCGTCTTCGCCGAGAGCAAGATCCCGAAGGCCGACAGCTGGAAGGACCGTGTCGAAGCGGGCACGGCGAGCTGGGACGGGCTGCTGACCGAAGCCGCGCTGGCGAATTTCCACGGCGACCAGATGAAGCTCGACGATCGCATCCGTGACTCACTCTGACCGAGCGGCTCTTGCGATGAGATACAACGTCGAGGAGATCGAGAGGACGGCGAACGAGATCCGCTACCGACTCGATTTCCCGGCGACGAGCGGTTTCTTCGCGGGCCACTTTCCCGGAAACCCGATCCTCCCGGGCGTCGCACAGGTGCAGATATGCATCGAGGTGTTGGCGAAGAGCCTCGCGCGCCCAGTACATCTACGAAAGCTCGAGAGCGTTCGGTACCGCAGGCCAATCACACCGGAGACCGTGTGCGAACTGACCGTTCAGCTTCCGGACGACGAGGGCCGGGTGGTGTTTCGACTGGGGTGCTCGGAGGGACTCGTCGCCGATGGACGCATGCTGTTGGTGACGGAGGGTAGCGACGATGTCTGACGGCGACGGCATGCGCTTGAGCGCCGACGCCGCGAGCCGATTCCTCCCCCACGGAGGAACCGCTCGTCTGATCCGCGAAGTGCTCTCGTCCTCGAGCGAATCGATGACGTGCATCGCGCGATTCCCGTCGGAGAACGCTCTGCTCCAAGACGGTCGCGCCGCGAGTCACCTATTGGTCGAACCCGCGGCACAGGCCGCGGCGACGCACCTCGCGATCCTCGCGGTCGAATCCGGCGCGGAGATCCGCGGCTTCGAGGGCTTCTTGACGAGCGCGAAGAATGTCGAGTTCTTCCTCCCCGACTTCCCGGCCGACACCGACGTGACGATCCACGTACGACCGCGCGGCACTGTCCGCAAAGCAAAGTCCGGCCTCTTCAAGTTCCGCTTCGAAGCCGAACTCGACGGCGCGCCCCTCGCCCGCGGGGAACTCAGCACATACGTTATGCCCCTCGAATCCTAGGATTCGATCCTGTGCCTGGCACGGGATCGAAACTCATGTGAGCGGGAGTCGGACATCCTTCTTGCGGAGGTGATGGACGAGTTCGAGGTAGTGCTCGCGGGGGATTTCGACGGCGCCCATCGAAGCCAGGTGCGGAGTCATGAGCTGGACGTCGATCAGTTCGACGCCGAGGATGTGGAGCGTTTGCACTAGTTTGATCAGAGCGAGCTTCGAGGCGTTGTCGACACGGTGGAACATGCTCTCGCCGGCGAAGAGTCCACCGCGGTGAACGCCGTAGATGCCGCCAACGAGATCGGCGCCACTCCAGACCTCCAGGCTGTGCGCATGATGCTGGCGGTTGA
>CAYYAQ010000025.1:0-775 GCA_964469555.1 uncultured candidatus Brocadiaceae bacterium | reverse complement strand
CGTGTACGACTCGATCATCTCGGGGAGGACCCACGTGCCATCGCAGCGTTCCTCGGCACACCCCTGCATGACTTCGGGGAAGGCACGATTCCACGTCACCGTGAACTCGTGAGTCAAAAGCCACTTCGACATGCTCCGCGAGATGTGCAGGTCCTCCGGGAACAACACCGCCCGCGGATCGGGACTCCACCAGAGCTCCGGATTCTCTTCGCTGAACCACGGGAAGATGCCGCTGTCGTACGCGAGCAACAACCGCTCGACGCACAGATCTCCACCCACGGCGACCAGCCCTTCGCCGTCTGCACCGCGTGGATCCGGAAACGCGTCGACAAACCCAGGCTGCAGAAAAGCGGGCAACATCCGCGCTACTGTTTCTCCCGGTATCGACGCAACATCGTCTCCTGCTCCTGCCGGTCGAGGAGGTCGAGGATCTCGACATCGCCGTCGGGTCGGCGACGGAAGTACACGCGCAGCTTTCGCGACGCCCGCAAGCTCCACACGTTGCTCGGGTCGAGCGCCTTGACTTGGAGGCCGGGATAGCGCGACCCCTCGGTGCAGAACAAGAACACCGCGCGATACGCGTGCTCGATAGCGCGGCGATCCTTGCCAGCGAGCGACTTCAGATAAGCAGGCGTGAAGTGCGGGACTACAAAATTCTCGGGCGGCTTGGGCGGCTCCTTCTTCTTCTTCCGTTTGCGACCCGGCGGGATCAACTCCTCCAACTCGAGGATGCGCTCCTCCCGTTCACGGATCGCTGCCGCCTGCTCCGCCAACT
>CAYYAQ010000024.1:21560-43513 GCA_964469555.1 uncultured candidatus Brocadiaceae bacterium | reverse complement strand
TGCTTCAACCGTTCGAGAACCGCGTGCTCGGCAGCCTCGGCCCGTTCCGCCCCGACCGCGGCGACCACCATCGCCTCCAGGTACTTCCCGCTCCGACTCAGGTCGCCGGCAAGACAATCGATCTCGGGCCCCGACGTGGCGATGAACAAGGCGACGTAGCGCGAAGCGGCCAGGTACTTCCCGACGGTTCCCCTGAATTCGCCGATTCCGTCTGGGGTCTGCAGACGAATCCGGTTCCTCTCCAGGGTGACAACTGGAAGCACCATGTAGCTGGCGCGTGGTCGCGCGCAACGCACTGCTTCCGCCATCCAGTGATCGAGCATCTCATCGACCTGTTGCTGAGGGGTCGCGTCTGCCGGGTAGCCCATGTAGCGGAGCACCTCGCTCCGGCAAACCGGCGCCTCCACCCCCTCGATGGTTCGCGGCCGCGGATCCCGCATCCAACTCGACCGACGCTCATCTTTCATGGTGCGAGATCAGAAGGAGAGCAGCCACTGCCAGATGAACACGTTGCCCAGGGAGTCGATGCCGTTCCAGACCTCCTCGACGAGGTCGGCGTCGCCCTCGATCACGGGGAGCGTCGCGGCGCTTCGTGCCCACTCGACACACTGCCCCGGCCTGGTCGCCGATCCGCTGTGCGCCGGCAGACCACCCTCGGCGACGATCGGGGCCGGCGGCGGTGAGGAAGGACTGCGCGAGTACACGCCGTGCTCCCGCGTACACTCCGTCATGGCGCGCAAGTTCTCGGGGCGCGTGTCGTTCTGCATGATGGCGCTCGCGTCCATGATGTAGCCGCCGTCGGCCGCCACCTTCTCGATCACCTTCTTGCAGAACTCGCGGACGTCGCTGGCTGGGCGATGGCCGAGCAGGAAATTGGGGATCCCGCCGCTCAGGCAGAACTTGTCACCGAGCTTGTCGTGCACGTTGAACACGTCGGCCTGATCCACGTGATAGACGAGGCTCCGATCGGGCAGCTCCCGGAAGCTCTCAAGGTGGTGTTTCCAGTCACCCTCGGCGTAGAACAGGGTCTGGTGGCCGTGCCGCCACAGCTCCTCGATGATCGGCCGCACGGTCGGCCAGTAGTGCGAATCGAACTGCTCTGGACTCACGAAGGGCACGCAACCCCGATGCATCCAGTAGCCGACCGGTACCTGCTGCAGCGGGTCCGCGGTCGTCTTCGCCACGTTGTAGAGGTGCGGCATGAGCGCCTCGCAGGCGGCGAGGACCTTCTCCGGCTGCTCGGCCATGTCCATGCACAGACCGACGTAGCCGCGCAACTTGTCGGCGAGGATGTCGAAGGGTGCCTTGAAGATCCCCGCGATCGCCGACACCGTTCCGGACTCGCTGCGCAGGCGGGCATTCTGCGCTCCGAAGGCCCCGAAGTACTGCATCATCGCCATCGCCCCCTTGACCAGGGCGAGGTTGCCGCGATAGGTGGCCGCACCACCTGGAGGCACGACGACGGACGACACCCGCGGTAGCCAGACGTTGTAGAGGAAGGCCGTCGGGTCCGCGATCAGCTCGTCGTACTCGTCCGGCTTCATGAAAGCCTCGCCGTCGCCGGGCTCGAGATACTGGAATCCGATGTCGGGCGGGATGTCGATGCCGGGGCTCGCGTAGTAGCGCATGCCGACGGACTGCGTCAGCCCGGTCCACACGTAGACCATGTTGCTGACGACGGCATCCCAGTCGAAGTCGGCGGCGCAGCGACGCGCGGCCTCGAAGGCCAGGTTGTAGTCGTGGGTGACCTGCTGGCAGGTGAATCCAGCGTACCGCGCGGTGAACTCGGCGACGAAGGGTCGGATCGGGACCATGTCCGGGCGCTCGTTGCGCATGGCGGTCGTGTAGCGGGCCAACCGTTCGGCGTAGAGCCGCTCCATCGCGCCATCAGCTTCGTCACTCATCGGGATTCACCCTGCTCGCCAAGCAAGCGGAAACAGACTTCAGTGGCCCCACTGGCGTGCTCCGCGAATCCGTCCGCGCCGATCTCATCGGCGAAGCTCTGGGTGACCGGTGCTCCACCGACGATGACCTTGATCGCAGGGGCTTCGTTGAAACGCTCGACGATCTGCTTCATGTAGGTCATCGTCGATGTCAGCAGTGCGCTGCAGCAGAGGACGGTCGCTCCTCCCGCGACTGCCTCCTCGAACTTCTCGATCGAACAATCCACGCCGAGATCCGTGACCTGGTAGCCAGCTCCCTTGAGCATCATGACTACCAGGTTCTTGCCGATATCGTGCAGGTCTCCCTTCACTGTTCCCACCGCCACTCGGCCAAGGGTGCAGTGGTCAGAGCCCACGAGGAGGGGTTCGATGATGTCGAGCCCGGCCTGCATCGCCCGGGCGACGAGGAGCATCTCAGGGATGAACGCCTTCCCCGCCGCGAACCGGTCGCCGATCTCCCGCATCGCGGGGACCATGCTGTCCATGAGCAGGGAGTCGACCGGCGTTCCCCGGTCGATTCCGGCCCGCACGGCTTCGACGACACGATCGCGATCCGCCTGACGAACGGCGTCGAAGAGTTTCTGGTCACAGGTCATGGTCGGAGGGCAGTCGTAACGTCATAGGTTCCGGGTATGAGATTCTGGGCCGGCCACGATTCAGACGACCTTGCTAAGCCCTGGTACGGCCACAGGGTAGTTGCCGTCTGCATCCGGTTTCACCGGTGCCGGCGACGCCATCGTCCAGTTCTCCAGGTCCGGCGCCAACTCGATGGTCGATGCCAGAGCCTGCTCCCAGGTCACCTTCTTGCCGGACTCCGCTGCCATGCGTCCGAGGATCCCGGTCAGCGCCGCATGGGCGCAGCGTTCGGTCTCGTTGTAGGGTGTGTTCCGGCGGATGGCGTCGAACAGCAGGTCATGCTCCACCTGGTAGGCGTTGGCGGCCTTGTCCCTGTGCTTCCAGATCAGATCCTTGGATGCCTGAGCGTGGCCCTTGAAGAGGCGCGGGTTCCGCACACCCTCGCCGAGAACCGCGCACCCGGTGGTGCCGTGTATGACGTCGCCGAAGAACCCCCAGCAGCCCGGCATGTGTCGGCCTTGCGCCATCATGTGGGTGCCGTCGGCGAAGGTGTATTCGACGGCGAAGTGATCGAACATCTGGTCGGCCTTGTCCCTCACCTGACGCCCGCCCTGGCCCTGGGCCGACACGGGCCAGGCGTCCTTGACCCAACAGGCGACGTCCAGGTTGTGGATCGCCCAGTCCAGCATGAAGCTGCCGTTCAGCCACGTGAAACAGCTGTAGTTGCGGATCTGGTGCGCCAACTCGCTGGCGTTCGCCTGACGTGGCTTGAAGCCAACCGGACCGTGCTCGCGGTACACCCAGCAGGTGAGAACGTCACCGATCGCGCCCTCATGAATCCGGCGCACGGCCTCTCGAAGCGGCGGATAGTGACGCGACATCAGGCCACCTGCGATCTTCAGGTTCTTCCTGGTCGCTTCGTTGCCCGCCTTCAGTACCCGGCGGATGCCCGGACCATCGACCGCGAACGACTTCTCCATGAAGACGTTGACGCCTTTGGCCACCGCGTACTCGAGGTGGATCGGGCGAAAAGCCGGCGGCGTCGTCAGCAGCACCACGTCGTTGGGCCCGAGCAGGTCGATCGCCTTCTCGAACGCGTCCATGCCGAGGAACCGGCGCTCCTCCGGCACATCGACCTTGTCACCAAACTTCTTGGACAGGTTGCCCAGGCTGCTGTTGAGCCGGTAGTCGAAAACATCTGCCATCGCCACCAGGCGAGTCTTCCCCGGCGTCGACAGCGCATTGACCGCTGCGCCAGTGCCGCGACCGCCGCAGCCGACGAGCGCTATCCGGATGGTGTCGTCGCCGGCAGCCTCGCCACCGCTGGCAACACCGCTGATGGTGACGGTGGCGGCCGCCGCCGTGCCGGTGGTGCGAATGAAATCCCGACGCGTGAGCGCCCCGTGTTCACCGTGTGGTTCTACCATCGTGTTGCTCCATCAACCTTGATCTCTCGACAATCATCATTGGCGTTGTAACCGTGCATCCGGGTTCGGCGCATGTGTCTCCCGGCCCTACAACAGGGAGCGCAGGTGCTGGATGCTCCGTTCGGCCTGCTCGACCGTGCCGCACTCGACAGAGAACACGATCTGCTCCGGTTGGTCGATCTTGCGGCAGATCCCGATCACTCGTTCCCAGTCGATGACGCCGTCGCCGCAGGCACAGCCCACCGGCGTACCGGTGACTTTTCCCCGTTCCTCATCGGACTGCTCGATCGCGATGTCCTTGGCGTGCAGATGCACGAGCCGGTCGCAGACTCGTTCGAGCCAGGCGTAGGGATCGTGACCGCAGAGGTAGGCATTGCCGGTGTCGAAGTTGATGCCGATTGCCCGCGAATCCACCAGGCCGTAGATACGGTCGAGTCCATCGGGAGTCTTGGTGTACTGCTGATGTGGCTCGAGCCCGATGCCGATTCCTCGTGGTTCGGCGACTTTCGCCGCCTCCTGCAGCACGTAGCGCATCAGCGTGTGGTCCTCCTCTTCGGTCGTCCACGTTGGCTTGGGTCCTTCGTCGGTGTTGACGACGGGAGCTCCACACTCCGCGGCGAAGCGGATCGCCTGCTTGAGGTACTCGGTGCTGATCTCAGGCTTGCACAACGGCGTGTGCGACGACAGACCGGAGAGTTTCACACCAGCATCGCGGCAGGCTTTCGAGATCCGGTAGGGATCGTCCAGCATGGAAACACTGTGGAAGTAACCGGCCTCGCTGAGCAACTCGCGTCCCCAGTGCACGAGAGGTTCGACGAACTCGTAGCCCAGTTCGGCCGCCTTCTCGACACCCCATTCGAAGGTCTTGTCCGCGTGCCGGACGAACTCGAGGTTGATCCCAATTCCGATGTGGGTCATACCGCGCAATATAGCGGGACAGGGATGGGTCGAAACGTCGGCTGCGGTCCCGTTCGATCCGGCGTGATCTCGCTCACGAGAGAGATCGATTGCTCAGCGACCCGCAATCGTTCGCGTTGCGCCCGGCTACCAGACGAGAGAAGGGTAAGCGATCCAAGCCGCGCCCGGGGACCTCGTGATCTTCACCGAGGATCTGTGGCACGGTGCCAAGCAGAAGCTGACGTCGACACCCCGCCGCACGCTCTACATGTCGTACTCGCCCTACCACTTCCCCAACTGGCACGGTTTTGGTTACTCCGACGAGCTGCTCGCCCGCGTCACGCCGCGCCGCCGGCCCGTTTCTCGGCAACCGACACGCGGCCAATCCGCACGCCGAACTCGGCGGGATTCCGGGCTTCTATTTCATGCCGAACACCGAACGCCTCGAGGAAGATCCGGACTACTTCAAGAACGACGAGTAGCCCGCTCGACGGTCCGTACCCCGGACACGAAGACACGACTCGTGGCCAGGCCCTAACCCGGGGTCCGCTTGTGGGTGAGGCCGTACTCCGATTGCCAGAGACTGTGCAGCGGGATCCCGATTCCCTCGCGGCGCGTGACGCTGTACGCCTCACAGAGGCGGTAGGGTTTCGGAACGAACTCCTCTACCCACGGCATGATCTCCGGGTGGTCGATCAACTCCTCGAAGGGTCCGCCGCAGCCGATGACGTTGTAGATGCGGTACTCGTTCACGACCGCCGTCGCGGAAGCGAAGACGCCGTCGGGCAAGTCTTCGGTGCTGCGGCCCTCGAGCATCTTGAGGCGGTCCTTGAGTGCGGCGCACAACTGCGGCGAGAACACTCCCCTCAGATGGAGATACCCATGTAGATCGAAGCGGTACGCTTGTTCGGGCGTGAGCAAGCGTACATCCTAGCGTAATCGTGAATCCGCGTCGAATCCCGCTTCCGAGAGGTGCAGAGTGCGGGGACAGGGCCGCCAGCGTTTTCCGTTCACCGTTGCATCGCGGACGAACGAAGTTCTTGTGCACCGTCGACATTTGGATCTGCATGTCGAGGAATCGCCCTCGGCATTCATCGCCCTCGGTGAACGTCACCTCGTTCGCGTGCTGCGTCGTTGCGCGACCGACTACAACGAGTCGCGTACGCACTTGAGTCCCGACTCGTTCGATCGGAGCTCACGGGGATTTCGGTAGGGACACGCGGCGGAAACGGTGGTGCCGTTGCGCATCCGGTAGCCGCTTTCCGAGCCCGGTGCGGTAGGCTGGCGTTCATGTACGCCTGCGGAGCGCGATCTTGAGCAGGGGCGTCGCCATCGTCGGCTACGGCCACTTCGGTCGGGCGCTCTCGGAGAAGCTCCGGGCGTCCGGTACCGACGTCCGGGCGTGGGACAAGATGGTGGAGGTTCCCAGCGGCGTCGCCGCGGCGACCCAGGCGGAGTTGCTCGAACCGCCCGGGTGCGTCGTGCTCGCCGTGCCCGTGGCGGCGGCGGGCGAGGTGCTCACCGAGCTGCGTCCTCATCTCACCGAGGAACACACCGTGATCGACGTCGGCTCCGTCAAGCTCGGCCCCACCGCGGTGCTACACCAGCTGCTCGGTGAGGAGGTGCCGTGGGCAGCGACCCACCCCCTGTTCGGTCCCGTCAGCCTGTCTCGCGACGAGGCGCCGCTGCGAGCGGTCGTGTGTCCGAACGCGCTCCACCCCAACGCGGCCCTGCGCGCCACCGAGATGTATCGGGGTCTCGGTTGCGAAGTGCTCGAGCTCGACGCCGAGGCCCATGACCGCGTGATGGCGCAGACCCACGCGCTCGCGTACTTCATCGCCAAGGGTCTCGTCGATGCCGGCGTCGAGCTAGACGTCGAGTGGGCGCCGCCCTCGGCACGCGCGATGGCCCGGACCGTCGATGCAATGCGGGAAGACGCGGCGCACCTGCTGCAGACACTCCACCTCGAGAACCCCTTTGCGGCGGAGGCGCGCCACCGGCTGCTCGCCGCGCTCGTCGCCGAGGACGAGCGGCTCAGGGACGCAACGGCCGGCGTTCCCGCGGCGCCGGCACCGGCTGCAGCGCCGCCGCCGGATGAGAACGCGACGTAGTCACAGCGTCCGGGCGCTGATCTTCGGCCACCTCCGCCGCCGTGGCTACCGCGACGAGGACGCCGCACTCGTCGCCGAGTCCGAGCCCGACCTCGAGCTGTCTGAGCTGGCGACCTACCAGGCTGCGGCGGTGCAGGGCTTGATCCCGTTCGGTGCGCGTGTGGGCCAGACGGCAACGCTGTTTGGCGAGCCGACGGTGGATGTCCCGCCGGGTCCGAGAAAGAAGCTGTGCGCCGACCACGAGGGCTACTCGTTGCACGCCGCGGTCCGGATCGGCACTGGTAGCGACTCACGAAAACGCTTGGAGCGGCTCTGCAGATACATCGCCAGGCCCGCCTTCGCGCAGGATCGATTGTCGGTAGCGACGGATGGCAGCATCGTCTACCGATTCCGGTAGACAACGTGAGGGTCTCAATCCAAACGGAAGAGAGGAGGAACTGTTTCGGGATGGGTGCATGGTCACTCCGGCGAATTCCTCGTGCTGTGGGTGCATAACCCGAACTACGACCGGGGTCGCACGGGAGGCGATTCCATGCCGGATCGCGCGTCAGCGACGGGCCGTGACCGGCGGCGACGTCGGGTTCTTGCTGGGGGTAACACCGAAATCGCAGCTTGGAACGTCTGTCCTCAGCGGGCGCGGGAATCGACGCGAACTCCTCCTCCGCCCACGGCGGGACATCGGCGAGGAGTCGGACCAGGGGCTCGTTCACCGAACTTCCCTCCACCACCGTGTGACGCTATCCATCCGAATTCGAACCTCCCTCCAGAATCCCGGGACCGGTTCGATCTCAGACCGGCTCCGCTCTCCGATCTGCACGGCGGCCTCGTCGTCGAACGTGAACCCCGAGTAGGGGTTCACGCTGAAGTCGGCACCCCGGTTCGAGGGTTCCAACGCGGGGTCATGGAGAGGACCCATCCTTGTACCGAGAAGGTGTACGAGATCGAGTCGACCAAGGGACAGCTGACGTTGACGCTAGCGGGATCGAACGAGGTGTTTCGCTTCGCGGTCCTTTCGGGACAGGTTCGATTGATAAGTGAAAAACGAGGGGGCGGACCCGTTCAGCTACAACGGAAAACTCTCGGTCGTCATCCAGTATCGTCAGGGCGAATTCACCCCCGATTCGTTGCGCGATGTCTTCGACGGCATCTACCCGCGATTCGACCGTCGACACGACCGAGAGCGTCGCCTGTCGTCGCGGGCTGCATTCGAGTCCCTGCCGATCCAGGCGCCCCAGGACCGGGCGCCACGCCGCCGGGATCGCGGCTGAGGAGAAGCGGCACGCGCGGTGTCCGCATCCGCTACACTGTGCGTGATCCGGGCGGGGAATCCGTGTCCCCCAGACCACGATGGACGATCAATGCACTGCAGAAAGTCCGCCTAGCCAAGTCCCAACGATCCCGACCCATGCGATTCCTATCGATTGCACTCCTCCTCCTCTTCGCCGCGTCGGTTTTCGGTAGCGGTTTGTCCGCCCAGCGGTTCTCCGGGCCGCGGGGGAAGGGCCCCCGTCAGGGCAGCGAGCAACGCCGCACCTTCCCTGAACGGCGCGCGACGCCAACACGGCGCGGTGGGTATAAGCAGCAGGGAGGTCGTGGGTTCTTTGGGCGGCGCGATGCGGGCAGGAGTAGTCGTTCCGGTGGCAACCGCACCAACCGCGGTCGCTTTGGCGCCAGTCGATCCCGCGGCAGTCGATCCCGCGGCAGTCGATCCGGCGGCAGTCGATCCGGCGGCGATCGCTCCGGTCGCGGTCGCTCCGCACGGCGGGACACCTCCCGCTTCGACAGTCGTCGCTCGACGTCGCGGCGCGGTGGTGGTAGCAGCGGACAGCAGTCGATTCTACGGAGGTTGATGCAGCGAAGCGGATCACGCGGTCGATCGACGGGTCGGAGTCGCGGTCGTTCGTTCGGCGGCTCGTTTGGCGGGCGCGATCGGTCCCAACGCGGGGGGCTCGAGGGCCTGCTCGGCGGCCTGCTCGGTGGGCAGAATGGCCTGGAGTCCATTCTTCGCCGACTGATGTCGGGAGGGGGCAACTCCGGATCGCGCCGCTCGTCCGGGCGCTCGCAGGGCCGGCGCAACGAGGACGGCAGCGGTCTCAAGTCGATGATCCGCGGGTTGCTCGAACGCCGGGGAGATCGCGGCGATGGTCGGACGGATCGCCGCAGGACGTCGGGTGGCCGTTCGGACGACCGCCGTGGCGACGGCAGCGACGGCGATGGCCAGAACCTCCGCGTCCGGATCGAGTCCCTCCGCAACAAGGCGAAGGAGACGCGCGAGCGCAGCGAGGAACCCCGCCGGAGGCGCGACACCGATCGCCGCTCGGATACGGAATCCCGCGAGACCCCGCGCCGCGGCTCGCGTGGTCGCCGCGAGAACTCGGACGAAGGAGGGCGCGGCCGAAGGGACCAGACGGAGCAGTTCGAGGAGATGCGCAGCGGCATCGAGGAGATCTTCGGACGCGGCGGCCAGGGATTCAGCGACGAGCAGGTGGAAGGAGTGCGCCGCGGCATCGAGGAGATCTTCGGACGTGGCGGCCAGGGATTCAGCGACGAGCAGGTGGAAGGAGTGCGCCGCGGCATCGAGGAGATCTTCGGACGTGGCGGCGAAGGGAACGGCGATCAGCAAATCGAGGAATTGCGTCGACGTCTCTCCGAGCGGTTCGGCGGTGGTGACAACCGTAGCGAAGGTGCTCGACGAGATGGGGGCGATCGCAGGGGAGGCGACGAGAACCGTGAGAACGGTGAGAACCGCGAGAACAGTGGGAGCCGCGAGAACAGTGGGAGCCGCGAGACCCGCAGGCGCCGTTCGAGTTGGCGTGAGCGCGCCAAGCAGCGGGAACAGGAACGCACCCGCAAGACCACGGACAGCCCCACCAAGAGGAAGAAGATCGGCTAGGGGGCGCGTGAGCATCGATCGGGTCGGGGTGCTCGGTCAACCCCAGGAACAGAGCTCGACGATCGCGTAGCACGACGCTTGCTCGGAACGGCCACGAGGCCGTGGTGGTCCTGGCGCTTCCATGCCCGACCGTTCTCATCAAGGGCATTCGTGACTGCTTCTTCGAGCCTCTGGTGGTGAGGTAGAATCGCTCGATTAGATCTTGCCTGTCTTCCCGGCTGAGTTGGCCTCGGAGGGGTGTCCCGTCTTGGCGGTGGGTATGAACCACGCCCATGCCGTTTCTTGCCATGGGCTCCTGTTCATCGTCAGTGAATCTCTCCGGGTCGACGACTATGCGACTGACGGGGTATACCACACGTGCGGCGCCTTCAAGCTCAAACAGCTCGGCGGTCATGTGGTCGGTCATCATGTTGAGCTCTTCTTCAAGTTCCTCATCTGTGAGACCGAGGGTGGCTCGAATATCTGCATCGCGTCGGCACCCAACTACGGCGTGGGGCTGGCCGGGAAACTCGGGATTCCAACACTCACTCCCAGTGCGGCACCGGTGTTTCTCAGAAACATCAACGTGTTGGCATCGAACTCATCGGGGACCGCGGCCCTCGGTCTGATACTGGTGGGCCAGCAAGCGGTTTCGATCCCGCTCCTCGGTGGCAGGTTGCTCGTCAATCCCATCGCGCAGGCCGGCACATTGGTACCAGTTGGTGGTCTCAGCATTCCCTTCGCGGTCCCGGACCTGTCGGCCCTCTGCAGAACGCCGAGTGCACTGTCGTACCGGGTTCAAGTCCTACAGCTCGACAATGCTGCGGTCGGTGGTGTCGCCATGTCGCCAGGGCTTCGGCTGTTTCTGGGCCACTAGTTCGCTGCAGAGACTCGGCCCGCACCGCGTTGGCGCAGGGCGGGTGAAGCTCCGTCGAGGGGGATGCAGGAGTTCCTCGACGCCCGCCGCGTTTGGCAGATGAAGGAGGAACAGATCTCGTGCGGTCGCACTCTCGTGGCTGAGCTGCTCGACTCCTTCAGTCATCTTCTGCTCCTCTCGCTTCGTGCCCACCAAGGCCGTGGATTGGTAGGCGCGTACCCTTTCAGCCGCTTACCCGTTCCTTCACTCGCGAGTCGCCGTCGAACCTGATACCCCGGCGGAGAACTCCGAACGATTCGGGCCTTTTCGCGGCCTTCGACCTGCGGAACAACGCATCCAACTGCTCAATGGAGAGTGTTTCCTTCGGCTGCTCCAAGGTGGTCGGATTGTAGTTTTCGTCCGTCTTGATCTTCGTGGCGCCGTAGCAACTGAGATCTCCGTAGCCCATGTCATCCGTGAGAATGAACACGATGTTGGGTAGCGGTTGTTTGGCTTCCGGCGCGTGAACAGGCTGGTAGAACTCGACCTCCCACAAGCGGGAGATGTTGTGCGGGGTCTTGGTGATGACGAGTCGGAGGTGCTTTGCTTTCACCGGTGGGAAGGTCGCGGACCAGGCCGGGTTTTCGTTCCCCTCGATTGCAGGAAGGATCTCTCGCCAGGTTCTTCCATCGTGATACTGGAGCTTGAAATGGCTGACAGGGTTGAGGATCCGGGCACCGTTGTACCTGCCAGAGATCATCCGCGCGGCTCCGAGTTCGACCGGTTCGTCCCATCGATATTCAACGATGTGAGGCAGTGGGCCCTTGCCCAACCAGCGGGCGCTGTTGTCTTCGATTCTTCCATTCCCGTCGTTGAGGAGTACCGTTCGATCGACGCCATCGACCTTCGCGGAGGTGGAGGTGCTCACCTTGGCGATGCGTGCGAGGTTCTTCCCGGCACGCCCGAGCCACTTGGGCTGAGAAAGGGTGACCTGGCGCAGGCTGCTTCCGTGCTCCCCTTGGTTTGAATAGGGAATGGTGGAGCCGTCGACCTTGCCGACTCCTTTGCGCATCCGTTTCCGGAGGTCGGCGAGGTGCTTTTTGTAAACGCCGCGAGGGTTGGTATCGAACGCCTTGCAGACGCTTGCTGCCATCCCGACAATTTCGCCCTGAGTGCCGCAGGTGCGCATCACCCGCACCGCGCCGAGCGCGTCGTGGGTGACGCTGATGCATCGCCCGGCCATGAAGAGGTTGTCGATGTTTCGGGAGTAGAGGCAGCGGTAGGGAATCCAGAAGGAACGGTTGTCCTTGAAGGCCGGAAAGTACCCGTGTTTGGCGCTTGCGATGAAGGCGTCTCCCTCGAAGCCCTTGTTGTACTTGGGGCTCGGGACATGGAGATCGTTGTCCCAGCCAGTGGGAGCGCATCCGTCGGGGAATCTCCGATCTTGCATGAGGTCTTTCACGTCGAGGATCACATCGCCGAGGAGACGGCGGGACTCGCGTTTGCCGAGGATGTAGGCCGACCAGTTGAGCCTGTGCCTGGTCAGCACCTTGTCGACGTTCTTGAGTGCGTCCCAGGCGCCGTACATGGCGCGGAAGTTCCAGTCGCGGACGTATTCCATCTCCTTGATCGGGTCGCGGTCAAAGCCGCTCTCCCAGTACCAGCCGCCAAGCTGGTTCGGGTCGGGCTTGACCTTATGCCGGCCCGGGAAGGGTTTATCGGAGAGGTCGAGCGCCCATGGGCAACGCGGGAAGTGGACGGCCTCGGTGGATTCCTTGGTCCCGGTGTTGATCGCGTTGGTGTCCTTGCACTCGCAGACATTCCACAGGTTGCACGGGCCCATCTTGTTCTTCTTCTGCAAGTCGAAGTGGGCTCCGGCGATGGCGCCGATGCAGGCGTCCCCCGTGCAGTCGGCGAACCAGCGCCCGCCGAAGCGGAGGCGCTTTCCGGTACGGATCTCCTGGGCGAGGACTGCCCGGATACGGTTGCCCCCCATCTCCACGCCGTTGCCCCGGTATCCGAGGAAGAGGTCGATGTTTGATTCGCCCCGTGCGACGGCCAGTTTCTTGTCGTCCTCGTAGAGGTCGGCCGTGTTCGCGGATCCATAGTGGGCACGTCGGCTGGCTTCCAGTTCGGCGACCACATCACCGACGCGGGGCCAGGGTTCCTTGCTGCGCGCTCCTTGCATCCACACGCGGACTTCCGAACTGTTGTTGCCGCCCAGGACCGGTCGGTCCTGGATGAGGGCGACTTTCAAGCCGAGGCGTGCGGCGGTGACCGCGGCGCAGGTGCCGGCGATCCCCCCTCCGGTAACGACCAGGTCATACTCACCAGCCCGCTCCGGTTTGTCGGAAAGCCCAAGACAGCGGCGGCGGAAAGCAAGCATCTCCGGGTCCTTGTTGGGCGGGACGAAAGAGGGATCGCTCGAGAACAGGATGGCGTCGCAACGTCCCTCGAACCCGGTGAGGTCGTGGAGCACGAGGCGGAGTTTTCCTTTTGGCAGATCGATCTTCCCACCGTCTTGCCAGTGCCACTGCGCTCCGACGGTCCCGAAGGTGGTTTCGAGGTGCTCTCCGTTGATGATCACCTTGAAACGGCCCGGTGTGCCAGGGGCCTTCCACTGCGCCACCCAGTCCTTTGTGCGCACCCAAACCCGGTAGATGCCTGCCTTCGGGATGGCCACTTCCGTCGCGGCATCGCTCACCGGGACCCCGAGACCGTGGGCGAGCAGATAGGGCGAGCCCATGAGATCCATGAACTGAGGATCAATGACCCAGCCCCCGGTGTCGGCGAACCCCTCGGCTTCGACCAGCACCGGGCGATCGGTTTGGGGGTTGGCGGCGGAGAGAGTTCCGGCGAACACGAATGAGAAGATCACCGCTGCACAGACGCGGGAGACAAACCGCTCGGAGAAAATGACGGGGGAATCTCGATGGGTCTGCATGCTTTGGTTCTCCTGCTTGGGTAGGGCAGGATTCACGCATTCTAGTGAAATCGGATCTCTCGCGGGTAGGCGATCCAATTGCAATGGACCTGCTTCTCCGATCGAGGCACGAGGTCAGAACAGATCGAGTCAATCTGAAACCCATCTACGCCCGCAGAGACACCCGGTCAGTGAATCCCTTCTTGCGGATCTCGGTGGCGGTGACGCTACCCGAGACCCGGGATTGGTGGGGCCCGAGGTAAAGCGGTCCGCAACGACAGATTCCCCTGGGTCGCGCCGGGTCTTCACCCGGGGCGACGTAACGATCAGCGACAGAAGGTGATCTCGATGGCGTTGGACAGCATCAAGACCGATCCGGACGCCGCCCAGGTCTGGGTGTAGCCACGTAGGTTGACCAGCACCGGCAGGTTCGGGATGGTGAACGGCAGGGTCGCGTTGCCTGACGCATCCGTGGTGCCCGCCAAGAAGGAGTAGAGCGGTGGCATCAGCATGACCACCGACCCCATCAGGCTGATGTGGACAGGCTCCACGGCGATGACCGCATTCACCCCGCCGTTGACAGGTCCATCACTGATCGAGAACGTCACGGGAGTGCCGATCTTGGGGCTGTCCGGCAGCTTCATCTTCATGACGTTCAAGCGAGGTTCGAGCGCCGAGTATCGCCGCTCTCCGCAGCTCGACGGGGTATTGGGATTCCGCGGCGTCGGATCGGGAAATGACACCCACAGACCTTGCCCATCGAACATCCGTCCGCCGGCGTGGTCGGTCCGGAGTTTTTCGAAAGCGATGTAATCCAGCTGGGTCGAGCCGTCGGTGTCATAGATCGCGATTTCCTCGCCATCGTTGTCGAGCTTGAAGGTCGCGTGCAACAAACCCTCGGTAGGCTCGTCATCACACCAGATCAGCAGGGTCGCGCCTGCCTGCACAGTCACACCACTGGGGATCTGCCACTTGGTGGGATCGTTGATGTTGTCAGTCAGGTACATTCCGCTGGCGACAATCGCACTGGCGGTCGGGTTGTACAACTCGACCCAGTCTTCGTACTCGTTTTGCTGGTCGACGATGCCGGTCTCGTTCTTGGCGACGAACTCGTTGATCACGAGGCTGTTTCCTCCCTTGCTAGTCTGCACGCGATAAGACAGCGGCTGGTGCGAAGCAAACCGCGGCGACATCGCAAGACCGGCGCCCTGGAGCTGCGCAGAGACGTAGTATTCGACCTTCGCGCCGGCAGCCTGCGGTGTGATCGAGACCCCGAACTCGCCATCATTGGCGGCGCCGTCGTGATGCTTGCCGTCATCGTACATCAGCGCGTCGGCGAAGGCTCCGCGAGCCCGATGGAGCAAGGAGACCTCCCGCAGTGTGCCGCCGCTGACCGTCGCGTTCACCCACACCGTCTCCGACGGCAACGGCGAAGCAGGGGCATGGCTGACCTTGGTAATCTGCGGCGACTGCTTGGCGATCTCTACATGACTGGCGAGGTAGGAACGACGAACCTCGAGGAACGGCTTCAGTCCAGGAATGGTGCCGCCGGCCCGGTAGTCCTGAGTCACGTTGCGCGTGAAGGCATCGTTGCTGTAGAGCTTCTTGGTATCGGCCAGCACCTCGGCGCGGATCAGATTCTGATACTGCGTGACCAGCGGTGAGATCGTATTCCAATCCCAGACATCCTCCAGCAGGGTTCGCAGGTGAGAAAAATACTGGTCACGGAACCCCGGTGCTGCCAGCATCCGCGCGACCAATGGCCGGCTGGCCTTTTGCTGGGGAAACAGCGGGTCGAGCCGCTGCAGTTGCGAAACGCTCATGCCCATGGTGAACACGCCGAAACTCTCGTTCAAGTCCCAGGGGACCAGGCAAAGCTGGCTGTGATGGTCGTCGTGCAGCAGGTAGAAGTTGTGACCCGGACCTACGTAGCTGTCGAGATTGACAAACAGGTTGTTCAACGCCAGGTGCCAAAGCGCCCGGTCCACATCGAACACCTGCGGTAGCTTCTGCTCCAGCTGATTCAGCGGGGTGTTGTTCAGGACGTCACAGACGTCGATCAAGTCGGTCCAAGGAGTCGGATTGTTCTCGGACTTGAGCTCGTAGGACTGTTGGTAGGGCAACTGGCCCCCGCCCAACCAGATCATGGCGGTGCCGTCCCGAGGGCCGGAACGTGATGGTCGGTCGCCCTTGTAGCGATTGCCGTCGTTGTCCTCGAACCACTCCGACATGAAGTCCTTGTTGACCTGCTGGACATTGACGTAGACCCCCCAGTTCTCGTTGTTGATGACGAGCTTGATGAAGTTCGCCTTGCTCGCAGCGGTGTACTGGCGGGCGATCCGATACGTCAGGACCTCACGGCAAAACGTCGGATCCTTGAAGCAGTTGTTGAGGTTCAAGGTCGCATATCCGTAGAGATCCAAATCGGGATCCGTGAAGTCCACGACGATCTTGAACGGCTTTTTCTTTCCTGGCACGCGATACGAGGAGTTGCCCTTGAAGCGTACGCCGACACCCTGGTAGGCCTTGCCGTCGACTACCAGGTCGGCGGCAATTTCGGTCTTGCTGGCTGCGTTGTTGGTAAGCTGGTTCCACCAGTCACTCTGGCTGAAAGTCAGTTTGAAAGTACGCAAGACGGTCTCGTCGTATAGATCGGGCTGCTGCGCGCGGGCCTGGGTCGCGAAAACCAGGGAAAGAACCGGAAGAGCCAGGTTTCGGAGAGTCATCATGTTCATCATTGGACCTTGGCAGAGTCAGCGTTGGTAACAGCAGCGAAGCGCGCACCGGACAGGAAGACACCCGCGAAGGTGACCTCACCGCTGATGGCGATGGCAGGCAGTTTGCCAAAATCGAAGGACCCGGCAAGCGTGCCGGATGCCGGCACCGTCCCTGACAGATCACGGAAAGACGGCGTGCCGAGCAGGGCCAGACCGACGTCGGTCAGGACATCGTAGTTGAGCGGTAGGATCGGCCCGCCGGGGAGTCGAAACCCCGGCTGCGAACCGGAAGCGGACATCGCGACGATGTAGGTCGCGCCCGGCGGCGCGCCGCTGATGACGAAGTCACCACGGGCACCCTGGTAGGGCAGCATCGGATCGGCCAGCCTGAGAACCGCACCGGTTCCCTTGGCCTTGGTGATCCGCACCTGCTGGACGTAGCGGCCGCTCGGCAGCGACAGGGACAGCGAGCCGGAGACGGTCATGAGACCCGAGTCCAGACGTTGGTATTTCGGAGTGCCAACACTCATGCCCCATCGTTCCACCAACCAACGGCCGCTCGGCAGGTTGTCCACCTGCAAGCTTCGAGTCGTCGTGGTGCCTTGGTAGTCAGCAACCAGGATGCGCACCTCGCTGCCATCGCCGTTGGCTCCCGCCAGGCCGGCAAAGCCGTCCTGATCCGTGCCAGTGACCTCGAGCCTTCGCGATGTGAGCAGCATGCTGCCGTTCATCTGAAACACCCAAGCCCTCGCTTGCGGGGTGGAGCCATCGACGAACAACCCCATTCCGCCGGCTCCCGCGCCATGAACGTCGCCACGGTAGTGGTGCGCCTTGTCGATCTCGGTGTCCTGCATGTAGATCAACGTGCTGGCACAGTAGGCGGCGCCGGCAACATCCTGGAGCCAGGTACCGCGATCGCTACCGAGCGCAACGTTCCACTCCGAGAGGATCTGGCCGGTCGTCTTCATCCCGCTGGCGTCGAGGACTGCCTGCACCGCGCGGGAGTTCTTCACGACATCGAAAGGGTGCGGAGTCTTGGCCTTGCCCCGATCGCGCGTGCCGTAGAGATGCCAGCTGTAGAAGTCGAGAGGCACGCTGTTTTTCGCACAGTAGGAGATGAATGCCTCCCGATAGGCAGGGTCCTCGTGACCCGCGAGACCACATGCGCCGACGATGAGACTCGCATCATCACCCTTGAGCTTGGACACCGTCTTCTCGTAGGCCTGGAAGAACTGCACCGCCGTGCCCGGCCAAAAGCCCGGGCCGTTGGGTTCATTCCAGAACTCGACATGCGTGATTCCGTAGCGGTGGCCGCTTGCCCAGCCGGCATTGTAGTGCATGACGATCCGTCGGCAGACCTCGGCCAGTTTGTCGAGGCTCATCTGCAGCGCCCAACCCTTCTGGTTCCAGCTGATACCGAGCCGCAAGAAGGGCACGGCACCGCTGTCCACAATGCCCTTCATGTAGGTGTCCGAGTCCTTGAAGTCGTAGGACTTGGGATCGGTCGCGCTCTTGGTCTGGTCGGCGAAGATGGCCGGGATGTCGAAGGGACCGTAGTAGTCGTGCGCGCGGATCGTGTCGATGCGAAGCCGGCGGTACCAGGCCGTCAGATCCAGGTTCCGCTTCAGGTTGAGAGGGCCGCAGTTGACGCCCTGCAGGCTGCGGATCGTGCCGGTGACCTTCCCGGCATCGACCACCATGGCGTTCTGAGCCCTGGCGGGCGCCATCAGCAACAAGGCCAGCGGGCAAATGAGTCGCATCATGGCCAAATCTCCGTTTGGTACCGTGGCAGGTTGAGGTTGTCTGGACCGGGTAACGTTGGGTGAGTGTCATCGTAGACAAAAACCGATGTGTTGAAATTGTCTCAATTCCCCGTGCCATCGACTGATGGAGTAGCACGGCGTTTCGGCGTGCGAGGCTAGACGTTCCAAGCTGCAATTCCGGCGGCTCCCCCAGCAAGGCCCCCGACCTCGCCGCCCGTCACGGCCCTGCGATGATGCGCGACCCGGCATGGAATCGCCTCGTTTCCGGCGTCATCTCCTGATCGGTACGCACCCCGACCCGCCGCCGCTCCCACGAGCGCACGTCTCTCCCACCGCTGCCCCGCTTGCGCGACCGACCTATCTGAACAGCCATCCCCCACCCGGTGCCACCAACGGATCTCGCCAATCCAAGCGACGGGGGCACGTGAGGTCGAGCTACAATCGCCGCCCCATGCAACTGCGCTCTATCCCCCCGGATCTCGCAACAGAGGTAGCAACAGCGGCCCTGCCGATGATGCTGATTCTCGCCACGATCTGCAACGCGCAGCACGACGGCAACCGGCTGACATACCTCGACGGCAGCGACCCCTACTACGTGTCACTCGCCCATCCCAAGCTCGTCACTCCGCAGTGGGTCGGCGATGCCGACGTCGAGGCTGTCGTCACCCTGGCCATCGACGACATGAACAAGCCGAGCCCGTGGATACCGTTCTTGAAGCCCACGATCGCGAAGCTGAAGAAGATGTACGGCGGGCGAGCTCCCGTGAGCATCATGACGACGAAGATCGACCCGAAACTCCGCGACTGGCCGCCGCTGCTCGATGCCGGACTCAGCCTCGAGTGCCACACCTACGATCACCCGTGTCCGATTCTGTGCAAGCGGAACTTCGCCGCGGCGAAGGCGACCTACGACAAGTGCATCGAGGTGATGAACGCCGTACCCGGCAACATGCCGGTGGCGTTCCGGGTGCCGTGCTGCGATTCGCAGAACACTCCGAGCCCACGCTTCTATGCCGAGATCTTCAACAAGACTACGCGTCAGGGTCACTTCCTGTCGATCGACAGCTCGGTGTTCAACGTCCTCACGCCGGACGACCCGGCCCTACCGAAGGAACTCGTCGTCGATGCGAACGGTCGCGAGCGGTACCGCAAGTACCTGCCGTTCAAGTCGTTCGTCAACACGATCGAGAACTACCCGTATCCCTACGTGATCGGCCGGCTCTGCTGGCAGTTCCCCTGCGTCACCCCGAGCGACTGGTCGGCCCAGAACCTCAACAAGTCCCGCAGCCCGCTCTCGTTCACCGACCTCAAGGCGGCGATGGACGCTGTCGTCCTCAAGCAGGGCACCTACAACCTGGTGTTTCACCCCTACGGCTGGAGTCACTTCAACCAGATCGTCGAGCTGGTGGATCACGCTTTCACGAAGCACGGCAAGAAGGTGCGATTCCTGTCCTTCAAGGACTGTCTCGAACGCATGAACGAGCACATGCTGGCAGGGCAAGCGATTCGCGCCAAGGACGGCGGGGATAACGGGGTGCGACTGCTCGATCTGAACGACGACGGGTTCCTCGACGTCTTGATCGGCAACGCGGAACGGCGCATGACCCGGCTGTGGTCACCAGCGAAGCGCGAGTGGGTCGATGGCGACCTACCCGTCCAGCTGGTGCAGACCGATCGTTCGGGCAACCAACACGACACCGGCGTCCGATTCGGGATTCTGCGAGGCAGGCCAACGATGCTCGTGGGCAACGATTCCATGGCAGGCGCGTGGCAGTTCGACGGTACGCGGTGGGCCCGCACAGATGAACTGCTGGCGGGACTCCGGATAGCCAACGAACCAGTCAAGACCAGCTCGAAGGGCCGCGATCTCGGAGTGCGCTTCCGCGACATCGATATGGATGGCCACTGCGAGCTGATCGTAGGCAACCCGCGCCAACACGCCGTGTTCACGTGGAGCGAGACCGAGCAGCACTGGACCAAGGCTTCGTTCGCGTTGCCGGCACGGACGCGAATCGTCGACGGCGAGGGCCGCGATGCCGGGTTGCGTTTTGTCGACATCGACGAGGACGGCTTCGACGATGTGATCTTCTCGAACGAGGAACGCCACTCTCTCCATCTCTACCGGTCGCGGAGCAAGGGATGGTCCACCGAAATCGTCTCCGGTAGGGTCAACGCAGCGACTGACAAGAACCCCATACCGATGATCTCACGGTCGGGAACCAACAACGGCGCCTTCTTCCACTCACGTCACATGTGGGTCCAGAACGAGGACACTGCCCACCTCCCCCAACTCGTCGACCGCCGGTCGTTCAAGCAACTCCTGGCAACAGTAGCCGCGGGTCGTGTTCCACGCGGCTCCTCCCGAAAGCGACCCGAGTAGAGACTCTGCTCCTTGACGGCGACGCAGCGCATCGAGGCGTTCCGGGGTTCGTCACCAGTGGATGCGTAGTGCGTGGGTAGGGAGACTTCCGGTAACACGAAATCCCGGTGCGATGGCCGTTTGGCTCGGATACCTCGGCCCGCGCCACGAGGTCGTTCGATCGAGATTGGGACTCGGTCGGTTGTGATGAGTCAGTGCCTGGTTAGGATCGGAGGTGGGGCCGCTTGGCGCGGGCCGAACATCGAGCAGTGCCTAGGTGATTCGAATTCACGGAAGAGCCGGCTACCTCACGCTACTCATAGTCCTGTTGTCGATCTCCACGCCGGCGATCACCCAGAGCAGTACCCAAGACAAGGCCGGGGACGATCCGGCCCTCAGGCAATTCTACGTCGCCAGCGGGGCCTACAACCGCAAGCTCTATCCCGTCGCGATCGGACAGTTCACCGAGTTCATCGGCAAGTACCGTGACCACCCCAGGATCGATCGAGCGCGGTACGGGCTCGGTCTCAGCCTCGTCGCCCTGAAACAATTCAAGAAGGCGGCGCCGCACTTCGACTTGCTCATCCGCAAGGGCAAACTCGACCAGACGATCGACCGCGGTCGCCTGGTCATCCTCTACGGCCAATGCCTCCTCTTCGATGGTCGAAAGGACGAAGCGAAGAAACTGCTGGTCGCCAGGCTGAAGACCCTCGCAGGCGGGCCGTTCGAAGCCAGCGCCATTGCGACGATCACCAGTATCGCCTACGGCAAGAAGGACTGGGACGAAGTCATCAAGTGGGCGGACCGCACCGCCGCGGTGTCGGCGGCGACGGCCGATCAGAAGGCCCGGGCCTACTTCCAGCGGGGCTACGCTCACTACCGCAAGGGCGACCACAAGCTCGCGGCCGCTTCGCTCGAGAGGATCTCTTCGCTGGGATGCCTCGACGCCTGGAAGGTCCGAAGCCTCTACCTCCTCGGCGAGTGCTACGGCGTCCTGAAGGACCACGCGAAGGCCGAGGCCGCGTACGCCAAGGCCGTGCCGGCGCTGAACGGTGCGGACGGCGCCGAGGCCCGATACCGCCTGGGGTTGACCCGCTTCATCCTCGAGAAGTACGTCGAAGCGCTCGCGGATTTCCAGACCTACCTGGGAACGACCGCGAAGGGACGCGGAAACAAGAAGTCGAAGCGGTCGGGGAAGCCCGGTGAGATGCAGGCGCCCCGCCTCGCGCAGGCCCGCCTGTACGCCGGGCGCTGCCTCATCGAAATCGAGGAGTACGACAAGGCGCGCAATCAGTTCCGAGTCCTGATGCAGGACAAGGGCGATATCGGCGCCCATGCCCACCTGTGGCACGCGAGCCGGACGGTCGCTGGGACGCGACGAAACACGGCTCACGGAAGCCTGGGGCCGACACCGGCGCGACCGGCTTCGCTCTGCTCTGCTACTACGGGTGGGGCGTCAAGCACAACGCGAAGGGGCACTACGCGGAGCCCACGCGCAAGGCGATCGAG
>CAYYAQ010000024.1:9009-21550 GCA_964469555.1 uncultured candidatus Brocadiaceae bacterium | reverse complement strand
AGTGGCTGATCAAGCAGCAGAAGGCGGACGGTGATCTGCGCGGCGGTGGTGACATGTACTGCCACGGGATCGCTTCGATCGCGCTGTGCGAGGCCTACGGCATCACCAAGGATCCAAAGCTCAAGCAGCCGGCGGAGAAGGCGATCCGGTTCATCCTGAAGGCCCAGGACGAGAAGCTGGGCGGTTGGCGCTACCAACCGGGGCGCGGCAGTGACACGTCGGTCACCGGCTGGCAGTTCATGGCGATGCACAGCGCGCGCATGGCCGACCTCCAGGTGCCGGATGATCGCTTCACGATGGTGGGTCGTTGGCTCGACAGCGTCGCTTCGGGCTCGCAGAAGGGACTCTACGGCTACACCGGCGGACGCGATGTCCGCCCGGCGATGGTGGCGACCGGCATGTTCCGTCGTCAACTCGACCTGGTGCCGCCGACAGATCGTCGCATGCAGGAGAGCACCGAGTATCTCAAGAACAACTCGGTGGCTCGCCACAAGGACTACTACTACATCTACTACGGCACGCTCGCCCTGTATCAGCACCAGGGCGCGATCTGGGAGAAGTGGAACGAGGAGATGAAGGAGTTCGTCCTTGTGATGCAGAAGAAGGACGGCGCCGACAAGGGCAGCTGGGATCCGGGTCGTGGACACGGCGCCACGGGCGGGCGCGTCGTCTCGACCACGATGGCCATCCTCAGCCTCGAGGTTTACTACCGCTTGCTGCCGATGTACGGCTTCCGCGACAACGGTGAGAAGTGACGCGTGATTCGATCCGAAGCAACCATGATGCGTGAATTCTCATTCGCAACGGATACGGCCACCATGTGCATCTTCGATGTCGAGTGTCTCAAGCATCGACTTGCTGACGATGCAGACTGGTGGAGCGTGCCAGAAGACGAACTCGAGCGAGAATGTGTGTGCGGCGGACAGTTCGTGACGATGCCGACTGGAGCGTATTCGATCACGTCGAGGAGTGGGTTGGACAGCGCACCGGACTGTCAATGAACTCCTCGTCTGAGCGCACCGGGTGCTGACGGTCATCGCTCCCAAGTTGAAGCAGACGAGCCTGCCGGTGAGTCGCATCCGTGACCGTACGCTGACGGACGGAATCGAAATTCCGGCGGCTCCCCCAGCAAGAACCCCGACATCGCCGGTCATGACCCAAGGTCACGAACCCGGTCGACCGTCTCGGCGGAGGTATCCAGCAGCCCGGCGAAACCGGGCTGCTGGACACTGAAGCACGTCGGTTCGCACTGAGAGAGTCCTCAGCGATGAACCTGGTCGACAGTTAGTGCCCGGTCAGCAATCGTGCGTAGTTGGTGGTCGTCAGTCCGAGGGGGTTCGCCGCCCGGTCCAGCGGGAAGTACTGGAAGTAGATGCGGAGACACGGCTCTATGCTGGAGGGGATCGACAGGTTCGTGCTGCTCATGCCGATTGAGTTGCAAGTCCCATTGAGGGTGAGGAGGTTGTTGAAGTACATGTTGCAGCCCGGCGCCTGAATGAGGCTCAGGTCGAACGGTGCGCTCCACAGGGAGAACCCGACGCTGATGAACGTGTTGGCGTTCGGCAGCGCGTCCGAGAGGCGCAACGTGTAGTTGGTTCCGATCTTGCCGCTGCCGATGATCGAGGCGGTCGCGAACTTGTTGTTGCTGCCCTTGCAACCGACGCCGTAGTTGTGCACGTCGTAGCTGTTGGCGATCAGTTGCACCTTCAACGCAGCCGAGGCACCACGCGACCCGGTCGCAGGCGGCGCACTCGCCCAGCCGAACGCGTAAACCCGCTCACGGCTGGCGCTGCGGTGGCCGCCGCTGCCGGACCAGGAGTCGCACTTCGCGCCGTAGACGAGGACCTGGATCACCAGGTTTTTCCCCTTGCTGGCGTCGTAGCGGTAGGAGCTTTCGAGGCCTACCTGACTCCACTGGTCTTTAACCTGGGACCAGTCGTAGTTTCGCTGGTCCAGCACCGTGCGGAGATTGGCGTCCAAGTTTGCACTGAAGCTCGTCCCCAGTGTCGTCTGGTCGGTCTGCGCCATCCGGATCTGGATCCGATCGAAGTGCCGGGTCCCGGTCCCACAGGACACGAACCCCAGGTCGCAGATGTCGACAACACATTCGTTGCCCAGATCGGACGCTGTTATCAGCTGCTGGTACTTCTGGTTACCCCAGGTCGGGCTGGCGGTGGTGTTCCCGAACGGGATGACGTTGCAACCACCGGTCGTCGTGCTGGCGTCCGGGACGTAGATCCGGCTCGCCGCGTGTTGCGTGGTCCCGATCCAGGTCGACCATCTGTTGTTCGCCTTCGCGTACTGGCCGATGAACCAGAAGTTGCCCTGCGGATCGACGCTGTTGCCGAGGTAGTCGCCCCAGCGGTTGCGCCCGGTGGCCTGCCGTACGTAGTAGGCCTCACCCGTCTTCAGGTTCGTGCTGTTATCCAAAATATTGAGCGCCCCGGTCGACAGACGGCCAGATATGCGGCAGCCGATGAACTCGAGGGTCGTGTGGCTGCGGCAGAACACGATCGACATGTCGTTGTTCTCGTTCACGGCCACGCTCGGGAAGGTGTAGTAGTAGTCGGTGCCGCCGTGGTAATTCTGGTCCTGGCGCTTGGTCATGGAGCCGGAAGTCGGCCACGAGTTGACCTTGACTTCGTACCATTTCACGCCTGCACCAGCGCCGAAGGAACTGGGAAGCTTCACCGAATGGGCGCACCAGATGGAGCCGTTAACTTTGACGGCGTTCATCAGTCGCGGTGCGACGTTCTCGACCACCCGTGTGCCCCCCTTCTGTCTGGAGGTGCCCGGCGAGGCATAGGAGATGACCGCTACTCTTGTCTTGGCCATCGTCGGCGTGGGCGCCGTCCGCCGGGTCACATTCTTGATCGCGTAGTAGTACAGGTTGCTGCCCGTGCCGCTGATACAGCTCACGAAGTACGCGTCGGCAGACAAGCTCTTGGTGTCGTAGTCGTGACACGGCAGGATCGTGAACGCCTTCGACGTGGAGCCGGACATCGTGATGTTCCAGAAGTCCCACCAAATCTGCGTAGCGCCGCCAGCGAGCATTGCCGACTTGTTCTGCATGATGCGGATCTTGCTGTACTGGTAACCGGTGGTGAACCCGAACATGTTCCCCGTGATGTAGATGGCGTTCTTGTCGGTAGAGAGCCGCGGGTAGTCAGCCCAGTTCGTCGTGGGCGTGCCGCCGTTGAGCGTGTTGTCGTTCCAGTAGAGCCACCAGCCTTTGGTCGGATCGCTGGTCTTCGAGATGGCAATGTAGTAGCGGCTCGCCGTCCTGGGAGACCCCTTGGTGGAGGTGAACATGACCATGAAGCGGTTGCTCCACTTGTCGTAGATCACCCACGGGTCGAAGAGTCTGAAGCCGCTGCTCATGCTGCCGAAGAACGACAACGCCGTGGTCTGCGAGATCCTAGTACCTTCCTTCGTGAAGTACGCGACGTGCGCATTGGTGCAGGCCACGATGTGGTCGGGGCCGGCGGCGATGATCGGGTCCGGAGGGGACCAGCCGGTGTCGGCGATCCCCTGGAAGCTGCGGGTCACAGGCACGTCGACGCCGACCGAATCGAGTTGCCCCTCGGACAGGGTCATCTTGTAGAACGGGTCGACCTGGATCGGGGCCTTGCCGAACGGAACCTCACCGTTCTCAGGCTTGGCGTTGTCCTGGGGGGGCAAGCCCTTCAGTTCGCCCCTCCCGTGATCGGCGCGACCAGGACCAGAGTCCTGCGCCGCCACCGAGGTGGCAAACGCGGCCGTGAACACGAGCGCGTGCATGAATAAACGTAGAGCGGTTCCCATGTTTAGCTTTCCTCTTGTTGGAATTGAGACGGGTGAGTGTGTGCTTACACACCTGTGATGATATCAAGTGATGATATCAAGGTGATGATATCAAGGCGTCTCACACAAGCGATAGGGGGGGGGGGGCGTTCCGGCGGCGCGAATCTTGTCGGGATATTCGGTCAACGCAATTCGCCGTAGCCACGGCGGGATCTGCCCCACATCGAACAGAGCGATCTAAGTTTCTGAAAAGCCTGTTGGATTGCTCTGAGCTTGCCTCTGACCCTTCGAAAAGAGCCGTCTAAATGAGTGAGGGTAGGACGGACAACCCCAGATTTTCGACCGGCCCCCAGCAACCACGACACAGCCCACCCAGCATCGCTCCCCATCCGCGCTCGCCCAAACCGGTGCCGACCTGCGTGCCCACCATGGAGCCACCGGATCCTCTGGCGAAGCTTTGCGGAACCCAGTCTGCATTGTCGAAGGTAGAGTCCGAGTATGTCACTGTCGTCTGTGCCTGCGCGCTCATCGCAGTGGTGACGACGGCGACCAGTGCAAGGCTGTTGCGGACGCACCGCCGAATCGCCGGATCTGTGCTTTGACTACAGTGATTTCGGGACGAGGACCTCATGTCATTCTCCTGCTTCAAGGGGTTCTTGGAGTCTTGAGCGTGCAGAGTCTGAAGACCGGGTGGGAGAATGGCGGGATCGAGGCTCTGCATCGGTCACAACTGATTCACCAAGTGAGGTGCGGTGATTTGGTCCGCGTGTCGCGAGAGACTGCGGTTTCCCGAGCTGCGTCTCACCGGATGATCCGATTTCACGTCCGCCACGAGACTTGTGGCCTCGCTCGGAGGCGGCCCTGACGAGTTTGTGGTGGAGCGGCGAGGTTCACATCGTCCACCACCGGTAGTTGGGATCCCGATCATCGCCGCGGAACCTGCCGGTCGGGCGATCGAGGGAATTTCCCACACGCGAGCGTCGGGTCGAGGAAGATCAACCGGTTACCCTCGGCTCGCCGGGATGCGCTCGCCGGGGCGCGAGAGACGGCGACGACTACCTGAGGAAGCCTCACCATGACAACTCCCATCGATCGCAGACAGTTCACGAAGACCGCGGCAGCAGTATCGGCGTCGACTGCCCTGGGACGCATCGCCGTCGGCGAGGAGCACGACAAGCCGGTGCGGATCGGCTTCGTCGGCGTCGGCGGCCGCGGCACGGGCATGATGCGCCATGTCTTGGGCATCCAGGGCGTGCAGGTACCGGCGGTCTGCGATACCAGCCCCGCCGCCGCCCGCCGGGCCCAGGAGATCGTCGCAGGCGCCGGGCAGCCGCGTCCCGAGGCCTACACGAAGAGCGTGACCGACTACGAGCGGATGATGGACCGCGACGACCTGGACGCGGTGTTCATCGCCACGCCCTGGGAGTGGCACACGCCGATGGCGGTCTACGCCATGCAGCGCAAGAAGTACGTCGGCGTCGAAGTGCCGTGTGCCCTCACGATCGACGAATGCTGGCAGCTCGTGAAGACATCCGAGCAGACGGGTATGCCGTGCATGATGATGGAGAATTGGTCGTTCCGTCGCGACAACCTCGCCGTGCTCAACATGATCCGCCTGGGTCTGTTCGGCGAGATCGTGCACTGCCACTGTGCCCACTCGCACAATTGCGTGACCTGGTACATGGGCAAGGAATGGCCCCGCAAGCATCTGCTCGAACGATGCGCCGATCAGTACCCGACGCACAGCTTGGGCCCGGTGCTCAGTTGGATGGATATCAACTGCGGCGACCGGTTCGACACCGTCGTGTCCATGGCCAGTGGGCAATGGGGCATCGACGATCAACTGACGCGCAAGTACGGCAAGGACCACGCCCTGACGAAGAGCGCATGGAAGCAGGGCGATATCGTCACCACCATGGTGCGCACGGTGCAAGGCAAGACCATCGTCATCAACATGGACATGCAGTTGCCCCGGCCGTACGACAACCGCTGGTTGATCCAGGGCACGCGCGGTCTGTACAACGAACAGCGCGACGCCGTCTATCTGGCGGGCGATGGCCCGGGCCACAATGCCGAGAACTGGTCGCCCTTCGGCCCGCACCAGACCAAGTATGAACACCGTTATTGGCGCGGCAAAAACAGCCCTGGCGGGAAGTACGGTCTCGCTGGGCACGGCGGCGTCGATCCGTTGGAACTCGAGTTGTTCGTCGCGGCGGTGCGAAAGAAGGCACCGACGCCGATCGACGTCTACGACTCCGTCGTGATGAGCTGTATCTTCCCGCTCTCAGAGCAATCCATCGCCGCCGGGAGTCAGCCAGTCAAGTGCCCCGACTTCACCGGTGGCAAGTGGCAGCAACGCAAGCCCTACTTCGCCCTCGACCCGGAGGTTCACAGGTGATCGGTGTTGCCGGCACGGTCTCGAAGGGCTTCATGGCCGAGTCGATCGGGGCGTCGTTTCAGCGGGATTACTACTTCGACCTCGAGTGTCGGCACGAGACGGACACCCGCTGCCAGCTTCATCTCGACGAGGCTCTTTGCGGCCTGGGCCTGCTGTTCACCGAATCGAATCTCGGACGGCAGGCGTTCTGGCTCCCTGACCAGGTGTTGGTCGGCGGGATCCAGCCGAACATGATCGTGGGGATGTTGTTGGGCGCCGAGTTCGCGCCGAGCGCGTGCATGGATGCGGACATCTCGCTGACCCCACTGGCGGGAGCGGACCCGGATGACCTGCCGTCGGTCGAATCGCTGCTCCGGCACGAGTTGATCGATCTGTTCGATGGGCAGTATCGCGCCGTCCAACGCGCGGGGAAGTTGGCGCCGGTGCCACCGTTCTTCTGGGACAGCTCGGGTCGGGCCGCCGTTCACGGCCCCGTGACCACCGCGCTGAAACTGGTGGGCGAGTCCATCCTCATCGACATGGCGACCGATCCGGGACGCAGTCAGGCAGTCCTGGACTGGATCACGGATGTTTCGATCGCCCTGGTTCGCCATTTTGCCCTGTTGGCAGAGCGACCGATCGATGAAGTGCACGTGGGCGAATGCTCCGGTTGCATGATCAGCCCCGACATGTACGAGCGCCTGGTTGTCCCCCAGTTTTCGCGCATTGGCCGCGAACTCGGGCCCGTGCGCTGGCACTCCTGCGGCGCCAGTGACCACCTGCTCGAGGCGGCACAGCAGATCGAGAATATCTCGGCCCTGGACTTGGGTGGTGACACGTCGATCGCGCAGGTGAGAGAGGTATTCGGGCGGGAGTTTCCGGTCTGCGTCGCCCCACTGGTCGACGATCTGCGTGCCGACGATTCGCGCGGCCTGCTGGACTGGGCCGATGGTGTTCTCGACGCCAACGCAGGTGGGCCGCTGACCATCGGGTACCATCTCGAGTCCGGCTACCCGCTGGACAGCCTGCGCCGGCTGCACGAGCGGGTGCTCGACGCGACAGCGAAATGAACGAAAGGCATCGTCTTGGATGTGGCCTCAGGCTGGCGGCCGGGTGTTGGGGGGCGGTGGGTTATTCATGCCGAGGCGAAAGTGGTCGCCGTTGTCCTTTCGCGCTCTCGGGTTCATAACCCGTGTCGTGCTCTGAGAGTCAGAGAGCATTTCGGGCACGGATTCGCGGCGTCGCCTCCGACCCGTTGCCCGCGCCCCTCGAAACAGAGAGCACGCCCCAGATCCAACCACCACCCGATGTCCGGTTCACGCCCCACCTTCCACCCACCCACCGTACAAGCCATCGCCCCCAGGCTATGAACCCAGGGGCGATGATCCAAACTGGCCAAAGCCAGCACTGGTAGGGCGAGCCGAACGCTCCTCGTAACCGTTTTGGTTACGAGGAGAGTCCTGACCGGTCATAACCCGAGAGTCACGAACCCGGCCGATCGCTGGCGGACGTACCGCGCAGCCCGCCGAGACCGGCCTGCTCGGCACCGAAGAACGCCGGACGTGTTTTCGGACATCACGGGCATGCGCCAGCTGCGCATCCACAAGCGAGCGGGCGGTGCGATCGTCCGCTGCATTTCGGGAAGGAAGGAAACTCGACTACCCTGGTTGGGTGCGGCAGGAGGCGCACTGCCCGGACAACTGGATGTGGTGATGACGCACCTCGAACCCCAGCGGAGCCAGCCGCTCGAGCTCCTCGGCGATACAGCCGGACAAATCGAACAACCGATCGCAGACGTCGCAGTGGAAGTGATGATGGTGATCTAGACCCGCCACCTCGTACCGAGCAGGTTGCCCGACGCAGTCCACTGCCGCGACCTCGCCGGCTTCACCCATCAGCTTGAGATTGCGGTACACCGTCGCCAGGTTGATCCCGTGCACGTCCTGGGCCGCCAGCTCGCCGATCTCCGCGGGTGTGAGTGGGCGCCCGGCATCCCGGAGGGTCGTCAGGATGGCCTCGCGTTGGCGCGTACGTCGCATCCGCGTAGGATCCCACGTCCAAGATTTCTTTGCAAGTGCACTTGCATTCGCTAGAATTTAGATGAGAATGCATTCGCATTCGCTACCAAGTTGAGCTTCGCACCATGACTCACCCGCCTCTCGCCACCCTCTTCGCAATCGCCATCTGCGCCGCAGCTGCGCAGGCACAGAACCAGGACAATCCGAAGTCCAGTCCGACCCTTGAAGAGCGGGTGCGGGCACTGGAGAAGGCCGGCCAGGAGAAGGACGCCCGCATTCGCAAACTCGCACAGAATCAGGGGCAGGCTGCCGGTCAGGATTCGCAGGGTGCGGAACGCCGTGGCATCTCGAACCTCGGACAGACCTCGATCTTCGACAGCACGTTCAACCCGGCGATCAGTCTGATCGGCGACTTCGTCCTGTCCGCTACCGACCGCCCGGACAACTTCGAGAACTACAACCAATTCAATCTGCGCGACCTCGAGCTCGGCGTGGTCGGCCGGGTCGACCCCCTGCTGTCGTACCAAGCCTACCTGCACTTCGACGGCGACAATGTCGAGATCGAGGAGGCCTACATCCTGGCAGACAACTGGCTGCCGGGCACGTTCAGCCTCAAGGCGGGCCGCTTCAACACGGACTTTGGCAAGCTATCGCCCGTGCACGACCACGACCTACCGTTCGTCGACAAGCCGCAGGTGCTACAGGAATACCTGGGCGGCGCCCTGCGCGGCACCGGTCTCGAGTTGCACCATGACTTCGGCGCCGGCGAAGCAACCCTGCTGCGCTGGTCCCTCGGCGTCGCCAACGATCTGGACGGCGACGCACACTCGATCTTCGGTCCGTCCGCGGGTGGCCATGACCACGATGACGAAGACGGCCCCGAGCCGTTCGGTAACCGCAACTTCGACAACTTCGCCTACATGGCCAGATTGAGTGTGGTCTCCGACGTCGGAGAGGAGAGCACGCTACAGATTGGCGCGAGCGTCGCACACGCACCGGAAGCCCGCACCTTCTTCGAGTCTGGCACCACGGTCATCAGCGCCGACTTGCAGACCACGATCGTCGGCGCGGACGTGACGTTCAAGACCCTCGATCCGGCGGCCGGCAGCGGCCTGAACATCGGCGTGGAGCTGCTGCGCTCCATTCGGGAGAGCAGCGATGACGGACTGACGATCACCAACACGGGAGCGAACGGCTTCTACGGCTACATCGAGCGAGTCGCCAACAGCAACTGGTCGTATGGAGTCAGCGGCGGTCACTTCGAGCACGCGGAGGACAACGCGGAGACCTCCTGGGACGCCGGAGTGTTCCTCACCCACCGCGTCAACGAATTCAACCGCCTCCGACTGGAAGCACGCCATTTTGACGACCCGGGTGTGAACTCGTACGGCGTAATGCTCCAGTGGACTGTTATCCTGGGATCCCATGGCCATGGCGTTGATTGGTAACCGGGCGACAGCGACGTTCTGCGCAGCGGGACTGGCCCTGGCGACGTGCGCGACGGCACAGATCCGGGTCGTCACCACGATTCCCGACTTCGCCAACATCGTGCAGCGCATCGGAGGCGACGCCGTGACGACGACGAGCCTGACCAAGGGCCACGAGGATCTTCACCTCGTCCGCATCCGCCCCTCGCTGCTGATCAAGCTGCGCCGAGCCGGTGCCTTCGTTCAGCTCGGGTTGGACGGCGAGCACGCGTGGGTACCAGCGATGATGCGCACCGCCCGAAACCGGCAGGTGCAGCCGGGGCGACCCGGTTTCTGCGACGCATCTCTCGGCATCGCTCCGCTCCAGGTGCCGGCCAAGGCCTCCCGTGGGGCCGGCCCCGACCTCCATCCGCGGGGCAATCCGCACTACAACGTAGACCCCATCCGGATGCGCACCGCGGCTCGCAACATCCGCGACTGCCTGATTCGCATCGATCCCACGAACAAGCGGCGCTTCGCCGAGCGCTGCGCCGCCTGGGAGAAGGAGCTCGATGTGCGCCTGAAGGCTTGGCACAAGAAGCTCGCCCCGTTCCGGGGAGCCGAGTTCATCGAAGCTCACTCGTCGTGGATCTACTTCGCGCAGACCTTCGGCCTGAACGTCGTCGCCCGGTTGGAGCCGAGCCCCGGCATGTCGCCCACCCCCGGCCATCTGGCAAAGGTCATGCGAATCGGCAAGCAGCGCAAGATCGGATTCATCGTCGGGCGGCCGCGACTCGCCGACGTCGCTCGGCGAGTCGCAAAGGAGATCGGAGCCAAGTCCATCATGCTGCAGACGTGCAGTTCGACCAGCGGTACGCACAAGGGTTGGTTTGCGTACATGGACCACGTGGTCGACACCTTCGCCGCGAATCTACGGAAGCCGGAGACTCCCCCGGCGAAGGGGACCGTGGAAAAAACCTCCGCGGGTAAGTGACGGCGGCGGCTTCGCAGACGGCGATCGAGTTCGCCAGACTCGAGATCGGCTATGGCACCGAGCGGGTCGCCGGCCCCCTCGACGGACGGCTGGCGGCCGGCAGGGTCCATCTCCTGACGGGCCCGAACGGAGGCGGCAAGACCACCCTGATGCGCACCCTGCTGGGGCTCCTTCCGGCCCTCGATGGTCGGATCGATGGGACTCTCGGGCACACCGTCAGCTACGTTCCCCAGCTCGGCGCCATCGACCTCGGGTTCCCGGTGACCTGCCTCGAAGTCGTCGGAACCGGTCTGCCCCTGGGCATTCGCCGAGCGGAGCGCCGGAGCCGGGCTGCGGAATCGCTCGAGGCGATGGGACTCGGCGACCGCGCGCGTCATTCTTTCGCCAGGCTCTCCGGCGGACAACGCCAGCGCGTGTTCGTCGCGCGAGCGCTATGTGCCGACGCCCGAATCATCGCCCTCGACGAACCGACCGCCGGGGTGGACGCCGCATCGTCCTCGGCCATATGGCAGGCGGCCCGCGGCCTCGCGGACCGGGGGAAGCTCGTGATTGCGGTGACCCACGACCTCTTCCGCGCCCCGGAGTTCGCCGATCGACTACTGGTGCTCGACGACGGCCAGTTGGACGAAAGAGAACCGTCGTCCGTCACCCCCACCGCAACCGCCCGGTGAGCGCAGCATGATCGGCGTCATCCAGTCTTCGATCGAGCTCATCCTCGAGTTGTTCTTCGATGGGTTTCTCGCGCTCCTCGCGGTCGCGGTCGCCGCTCCGCTCCTCGGTGTGCTGCTCGTCCTGCGCCGGATGCCGATTCTCGGGCTAGCCATCCCGCAGCTCGCGAGCTGTGGGCAGGCCGCGACCTACTTCCTATTCGCCCTGTTCGTGGTGACCGACACCGCGCATCCCGAAGAACCGGGCACAGCGCTCCAGCTCACCGGCTCGCTCGCAGCGGTCGCCATCGGCATGCTCGCGCTCGTCGGGCTGGCGCGTGACCGGCGGTTCCTCGGGGTCCACGCGTGCATCGCGTTCCTCGTCGCCGTCGCGCTGCAAGAGCTGTGCTATCTGGGCAGCCCGTACCACAAGATCTTTGAGGAGTCGATCCACCACGGCCGGCTACTCACGGTCGACACCTCCGGCCGGAACCGGGTGGTCGCCGCCTGCGCCGTCGCGTCCGTGCTCGGGGTCGCCTTCTGGCGCCGCCTCTGGGTCAGCGCATTCGACCCGGATCAGGCCCAGCTGCTCGGCCTGTCTCCCAACCGAAATCTGGTGATTACCCTCCTGCTCCTCGGCGGACTGTGTGCCCTGTGTGTTCCCGTCGTCGGCCCAGAGGTCGTCCTGACCCTTCTCCTCGTCCCGCCAGCCATCCTGCGCACGGCCACGCCGTCGCTCGCGGCGTATCCGATTCTATCGGCGATCGCCGGACTCATCGGCGGAGCCGGAGCGTTCGTCCTCTCGTGTGCGGAAGGCGTAGACTGGCCACCAGGGCCCGCGGTAGTCCTGTGCGTCGTTGCCACGTCCGCCGTCCTTGCCGGGGTCGTGGCCGGGACCCGGTGCGCGATGGGCCGAACGAATTCCTGATCCGCCGCGGACTCGGGTGACTCGACACGGCGGCACTCCTTGCGCGGTGCGACGCCTCGCAGATCGAGGTGTTGGGTGCGGTGACCGGCGAGTAGACATCGGAGCGAGGTCTGATCGTCGGCAACGGCTCAGCGCGGCATCAAGAACGAGTTGATCCAGGAAGTCGCCTTGGCAGAATCCGTACGCGGAGCGCATCATCGGATCGATCCGGCGTGAGTGCGCCGACCACACCATCGCGCTCGGCGAACGACACCTGCGACAGACGCTGCTCCGGTACGCGACCTACTACCTACAACGAGGTCCGCTGTCACTTGAGCATCGACAGCAACGCGCCTGAACCTCGCCCAGTCGAAAACGGTCTCGGCGATGTTGTCGCGACTCCACACCT